>CABYCL010000005.1 GCA_902517505.1 uncultured SAR86 cluster bacterium | reverse complement strand
CATTAAAAAAGAGTGAAAATGATAATCCGGTGCTTTATTTATGAATGAGAATATACTAGTTATTGAAGACGAACCAGATATTCGTAAGAACCTAGAATATAATTTAGGTCGTGAAGGATTTAAAGTGTCAGCTGTTGGTTCTTTAAATGACGCTAATCAAAAAATAAATAACAATAACTTTGCATTAATAATTTTAGATTTAATGTTGCCTGATGGATCTGGATTAGATCTATGTAAACAGATAAAAAACAATATTCAGACAGAAGCGATTCCAGTTATTATATTAACCGCAAAAGATGATGAAGTTGACAAACTTGTAGGCTTTGAGCTGGGTGCTGATGATTATGTCACTAAGCCTTTTAGTGTAAAAGAGTTAATCTTAAGGGTTAAAGCTGTACTTAAAAGACGTGATAAAAAGAAAGATCTCGTTGAGGTAGAAAGGCAGTTTGGTGATTTAGTAATTGATGTCGATTCACATGAGGTTCACGTAGACTCTGAACAAATAATACTTACGGCTCTTGAATTTCGTCTATTAAGAGAGCTTGTAGATAAACGAGGAAGAGTACAATCAAGAGATCAATTATTATCTGAAGTGTGGGGATATAATTCAGAGGTTACAACTAGAACAGTTGATACTCATATTAAAAGATTAAGAGAGAAGCTTGGCTCAATGGGTAAATATGTCCAAACCATAAGAGGTGTTGGATATAAATTTTCTAGAACTCCAGACTAAGATAATAAATGCTATTTAGACTTAGAATATTTATAGTAATATTTATATCAATAGTGATTGGTGTTCTTCTTTCATACCAAATAATTAAAAACCCAGATCTCTCAATTTTATTACTAGTCCCTGCGATATTAATAACAACATTAATTATCTCTATGATTTTTAGTAATTTTACATATAAAAATATATCAACTTTAGAGGCTTTAACATCTCAAATCGCACAAGGAAGCACAAAAAAGAAATTTATTAAGGCCTTAAGAAAAGATACAGGCGAATTTGGTAATGTAGCTAAAGGCATTTCAGAAATATCAGAAAATTTAAAGAATAATATTAATTTAATTGGTAAACAAAGAGATCAATTTGGTTCTGTTCTTGATGATCTAGGGGAGGGTATTGTTGTAACAGATAGTAATGGAGATATAACATTTGAAAATGATCAATTCTCACAAATCCTTAATCTCAAAAGCAAACATGAAGATAATATAAAAGATCTAGGGATTAAATCTATTGAGTATCTGTACAGAAGATCAAAAAAGAAAAAAAAAGCAGATATAGAATTTGAAATTGAATTGAATGATAATTCTACAAGGTGGGTCTTAGCAACTATAAATCAAAGCAAGAATACAAGAGAAAATATTTTAGTAGTTCATGATATTACTCAATTAAGAAGCTTGGATTCAATGCGAAGGGACTTTATTTCAAATTTATCACATGAGTTAAGGACCCCAATTAGTGTCATTAGAGCAAATTCAGAAACTCTAATTGATGGAGCTTTAGAAGATAAGATACAAGGAAGAATTTTTGCAAATGCAATATTGCATAATGCTGAAAGATTAACAGACATGGTTTCATCATTACTTGACTTATCAAGAATAGAATATGGAGAATTAAAGTTAAACTTTGAAGAAATTGATTTAAATTCATTTATTAATAGATATGTTCAATCCATTAGTAATCTTTCAAAAAAGAAAGGAATTAAAATAATTTTTAAATCAAATCATAAAGGAACTATTAACGCTGACCTCCAAGCTATTGAAAGAATTATGGATAATTTAATAGATAATGCTATTAAGTATTCTGAAAAAGGATCAGATATAACTATATCAACTGTAAATGACTCTAATGGTTATATTAAAGTAATGATCAAAGATAAGGGCGAAGGAATTGCAGATGAAGATATAAATCATATTTTTAGTAGATTTTACAGAACAGCATCTGCCAGAGCTACTGAAAATCAAGGCAGTGGATTAGGGCTAGCAATAGTAAAACATCTTGTAAATAGTTTGAATGGAGAGGTAGGAATTGAATCTAAACCACAAGAAGGCTCAACTTTTTGGTTTACAGTCCCTGGTGTATAAAGCCTTAAAGCTTTACTTTAAAAGGTTTTCATAATAGAATGTCACACAAATGTCACATTTATGTTGCATAAATGTTTTAATTTGGAGAAACTTATGATTACATCTTTTTGGAATAAATTTCATATCTTTATGAAATCCGGAAGACTTACTAAAGTTATAAAGTTATCTGGTATTAACCAATAAATATCTGTTGTCCTAAAAAATGAGCTAAAATGATTGCTCATTCAATTATGGACTTTATAAAGATTAAAAAGATTATTATCTTGGCTCTAGCCCTGCCTGTTTTGTTTTTTTCTGTCTCAAATATAAATACTTTTATCAATCAACCTGATATCAAAAAAATAACTATACCTAACATGACTGCTTTTTCATTTAATCCTAATGAAAACCAAATAAATAATAATTCAAATAACATTAAGAGTATCGCTTCTTTTGAATATAAACTCATTGGATATAGATCAGGAGACACAGACTCGTCAGTTATTCTTAAAAAGGGAAATAAAGAATTTGTTGTTGCTAAAGGTGAAAAACTTGAGGGTATTTACGAATTAGTTGAAGTAAATAAAGATGAAGTTATATTTCGTAACCAAGAAAAATTATATAAAATTGAGAATCTTGTTGGAAATAACTTATGATTAATAACAGATTCAAAATTCTTGCTCTTACACTAATATTAATTAGCAATGTTACTGCACAAGATTCTTTTATATTGAATTATGAAGATGTAGATATTAAAAAAGTTACGCAAGATATTGCTCAATTTTCAAAGAAGACAATTATCTTGGATCCAAGAGTTAAAGGAAAGATTACAATTTATTCAAATGCAAACCTTGATAGAAAACAAGTTTGGGATGTTTATTTAAGAACTATTCAAGTCAATGGATTTAGCACTATATCTGAAGATGGATTTTTAAGAGTAGTTCCAGAAAACGAAGCTACAAGAGATAAAACAGAAGATTATTCAGATGGAGGATTTGAAACAGCAGTTATCCCATTAATAAATAGATCTACTGAGGAAATTCTTCCTATGATTAAGCCTATTACAGGAAGACAGTCTCATTTATCTAACATTTCTTCTATAAATTCTATATTACTTGTTGATAGAGCTAGTAATGTTAAGAGAATTAGAAATTTGCTTAATGATTTAGATAAAAATAATACTGCTAAAATTTCAATAATTAAACTTAATAATCTTTCTTCAATAGAAGGAGTAAGGATTTTGGATAGATTAAAATCTCAAAATAATCCTACAATTAACCAATTTGTAGCTATACCTTTTACTCCATCAAACTCAATAATATTATCAGCAAATGATTTGATTACTCAAAATATTGAATCAACTTTAAGATCCCTTGATAATGATATAACGTCGAATGATTCATTAGATGTAATTTATTTAAAATATGCTCAAGCTGCAGATATAGCAGCAATTTTAAATTCTATCTCAGGAAGTTTTATCAGTGATGCTGAAGGACAGCAGACTGCAATTACTTATCACGAAAAAACAAATTCACTAATTATTTCCTCAGCTGAAGATAATCTTAATTCGATTAGAAATATTATCTCAAAACTAGATATTAGAAGAGCTCAAGTTCTTGTTGAAGCAATTGTCGTTGATCTCTCAGAGAATGCAGCAAGAAGGCTAGGTGTTGAGGCTATTTACTCTGGCAATGATGAGGATAGTATTCCTGTTGGAATTACAAGATTTTCAGGCACTGGTGCAGATTTACTTGCAATCGCAGGTGCTGCCGATGATGAACAGGATGTTACATTAACAACTACTGCAATATCATCTCTTTTAAATACACAGGGACTTGTTGCTGGATTTGGTGACTTAACAAAAGGAAAGGATAATTTTGTAGGCATATTAAATGCAATAGCAGATGATACAGATTCAAATATTCTTTCTACTCCTTCAATTCTTGCAATGGATAATGAGCCTGCACGACTCTTCATAGGTCAAGAAATTCCAATCACTACTGGTGAGAGCCTTGGTACAAATAACTCTAACCCATTCAGAACGACATCTAGACAGGAAGTTGGTATAGAGTTAGAAATCACTCCTCAAATTAATGAAGGAGCCTCTGTTATATTGAATATTAAACAAGGTGTATCTGGTATCGCTGGCGTCGCTCAATCAGGATTAGATGTTATTACAAATAAAAGAGAGATAGAAACAACGGTACTTGTAGACAACAACCAAATAATTGTATTGGGTGGCCTTATAGATGAGGATAATCAAGAGGTTATATCTAAGGTACCAGTATTAGGATCCATACCTCTTTTAGGTAGGCTTTTTCAATCATCATCTACAAGCACTAGCACTAAAAATTTAATGGTTTTTTTAAAACCGACAATTCTTAATGATTCCGATATTACAAATCAAATATCTTTAGAAAAATATAACTACTTCAAAGCTGAACAAGAAATCAAAAATAAAAAATCTATTATTGATCTTACTAAACCAAAAGAATAAGCAATGAGTGAAAATATCAAATCAGATGTTCTGCCATATGATTTTGTAAAAGAAAATAATGTAATAGCACTTAATACCAAAGATGGTGTAGTTGTATCCTCACCAAATCTACTATCGAAAGAAATTTATAACGAAATCCAAAGATATTTAAATTCAAGTTTTAAGTTTGAATTATGTGAACCAGAAAAATTCAATGACATTCTTACTAACTCTTTTTCAATCACTGATCATGATAATGATATATCTGAAGAACTCTCTGATGAATTTGATTTACAAGACTTTGCTGGAAGTATTAATGCCACCGAAGATCTGCTTAGCGGTAATAACGATACTCCCATCATTAAATTAATTAATGGTGTTATCAGTCAGGCTATTAAAAACAGAGCATCTGATATTCATTTTGAACCATACGAGGATCATATTATTGTTCGATTTAGAATTGATGGAATATTAAAAGAAATTCTTAAACAAGATAGCAAAATTGCATCAGTACTAATATCTAGAATAAAAATTATTTCTGGTCTTGATATTTCAGAAAGAAGACTTCCTCAGGATGGAAGAGTTTCATTATCCCTTGGAGATAAAAATGTTGATGTAAGAGTATCAACTCTTCCATCATCTTATGGTGAAAGAATAGTTCTAAGAATTCTAGATAAACAAGCAGCTCAAATAAACATAGATGATCTTGGTCTTCCAGATAAGATTCTGTCTAATTACAAAAATTCACTTAAAAATCCTGAGGGAATTATTCTTTTTACTGGACCAACCGGATCAGGAAAAACAACTACTCTATATGCTGGCTTACGATTTTTGAGCGATTCTTCTCAAAACATTCTTACAGTTGAAGATCCTATTGAATACACATTGAATGGAATAGGACAAACACAAGTAAATACTAAAACTGGATATACCTTTGCAAAAGGTTTAAGAGCAATACTAAGACAAGATCCTGATGTAGTAATGGTTGGTGAGATGAGGGATGTTGAAACAGCTCAAATAGGAATACAGTCAAGCCTCACAGGACATCTTGTCCTATCGACTGTACACACAAATAGCGCAGTTGCAGCAATAACAAGATTAAGGGATATGGGTATTGAATCTTTTTTACTGGCATCAAGTTTAAGAACAATTATTTCCCAAAGATTAGTTAGAAGACTCTGTCCAAAATGTAAAACAGAAAGTAAACCAACCTCTGAGCATGTTGATATTTTTAATTTAGATAAGAATAAATCTGTTTATAATCCGAATGGATGTGATCATTGCAATCATACTGGATATCAAGGAAGAATTGCTATTGCGGAATGTATCCAAGTAGATAAAAAATTAAAAGATCTCATTCACAATAACGCCTCTGAAAATGAGATAGCAGGTCATGTTTTTAAAGATAATCAATCAATTGAACAAGCGTCTATAGATTTGATTGTTAATGGAGTTACATCTTGTGAAGAAATTATAAGAGTAAATAATATTAAAGAAGATGCCAGCCTATAGTTATACAGCAATTAATCAGGATGGCGCGAAAAAAAAAGGCATACTCAGTGCAGAGTCAGAGCGTGAAGCAAGGAAACTTGTAAAAGATCTAAAGTTGACTCCTTTAAAAGTCTCTGAATCAAAAGATCTAGGTAAAGCTTTAAAAATAAAAGATAAAGATATCGTTATTATGACAAGACAATTGGCAACGTTACTTGAAGCAAGCACACCAATTGTAGAAGCATTAAATATAACCGCTAATCAATTACAAAATAAGAATTTAGTTTATATTTTATATAGTTTAAAAGAGGATATTGTTCAGGGTAAAAGACTTGGCAGTTCAATGAAAAAATTTCCTGGCGTTTTTTCTGATACATATATTTCAATGGTTACTGCTGGAGATTCATCTGGTAATTTAGATATTGTTTTTAATAAGCTTGCTGATTATTTAGAAGAGAGCGCATCTATTAAGCAAAAAGTTATATCTGCTCTAACATATCCTTTAATTTTAATAGGATTTTCAATTGTAGTAATAATTTCGCTGTTAGCATTTGTATTACCTCAAGTAGTTGGTCAATTTATAAAGGCTGGAGCAGAGCTGCCATTTATAACTAAGTTTTTAATAGGAATCTCAAATAACATTATTCCAATACTAATCGTGATTGTTATTTCTATTGGCATTATTTTTTATTTTTATAAAAATTATGTTAGTAAAATAGAGAATAAAATTATATTTGATCGAAAGCTCCTTAACACACCCTTACTTGGTAATTTTATATTGAACTCAGAATTAGAAAGATTCTCAAGTACCATGGAACTGTTGTTAGCTTCTGGAACAAATCTTGATGTTGCTCTTGAAGAGTGCTCAAAAATTTTTAACAACAAGTTCCTTTCAAAAATTATATTAAATGCAAAAAATGATGTTGTTGAAGGTAAAGACTTTATAGTTTCTCTAAAGAATGAAGGAGTCTTCCCTGATATATTTATTCAATTAGTATCTAGTGGTTATAGGTCTGGTAATTTAGTGAAAATGTTTAATAAAGTCTCTCATTTTTTAAAATCTGAAATTGAAAATAAAAGAGCAATCTTTTTATCATTACTTGAACCTATTGTAATAATATTTATGGGTGGATTTATTATGTTGATAGTTCTAGCTATACTAATACCAATAATGCAAATGAATACCCTCGCAATATGAAGAATAAAGAAAAAGGATTTACGCTGATAGAGTTAATGGCTGTCTTAGTTATTTTGGGTATATTAGCGACCGTCGTTGTGGTTAGTGTTGACCCAGTATTCCAAAGAGCTAATCTAGAAAAGATTAGAGCTGATATGGCAAACACAAATAAAGCCTTAGAAATATATAAATTTAATGAATTATCTTATCCTACCACCTCTCAAGGTCTAGATGCTCTTGTTAATCCTCACTCCGAATTAAAAAATCCATTCTTGTATCCTGAAGGTGGTTATATTTCTTCAATTCCAAAAGATCCATGGGGAAGAGAATATATATATGAACATCCTTCACGAAGGTCTTTTAAATATGACTTGTATACTCTCGGGGCCGATGGCGTTGAAGGAGGATCAGGCGAGGATTCTGATATTGGAAACTGGATGCAGCAGTAATAAACATCAAAAAGGGTTTACCTTAATAGAAATTCTTGTTGTTTTATTTATTATTGGTATTACAACCACGCTTATTACTCTCAACTTTAGCACTCTAAGATCAGTAGATTCTCAAAATAATTCATTTAAAAATACAGTTAGCTTCTTAACATATGAAAGCATAGTCACTGGAAATATAATTGGATGGTATTTAAATTCAACTAATCAGTATGCTGAGTATATATATGATAATAAAAACCAAGAAATAGATTATGATTTCGATAATTCTTTTTTAAGTGAAATAGCATCATTAAAGAAAACATTTAAATTTGAAGATGGGACTTTAATTGAATTAGAAGATAAACAGAGCAAGTCTCCTCTAGTTATTTTTTATCCCTCTGGTGAAAATTCAGGAGGAGATATTAATATTTATCATAATGATTATATTCAACGAATAGTTATAAAAAATAATGGGAAAGTAATAAATGAATTCATCAACTACTGAGAAAGGATTTAGTTTAATTGAAGTAGTGGTTTCATTATTTATCTTAAGCGTGTCTGTAATAACTATTTATAATTTAATAATATCAACAGCAACATCAAGCTTTGACTTAGAACAAAGATATTTAGCTAAAGAGGTAGCAAATAATCGTATTTCATTAATACATACTCTAGAAAAATCATTAAAACCATTACAAAGAAGTGGTGAAATGGTTATGGGAGGACAGAAATGGCAATGGGATGAAACTATAAGCAATGGACCCAGCGATGAGTTTTTTGAATATGAGATATTTGTAAAGCTTAAAAATGAAGAAACATATATTTATACGACCAAAGGCTTATACAGTAAATGAATAAAGGTTTTACATTAATAGAGGTCTTGGTGTCATTAGTCATTCTTTCAATGATAGCTATTATTTCATCAAACATACTTCAGTCTTCATTAGAAACGGAGCGTCTATCATCTGAAAGGTTACAGTCAGCAAGAGTATTAAATTTTTCATCAATTACTTTAAGAAGGGATTTAAGACAAATAATAAATGTTTCATTGCGCGATTATTATGGAAATCCCATCAAAGGGACATTTTTGGGAAGCAATATTGATAAAAGGATTTCATTTAATTCCAAAATTAAATCCATTTCTAATGAAACATCTCCTATTAAAAGGATTGAATACGAACTTAATAATGACAAACTTATAAGAAAACAATTCTTTTCCTCCAATCCTTTTAATAGTGGTGAAAATATTGAATCAAATTTTCTAGAAGATATATCTGAGCTAGATATAAGATTTATGTATGAAAAAAAATGGCATGAAAAGTGGCCCATAAATCCTGAAACAGAAACAAAAATACCAACTTTGATAAAACTCGAATTTAAAAGAAGTGGTAAAGAGTATTTATGGATAATTGAACCGAATATTGATTATGTATTCAAAAGATAAAGGCGTCGTTTTAATATCTATTCTATTAATAGTTTTGCTATTGTCGTCTGTTGCAGTCTTATTTGGTAATAAATATTTTTTATCGCTGAAAAGGGCACAATATATAGAGTTTCAAACTTTATCATTAAATATTTTTCGTAATATTGAATCTTTAGCAAAAGACAAGATAGAAAAAGAGCTGAAGTTTAATCGAAACAAGTTATTAAAGAATAACCCAATAATAAACCAGCCAATGGTATTTGATTTAAATGGGGCTAATATTGTTGGGAAAATATCAGATTATGGAAATTGTTTTAATATTAATTCAATTGTTACTTTAAAAGATGGAAATTATGTTGAAAATAAGAATTCATCAGCCGCATTCAGAAAAATCTTAACTTTAAATGAAATAGACAATAACGTCATTGAAGAGCTAATTGATCAAACTATCGATTGGATTGATAAAGATTCAAATCCTAGGGCTTATGGTCTTGAGGACTATTACTACTCAGGTCCTTTACATAGCCCAAGAGAATATACTGGGATGAGATTAATGGTATCTATTGATGAATTAAAGAGCATTCCTGCTGTAAAACAAATAGATTGGAATATCTTTAACAATTATTTCTGCACAATACCCAATGCATCGCAAATCTCTTTAAACATTAATACATTAGACTTAAAGGATGTATATTTATTGAGTTCTATCTTTCCTAATCTATCTATTAAAGATGCCGAATATATAATTGATAATATTCCTGAATCAGGTTTTGATGATTTAAATCACTTTATGAGAAGTTTTCCAAATTTTGATTTTGATCTTGCTTATGGAAATATAAAAGTTACATCAAATATCTTTGAATTAAATTCTGAAGTTAGTTTTAAGAAATTTGTATCCTCCTCAAAAAGCATCATAATTTACGAAGATAATAATAATGGTTTTATTATTTCAAGAATTTATAATGGTATTTAATGGATACTTTTGTAGCATACCCAAATAATTTAGATTTTAACCAAGGAAGTTTCCATAGAAGTTCTGATAATTACAAAAAAGTATCTAATTTCTCTGATATTAAAGATTTTTTAACTCTATCTCATACAGATAAATTAATTTACTTATTGCCTTCATCCGCTATCGGTAGCTATGCTTTTGAAAGAAATGATAATTTATCGACTCAAAATAATTTAGCAAATTTTATATCTGATATTGACTCATTCATCGTCAATGATGTTTCAGAAAATGAGTTTTTTTTATTTGAAAATATTGGATTTGTAATGGATAAGAGATTTTATAACGAATTAAACAGATCCCTTAACCAATTGAAGTGCAAAGTTATTTTAATTCCTGATTATTTTTTAAATAAAAAATTTGATACCAATACTATTACTGAATTTAATAATAGATTTTTATTTTCATTCAATGATGGAACAGGTTCTTCAACAGACCAAGACTCATTAGCACAATACTTAGATACGGTTAAATCCATATATATAAATTTTGAACCCAACGTTTTTATAAATAAATCTATTAAAGAGCTTGACGGTTACAATCAAAATAAAAATATTTCTATTGCCAAATTTATTTCATCAATCAATGACAATCTCCCAAATCTATTTAAGTTTGAATTTTCATTTCAAAATATCTTTAACAAGTTAAATTTTTCTAGAATTGAGATATATGCGTGCTTATTCTTAATAACATCCATAATTGCTTTGCCATATATCTTTACAGCTCAAAATAATAAACAGATGAATATTTATGAAACTGAAATATTCAATATTTTTAAAATGATTGATAAAAATACGAAAAGAGTTATCACTCCAAAAATTCAAATCGATCAGTTAATTGAACAAATACCTGGATCATCAAAATTACAATCATCAAGAAATGAATCAAAATTTGATAATTTTGGTTTTATGATTTCGCTTGGAGAGAAGTATATAGAAGCTATTAAAATAGACTTTAGCTCTAATCAAGCGACTTTAAATATAGAAAAATTACCACAAATACAATATGCGGTAGTTAAAAATAGTGTTGATACCTTTAATATAAATATTATTGATGAAAATATCATTACTGAGAACAATGAAATTTCAGGCGAAATCAAAATTGAATTAAAAGATGAATAGTTTTTTAAATAGTCTTAATACAAGAGAAAAAAATTTAATTTTTGCAGCATTTTTTATAGTTGTTGTTGCCGTATTATTTTTTATAATAAATACTACTGTTGGGAATTTAAACTTTTCATCAAAACAATTAGATAAGGTTAAATCTGACTATGAGTATGTTGTTTCCAAGGCAGAACTCTTGAGTAATACCTTGATAAGCCAATCATCAAACATAGATGATATAGAGGCATTCATAGACAATCTTCTTCCAGAATCTATATCCGACCTTGTAATTGTCGAAGAGGGTAGTTCCCTGATAGTTTCTTTTAAAACAAATAATTTAAAAGAATCAATTTCAATTTCAGATGAAATAGCTTTTAAATTAGGAAGGGCACTTAACAACATATCTTATTCAAAGAATGAACAAGACTCTATAACAAAACTTGTTTTTAATTAGTCTTGAAGAAATATCTATAAACTAAGAAAGCTAAAATACTTCCAAAAATTTGTGCAATACAAAAATCCAGTACCCAAGAATTCTGATATGTATTTACTTATCTTCATAAATTGATATTTTGTCTGAGTAAATCTCATGAAAAGTTTTTACAGCAATAGAGTCTGAAACCCCCCATTTAGTTGATTGAATAGTCTTAATATCTAGTTGCTTAATTATTTTTTCATAAATCTGCATTGCAAAGCCAATAACATCAGCACGATCTGATGCAAATCCATACTTTTCAATTTTTTCTTTAATATTAAGTTCATTTAACTTTTTAAAATTTTCATGAAAGCTATCTGTTTTCATTTTCTTTGAATTATGAATATTTAAAAATGATCTTATATTGCCTCCAAGACCGATGATGGTTTTTATATCTTTATGATTTTTTAACCACTTTTCCATCCTTTTCCATTCACTTATTTCATCTTTTTTAAGCATTAATCGAACACCACCAAGCTGAAATGATTGGACGAAGTGTTTATTTGATTTATATATATAAATTTCAGTACTACCACCACCAACATCAATAAACATTTTATTTTTTCCTTGTTGTGCTTCTGGATGAAAGCTAATTAATTTAGCTTCTTCAAGGCCAGAAATAATTCTAATAGGGTGTTCAATTTTATTTTCTATTGATCTTCTAACATCTTCTGAGTTTGAAGAATTTCTTAAAGCGCTTGTTGCAACTATTTCATATTGATCTATTTTATCTTTCTTAAATTTTCTTTGATATTTTTGTAATGTTTTAGACAATTCATCTAATTTTTTCTCAGATATTTTTCCTTTTTTAAAAACATCTGACCCAAGCCTAATTGGTGAACGTATTCCATCAATATATTTTATAGAAGTAGGGGTTGTTTTAAAAATCTTTGACTTAACAGCATTGGTGCCTATATCGACTGATGCAATTTTCATGAATTATCACTGTACTTGCTGATAATAATGAATTGATCATATGAAAGATTATCGAATTGCACACCTTCTAAATTGGATGAATAATTATTAAGAGATTTAGACCATTTTGTTGGCTTAAGTATTTTTTTGCCTTCATATTCTGTTTTAATCAAGAGGTATCTAAGTGATGTTAGTCTTGCAATCATTTTGTTATTTGAATTGATAGAGACCCATGGACTATTATCGGTACTTGTTTGATTAAACATTTGCTCTTTGTATAAGGTGAATGCATTCCACTTAGTTATGATTTTTTCATCGTTTTTTGAGAGTTTCCAGTATTTCAATTCTGAATTCTTTCTTGCTTTCATTCTTATCTCTTGTTGATCTTTTGATAAAGAAAAATAAAATTTTGTTAGTTCAACCCCATTATCCATTTGTTCATCTTCCCATTTATTAACCTTTTTCATAAAAGATCTATATTGATTTTCAGAGCAATAACCCATAATTGGTTCTGTAATTGCACGTGTATACCAGGAACGATCTAGGAATGAAATTTCACCTTTACGTGGTAATGCTTTCCCCCATCTTTGGAACCAATGCGAAGATTCCCATTTGGTTGGAATGCCAAGTTGGACATAATTAAAATGTTGAGGCCTTAAATATTCAGAAAAAAATCTAATAGCAGTACTCTTTCCTGCAGTATCTCTTCCTTCAAAAATAATACATAACTTTCGATTATTCTTAATGACATCTTCTTGAAGCTTTAATAATTCAATTCTTAATCTTCTTTTTTCTCGATCATACGATTTAGCATCTAAACTCTTGTACTCACTTTGATCTAAAGAAATAAGACTCATAATTATTTTGGTTATTAATTTCTATATTTTACTATCCTTATCAAAAACTTCGTAAATAAATAACAAAACTTTAATCATTTAGTAACACTTTTGTAACATTTCTATAGTTAAATTGTCCTTGTAATTTAATTTTTAAAATGATTATAGAAAATTTATTCTTAGACCCGACGATTATATTGTTAATTGCAGCTTTTGCTGGTTTCTTTATGGCTTTTGGTATTGGAGCAAATGATGTTGCTAATGCCATGGGAACTTCTGTAGGAAGCAAAGCTATTACATTCAGGCAAGCAATATTTATAGCAGCTATTTTTGAGTTTCTTGGAGCTTATCTAGCAGGTGGTGAGGTTACCTCTACTATAAGAAAAGGAATAGTCTCACCAGATTTATATATTGGACAAGAAAATATTTTTATAATCGGTATGATGTCAGCATTATTTGCTGCTGCTACTTGGCTACTAATAGCCAGCTCAAAGGGTTGGCCAGTTTCAACAACACATTCAATTGTGGGCTCGATAGTAGGTTTTGTTATTATTTCTATGGGTTTTACAGCAGTATCTTGGGGTAAAGTTGGAACTATCGCTGCAAGTTGGGTTGTTTCTCCCGCTGTATCTGGAACTATGGCATTTTTAATTTTTTTAAGTGCTAAAAAATTAATTTTAGACAGAAGAGATCCTGAACAAGCTGCAGTATCGTTAATACCTTTTTATGGATTTTTTGTGGCAGTGATTATCGGTCTTGTGACCGCAAGAAAAGGACTCAAGCATGTGGGACTGCCTCTAACAGACAATGAAGTTGTTCTAGTGACAATTGGTTTTGGAGTGGTTGTGACAATTATTACTGCAATTCTATTAAATTTAAATAAAAATAAAATAAGAGAATATGGCGTTGAATCAGCTTTTGCTATTTTGATGATCGTAACTGCGTCAGCTATGGCCTTTGCTCATGGATCAAATGATGTTGCAAATGCTATAGGACCAATGTCAGCAATAATAAGTGTTGCTTCTGAAGGAGCGATAGGAGCAAAAGCAGCTGTTAACCCATGGGTTCTTTTAATTGGGGGTATTGGTATTGTCTTCGGTCTGGCAATGCTTGGTGGAAGAGTTATTAAGACAGTAGGTAGTAAGATTACTCATTTAACACCTAGCCTTGGTTTCTCTGCTGAAATGGCTGCAGCATCAACAGTTGTAGCTGCAACTTATATAGGATTTCCAATATCAACAACACATACATTAGTAGGTGCAGTTATAGGAGTTGGGTTGGCAAAAGGTGTCTCTCATTTGGATCTTGGTTCTATTGGAAGAATTGTTCTTTCCTGGGTTGTAACAATCCCAGCTGGAGCAAGCTTAACAATATTATTTTATTTCATATTAAAGACAGTTTTTGGGGTTTAATTCTAAATGAAAATATTTAAGTCTTTAAGTACTGCTTTAGCTATTTTATGTTTTTCATCTGATCTACTTTCTGATATTACATTTTACGGAAAGATAAATACTAGTTATGAAAGCACTGATAAAAACTCTAAAACAGATACAGATTTTAAAAACAATGCCTCAAGGCTTGGCATAAAAGGTAAATTTGATTTAAATGAAAATTTAAAAATATCCTATCAATTTGAAAACGAAATTGATCCAACTGATGGAAGAGGAAGGGCAGATGGAGAGCAAGTATTTAAAGAAAGAAATACTTTTATAGCAATTGAAGGAAATTTTGGAAAAATATTTACAGGAACTCATGACACAGCTCTAAAAATTGCTCAATTGAAAGTAGATTTATTTAATGACACTAGAGCTGATATTAAATATCTTTTTCAAGGTGAGAACAGAATGAATAGTTTTGTTGGCTATACAAGTCCAGAAATAGTTAAAGGACTTAAAGTAACCCTTAATTCCATAAGCCAATCAACTGGTTCGTTTGATTCGTACTCACTGAATTACTCAAGAGGATCTATGAAGTTAGCTTTTGCATCAGACTCAAATGGGAAAGGCTATGACAATCAAAGAATTGCATCAACGTTCCCAATTGAATCTTTAGGTATTGATGTTGGAGTTCTCTATCAATCCACTAAAAAATTATCTACGGGCGTATCTGAGAAAGGGCATCTAATTAGTCTTAAGAAGAAAGTATCAGATAAGGGTAGTGCATATCTTCAAGCAGCTAGCTCTGATATTAAACTTGAATCAGGAAAACAAAACTCCTTAGGTTATATGTATAAGATTTCAAAAGTTGCCAAAGTCTTTCTTCATTATTCAGACTTAGAAAGTAATAAAACATCGAAGAATGCAGAATATGTATCTGTAGGATTTGAATATAAGTTTTAATTTGTAAAAGGGGTTTATAGCCCCTTTTTACTTTAATCTGATTTACTTTTCTCAACATTTGTCCATAATAAATTTATGGATCAAGCCCCTAAACAAGAAAGAAGCAGAAAAAGAATTGAAGTTATATTAACTACTGCTGAAAATATTTTGCTAGATGAAGGAATTGATTCAGTCACAATTGCAAATATTTCAGAAGTCTCTGGCTTAAAAAGAACCTCTACTTATAAATTTTTTCAAACTCCAGAATCAATTAAAGTGGCATTAGCTACCAGATATTTACTTGAATTAAAAAAAGAATTTTCTGAAGGTACTTCAAATATTAATTCATCTGAATTATCTGTAATTGTTTTAAGATCGGTTGAGATTATGCATAGTTATTTTTCATCATCTGCTGCTGCGCAATCTTTAATTTTATCCAATACAACATCTCTTCCTGTTACAAAAGAACCTTTTAATGAGCTCGCGTCATGTGTACAAGAATTTATTGAAAAAAATATTGCACTTCCGGAAATATTTAATAAAGATGGAGTCTTTAGAGTTTTTACTCAGATAATTATTTCAATTTTTTCTCTAAATACTAGAGAAGGTGGCAGTCTAAATGAAGTAGGCAAAATAGAAGCTAATAGAGCTGCCTTCGCGTATATGTTGAATTGGGTTAATCAATCTAGTTAAGGAAATGGCTAAATTGATTTATTTAAGACTATTTACCATATTCCTATTTTCTTTTTCATATAACTCTTTTGCTGCTGATGGATTTTCTATTTCAGCAACAATTGAAACACCTCAAGTTGCAATTAATGGAAACGCAGATGATCCTGCAATATGGATTAATCAAGAAGACCCAAGTCTTTCAATCGTATTTGGTACTGATAAATATAATGGTATCTACTCTTACAATCTTAAAGGAGAAATAATCGGCTTCTCAAAATCAGGACGCATGAACAATGTTGATTTGAGGTCATTAAAAGAAAATACTTATATTTTTGCTACTGACACATCAAATAATACTATCAACCTATGGATTTATAAAAATTCACTACTTCAAGAAAAATCTAAAGAAGGTAAATTTATACTTGATGTAATCCCACATTACAAAAAAGAAGTTAA
Source organism: uncultured SAR86 cluster bacterium (assembly GCA_902517505.1). Taxonomy (GTDB): domain Bacteria; phylum Pseudomonadota; class Gammaproteobacteria; order Magnimaribacterales; family D2472; genus SAR86A. The sequence goes on along the minus strand of CABYCL010000005.1, from coordinate 46,718 downwards.
TTTTCTTGCTTATGGGACATGTGTAGGAATTTATAAAAACAATGACCTAATTATTTTTGTAACTGAGGCTATGGGCCCTGGAGTTCAGCTTTGGAAATTTACTGATAACAAACTTAGCTTAGTTAATACTTTTAATAATAGTAATGCATATGAATCAGAAGGTTGTGTATATGATGATGAGAATGAAAAGCTTTTTATATCAGAGGAGAATAAAAAAGGGATAATAAGATCTTACTCACTTTCAAATGAACTTCTTTTAACAGATAAATTTGAAATAGATGATAGAGAAGGAGGAGTTGTGGGAGATCCTGAGGGACTTGCACTTTTAAAAACAAACAAAACTGATGGTTATTTAATAGCATCCTCTCAGGGAAATAATACATTTAATATATACAACAGAAAATTTCCTCATCAATTCATTAACTCTTTTAGAGTAGTAAAAAATTCTAATATTGATGGTGTCTCTGATACGGATGGAATTGAAATTGTTAATACATATCTTAATAAGGATTTCCCAAAAGGACTCATAGTTGTTCAGGACGGAAAAAATACTGGTGAAAATACAATATCTAAGGAAAACTTTAAATTTATATCCTTAGATAATCTTAATCAATATTTAGTTTTTTGATAAATTCTAGAATATCTGTTGCAAGTGTCTCTGGTTCCTCTAATGCAGCAAAATGACCACCTTTGTGAGAATTCCATTGAACCACGTTATAGATTTCTTCAGCCCATGCTCTTGGAGGTGCAATCAAGTCTCTTTCAAAAACTGCGCCTGCCATAGGTTGTTTAATGTTCTCGAAAGAAAATCCTAAGTCTCCATTTTCTTTATACAACCTTGTTGATGAAGTAATTGATTCACTAAACCAATACAAAGATACTATTGCTAAAACCTCATCATTAGAAACAACTAGTTTATTCTCTTCACCATCAAACCAACCATAAAACTTTTCTACTATCCAAGCTGCTAATCCAACAGGAGAGTCATTTAAACCATAGCCGAGTGTCTGCGGCTTTGTTTTTTGTATCTCATAGTATCCAACCCCTTGTTCTTTATATTTTTCATAATTTGCCATTAATTTTTGCTCTTCTTGTGAGGTATTATCTAATGGGTCCTTATCTGCAGGCGGCCATGCAATAATCATATTAAGGTGTATGCCAATACAATGATCTGGATAAAGTTCAGCCATCCACTTACTTACAGCAGCTCCCCAGTCGCCACCTTGAACGATATATTTATCATATCCAAGTTCCATTAATAGCTCATGTTGCAAAATAGCAATCTGCTTAGAATCCATACCAACTTCTTTTGGTTTATCAGAGAATCCAAATCCTGGAAGAGCAGGGCAAATAATATCAACCGGCACATCAGAGTTTTTTTGAATAATTGGTATTATTTTTAAAAATTCCTGAATGCTTCCCGGCCATCCATGAGTCATTACTAATGGAATGGCGTTATCTTTTTCTGATTTAGAATGAAGGAAATGAAGCTTAAGTCCTGACTTTGTTGTATATCTGTAACTACCTATGTCGTTAATCTTTTTTTCATGATCTCGCCAATTAAATTCATTTCGCCAATAACTAGTCAGTTCTTTTAAGAAATTAAGATCTGTTCCATGAGACCATTTATTATTTATTTCATCAGGCCATCTAGTTAGATCAATTTTTTGATGTAAAAGATCAATATCCTTTTCGGGGACATTAATCATGAATTTTTCGATGTTTTCCATAATAATTTATTTAGTTTAATTTATATCATTAGTTAAATACATTGAAGTAAAATATCTTTTTTTATTAAGACAATGTTTGAAAATATAGAATCATTTTTAAATAACAATAATGAATTGGCATGGATTGCTATATTTATTTTTGCTTTTATGGAATCCTTTATTCTTTCTGGAATAGTAGTATCAAGTGCAATACTATTCTCTGTTTGTATCTTTGTTTTCAATATGGATTTATTGCCACTCCACATCATAGTTCTAGTGGCTATGTTAGGTTCTCACTTAGGTGATATGTCAGGATTTTTATTTGGTAAAACAATTGGACCAAGTCTTTTATCTACTAAATTCATTTCTAAAAGAGAAAAAACGATAAAGAGGGCACAAAGATTTCTAGATAAAACTGGATCATACACAGTAATTCTTGGAAGGTTTATTCCTGCTATAAGAGCCATTGTTCCTTTTTTACTTGGTATTTCTGATTTAAAAGCTGTAAGATTTTATGTAGCCGATGTTATTGCATGCTTATGTTGGGGTGTTGCATTAGCACTCTTAGTAACAGGAGTCGGCTCATTGATAGGATAATGTTATGTTAAGTGTATTTATTTTAGTTGTAAGTTCTATAGCAGTAATTTATTTACTTATTCAATTAATAAAAGCTGGTAGGCAGGGAAGATTTCTTCAAACTCTCCGGGATCTTTTAATTATCTTGTTAGCAATTCTAATGACTGCTGCCATTTTTTATATCGGTTTTAGATTTTTTAGAACCTTTTTCTAATTCACTATGTCATTAACTCTTTTTGAAAAAATAATAAATAAAGAGATACCTGCAGACATAATATATGAGGATGATATTTCGATTGTAATAAAAGATATTAGTCCACAAGCACCAACACACTTACTAATTATTCCAAAGAAAGTAATTCCTAAACTATCAGATGCTACCGCTGAAGATCAAAATATCTTAGGACATTTAATGTTGATTGCTGGAAAAATTGCTGATGATTTAGGTTTAGATGAAACTTTTAGATTGGTAGTTAATAATGGTGCAAAAGCCGGACAAAGTGTTTTTCACCTGCATTTACACTTACTTTCAGGAAGGCCTCTTAACTGGCCTCCAGGTTAGAAATACAAATAAGCGCCTAATCCTAGCAAGAAAACAATAATACCAATACCTATTGCAAAATAGGAACCATATTTTAATGTTGAACCATCATCCATGTTGTAACTCCTCTTAAAAAAATATATCAAAAATTAATTTTTTTTCAAACTATTTCTACTATAAAATGACTATAAATTCATTACTATTTAATCTTGAGTAAAACAAAACTATCTAAAGAAGTTAAAGCTTGGATTTCTTATGACCTTGGAAATTCAGCATTTGCAACAACTGTCTTAGCGGCATTCTTTCCTATTTTTTATAATCAATATTGGGCATCTACATTAGATCCTGCATCATCAGCAGAATATTTAAGTTGGACGTTAGTAATTTCAAATTTAACTCTATTGTTTACTGCGCCCCTTATAGGCGCCATAACCGATATAAGTAAATCTACTAAATTAATGTTTGTATCAATGGTTTCAATATCGATTGTTTGTGTTGGATTACTATTTTTTTTACAAGTTGGATCATGGATGTATGCACTAGTTTTTTTTGGTATAGCAAATTATTTTTTTTCTGCATCAAATGTTTTATATGACAAGATTTTAGTTCAAATCACATCACCTGATTTATTTTCAAAAATTTCAGGTTATGGATATGCTTGGGGTTATTTTGGAGGAGGATTACTTTTCTTAGTTAATGCCTTGATGAGTCTTTATCCAGAAATGTTTGGATTAGAGTCTCAGGCTGATGCAATTAGATGGTCATTTATAACAGTATCTGTATGGTGGACAATATTCTTACTACCCTTATCAATTACCTATAAAGAAAGAGTTGTAAATACATCAGAAAAGGTAATTAAAGATTCTTTGAACAATTTCATAGATACCCTTAAATCTGTTTCAAAATATAAGAATGCATTTGTATTTTTAATTGCTTTTTTTCTATATATTGATGGTGTTCATACTGTAATTGCACTTGCATCTACTTTTGCCTTAAATTTAGGCCTTGATACAAGTTCAATTATTATTGCTTTAATCTTAGTTCAATTTGTAGCATTTCCTTCTACGCTTATGTGGTCATTTGTTGCTGAAAAATATGGAGATAAGATAGTAATAAATATAACCATTATCATTTATATAATATTAATTATATATTCACTAAATTTATCTAATGTAGTTGAGTTTTATACTCTTGCAGGATTAATAGGCTTCATTCAAGGTGGCATTCAAGGAAGCTCTCGAAGTTTATTTGCTAAATTAATACCAACAGACAAAGCAGGTGCATTTTTTGGATTATTTAATACCTTTGGAAAGGCTGCAGCATTTATTGGCCCAGCACTTATAGGCATTTTCCTAGTAATATTTAAAGATACGTCTTTAATGCTTTTGCCTCTATTGGTTTTATTTGTACTAGGTATTATTGTTTTATATTTCGTAAAAACTGATGAAATTATTTAGTACAAAATCAATAATTTTTTATAGTATTCTGGGAGCCATAACTGCTTTTATAATCGCTCCTTTCATTAGAAGTCTTATAGATTTTTCTACTGGAATAGAGTTACTTATTACGACAGCTATAATAATTCCAATGTATGCCGTAGTTACAAGAATTTTGAAAAAATATCTTTAAGATTTTTGAAGTGTTTCGAATAAAAGTTTAGGTTTATCAGTAATAATGCCATCTACGTTTAATTCTATAAGATGTTCAAATGTCGCTACATCATTTATGGTCCATACCATTATTTTAAGTCCTCTTGATTTAACGTAATCAACAAACCTTTTTGTCACAACTTTAATTCCGTAGTATTTCATTGGAATTTGTAAACAATCACCATCTATATTTCGTTTGTATAAGCCAAAACTTGAAATCAGTGCTTTAGCAACTTCATTTGGTCCCATAGAGATACATAGATCAGGAAAGCTTTTTCTTACTCTATCTAATCTACTGCTGTTGAAGCTTGCTACACAAACTCTTTCAGATGAACGAGTTTTATTAATTACATCCAAAGCAGGATTAACAACCTCATCTGTTTTGAAATCTATTTGAAAAGAGAGTTCAGGAAATTCATTTAACGCTTCTTCAAGTCTAGGTATTTTATAATCATTGAATATTTTTAGCTTATCAATTTGATCGCTGGACAAAGAATCAAATTTTGAATTTATATTTAATATTCTTTTTAGATCGTTATCATGAAATATATAAGGGATACCATCAGATGAAACTTGAACGTCTGTCTCTATAAATTTACAACCTAAGTTCATCGAATAATCAAATGATTCTAAAGTATTCTCATAAGACTCTTCTGCGCCACCTCTATGGGCAAGAACTTCAAGTCCGTCATATTGAAGATAAGCTTTCATTCATCGATATTGTATACATTATTAATGTAAAATATAGGCATTACATTACAAGATCAGTTCTATAGTGAATAAATTCGATTCTATAAGACCCTACAATGATAACGAGGTAAATGATGTACTTTCTCAGTTATCTAGTAATAGAAGATTTTTAAAAATGTTGTTCGCAACAGGAAAGTTTAATCAAATTAGATACCTCCCATTCTCTAGAAAATTACTAAGTCTTGTTCTTAAAAAAAGAATTAAAAATATAAATGATGTAAATTCATATCAAAATTTATTTGAAGGTATTGTTTCAGGTATTGTTAAGCAATCCATAAATCAATTTACTATTAACGGTATTGAGAAGTTAGATGCATCAAAAGGTTATCTATTTATTTCAAACCATAGAGACATCACTCTCGATTCAGCACTCTTAAATTTAGCGCTTCATCAAAATAAGTTAAAAACAACTTATAACGCAGTTGGTAATAATCTATTGAGCGAAAAATGGGCTTCAGATTTAATGAGACTAAATAAAAGTTTTATCATTGATCGGAGTGATAAATCAAAAAGAGATATTTATAAAAGTTTAAATCTTGCGTCTGAATTTATATTTAATTCAATTAAAAATAAAAATGAATCTGTTTGGATTGCACAAAAGCAGGGCAGGTCGAAAGATGGTATTGATTATACCGACCCATCAGTAATTAAGATGATTCATTTAAATGCTAGAAAAAAGATGTCAGTTAACGAATACCTAAATAGTTTAAATGTTGTTCCAGTATCAATTTCTTATGAAAAAGATCCCAATGATTTATTAAAAGCCAAAGAATTATATTTAACAGATTTGAATCAAGAATATATTAAAGATAGAAAAGAAGACATGGAAAGTATCTCTGAGGGAATTATCGGTCAAAAGGGCGATGTGCATTTAAGCATTGGCAATATAATTAATTTCGAATCAGATTCCTATGATGTTTGTTCGGATCTCATTACTAAAGCAATAAAAGATTCATATAAACTGCATGCTACAAATTATGCAGCTGCAATTATTCAAGGTAAAGAAGATTTAAAAAGCATAAATGATTTAGATAAAATTGATGAAGCTATTCTTTACTTAGAAAATAGAATTAAACTAATCCCTGAAGATATGCATTCATATCTATTAAATCAGTATAGCAATCCAGTTTTATAAACTATAGCCTTGTTCATTATGTTCATGAATGTCTAAACCCTCTTCTTCAGCTTCATTTGAAACTCTAATTTCAGTAAACATATTTAATATCTTCAAGATCATATAAGTAGCTACCATAGTCCATATTCCAATTACAAATATCCCTTCTATTTGTAGCATTAATTGAGCCATCACACCTTTATCTGATATTCCTGCAGCACCAGATCCAAGAAATCCATCAGGATTTCCTAGGAAAGCTAGCATAATAATACCTAACATACCTCCAACGCCATGAACTGGAAATACATCTAACGAATCGTCGATTTCAAAATATGATTTAACAAGTTGTGTTGCATAAAAACATATTGATCCTGCAAGCAATCCAATTAACAATGCTCCTGCAGGACCTACTGTTCCTGAGGCAGGTGTTATAGTAGCTAGACCTGCAACCATGCCAGTAGCAATACCAACCATTGTAGCTTTACCAGATTTCATCCATTCAACAGCCATCCAAGTTAATGCACCAACAGCAGCACTAATATGAGTTACCAACATAGCCATGCCTGCAGAGCCATCTGCAGCGACTGCACTTCCTGCGTTAAATCCAAACCATCCCACCCATAACATTGAAGCTCCAATCATAACCATTGTTCTATTATGAGGAGGAAGAGGGGATACATTAAATCCTTTTCTACTTCCTAAATATATTGCAGCAACTAAAGCTCCAAGACCACATGTGGCATGAACAACCAAACCACCAGCGAAATCAATTACTCCTTTACTTCCTAAGTAACCACCACCCCATACCATATGACATGCTGGTAAATATACAAACGTAAACCAAGCTATTGAAAATAAACACATTGCGGAGAATTTCATTCTCTCTGCAAAAGCACCAACAACCAAGGCAGGCGTTATAATTGCAAAAGTCATTTGAAAAGTTATAAATACAGATTCAGGCAAGGTTCCGCTCATAGAATCTCTCTGAACACCATTTAGAAAAATAGCACTTAAATCACCTATGAACGCACCATCACCTTTAAATGCAAGACTGTAGCCATACACAACCCAGCAAACTGAAATTAAACAAGCTATAGAAAAACATTGCATCAATACAGACAAAACATTTTTTGATCTTACCAACCCACCATAGAATAGAGCTAAGCCAGGTAAAGTCATAAACAACACTAATGCTGTTGAGGTTAATATCCAAGATGTATCTCCAGAACTAAGTTCTTCTGCTGATATATTAAAAGAAATAAATAATATGAATAAGGTTGAAATGAATGCTTTCACAAAGTGCTCCTAAAAAATATATATAATTATTAGATTCAAATATTATGCCATGAGAATACAGCGGATTTGTATAATAAAAAGGACAAAAAAAAGAGAAGAGCTATATTCAATAGCTCTTCTCTAGATTTAATATTATGACTTAACCTAATAGGGGGAGCACTATGCCAGCCATATTTATTAAATTACTTAAACTCTGGATAGGCCTCTATACCTATTTCAGAGACATCAAGACCCATGTCTTGTTCTTCATCAGTTGCTCTTATCGGCATTACTGTATTGATTGCTAATGTTGTTAAATAACTCATTATGAATGTAAATCCAGCAATCGCACATACACCTATTAATTGAGTAACAAAACTAGCTCCTCCAGTAAAGCTAACTGCTAGCACACCAAAAATACCAACGGTACCGTGTGCAGAAATAGCTCCAACAGGATCATCAATTCCAGATTTCTCAAGATATAAGATTGAGAAATAAACAATGACACCGCCAATAGCACCAACTAATATAGCCATGCCTCCTGATGGACTTAAAGGATCAGCAGTAATAGCCACTAAACCAGCAATTGCGCCGTTCATAGCCATTGTTACATCCATTTTTCCTGTCATTATTAAGCTGACTAAAAGTGCAGCAACTACTCCACCTGCAGCAGCCATGTTTGTATTCATGAATACTTGGCTAACAGCAATAGCACTTCCTTCACTAGCAACTGCTAACTCAGAACCACCATTAAATCCAAACCAACCTAACCATAAAATCCATACACCTAATGCTGCCATTGGAATATTAGATCCTGGCATAGGATTCACTGAACCATCATAACCATACTTACCTTTTCTAGGTCCTAAGATACTTACAACACCTAATGCCGCTGCTGCACCACATAAATGTACAGTTCCTGAACCGGCATAGTCAGAATATCCCATTGCGTTTAAGAATCCACCACCCCAATTCCAATAACCTTGGATAGGGTATATAAATCCTGTCAAGATAATAGCGAATATGAAAAATGGTAACAATTTCATTCTTCCAGCTACAGCCCCTGACACAATAGACATTGCAGTGGCAACAAAAACAACTTGGAAAAAGAAGTCAGCTTGTTGTGAATAATCCATACCATACGGAATACCAATTTCTTCATTTGGTAAACCAGTTGATAATCCTAAAGATGTACCAATACTTGGAATAACACCTTCAATTAATGAACCACCAGGGTACATTAGAACAAAGCCACAAACTAAATACATAATACATGCAATAGAGTATAGGCCTAGGTTTTTAGTAACAATTTCGGATACATCTTTCTTTTGGACTAGTCCTGCTTCAAGCATGGTAAAACCAGCTGCCATCCACATAACTAATGCACCTGCCATAACGGCATAAAATGTATCTAATGCAAATTTAATTTCTTCCATAATATCTCCTTAATTTAAATAGCATCAGATCCGGTTTCACCGGTTCTAATTCTGATTACATCTCCAATATCTGATACAAATATCTTCCCATCACCAATTTTTCCAGTATTAGCAGTCTTAGTAATAACATCAGTTACTGTCCCAAGACTTTCGTCATCTACAAGAATTTCTAATTTAATTTTTGGTAATGTATCTACAGAATATTCTGCACCTCTGTACATTTCTGTATGACCTTTTTGTCTACCATAACCTTTAACTTCAGTAATAGTTAGTCCTTCAATACCAGCATCAACTAATGCTTCTCTAACTTCTTGAAGTTTAAAAGGTTTGATAATTGCGCTTACTAATTTCATAATTGTTATAAGCTTGCTGACACAGAAAATACGAGCGCATCTTCATCGCCACCATAACCATCATCAGAAAAGTCATAGTAACCAATTCCGCAATCATATGTTCCACATGTGAAACCGTAAGAAATAGAGAAATTATCTCCATAATCGTCGTATTGACCATAAGAAACTCCTACAGCTCCAATACCATATGACACTTCAGTATAATCAGGAGCTCCGTCCTGACCCATTGCAAATGTTAAACCAAGGTCACCCATGCTTAATCCTAAGACAATTTCTTCAAAGTCTAGATCATCTTCGTTGCCAGGATAGTCAAAAGATACGTAGCCTAAGTCAACACCAACACCGCCCATTTCAAATCCATAACCGAAGTAGTAATCAAACTCAGCACCATTTCCTGAACCTGTGCTATCGTTGAAATTTACGTTTGATCCCCATATACCTGCATAAAAACCACCATCAGCCGCATAATCAAATCCGCCTGAAACAGCAATTCCATCAGTTTGAGTCATTCCTCTCCAAATATAGTCAGAGGCAATACTCACATTAGCACTTACAGATGCAAATGTTGGCAATGAAACCATAGTTAATAAAAGTAGTAATTTTTTCATTTATATCTCCTTTAAAATACTTACATAGTTATATATGCAATTGATGTGCCAATAATTAAATTCATATTTTTTTCTTAAAAGAAGTTATAATTTTTATGAGTTAACAGGAGTATTTATGGAACTTAAAGATAAAGTAGCGTTAATAACAGGTGGAGCATCAGGCTTAGGTCAAGCTACGGTCGAGGCATTTGTTTCAAAAGGTGCAAAGGTAGTGATATTAGACATAAACGAAGAAAAAGCTAATGAAATAATTAATAACCTCGGCGAAGATAACGTTATGTTTATCTCAACGGACATTATGCAAGAAGATCCTGTTGTTAATGCTGTAAAGAGTATTAATAAAAAATTTGGAGGCCTTCATATAGCAGTTAATTGCGCAGGAACTGGATATCCTGGAAGAATCCTTGGAAAGGAAGCTCCTCACCCTTTAGACGCTTTTAAATTTATCATCAACTTAAATCTTGTAGGAACCTTTAACGTAATGAGAATAGCTGCAGAGCTCATGGATAAAAATGAACCTGATGATAAAGGTGAGAAGGGTGTAATCATCAATACAGCTTCTATCGCAGGTATTGAAGGTCAAATTGGACAATCAGCTTATAGCGCATCAAAGGCTGGTGTTATTGGGTTAACGTTAACAGCTGCTAGAGATTTAGCTAGACATGCGGTTAGAGTTTGTACGATTGCTCCTGGAATATTTGATACTCCTCTAATGCAGCTTGCGCCTGATAAAGTAAGAGACCCTCTCCTTGAATCTACTCAATTTCCGCATCGTTTTGGTAAACCGCACGAGTTTGCAGACTTAGCAGTGCATATAGTAGAGAACACTTATTTAAATGGAGAAACGATAAGACTTGATTCAGGAATGCGAATGAAACCTAGATAATTTACTGAACAGCTACCCAGTAAGTCATAGCAATTACAGCTACAATGATCATAAATAGTATTACTCTTGCATCACTTTTGCTATCAAGATTTTCTTCTTCTGATTCATAATATTCTTCGTAATCATCTTTCATAATTAATCTCCATGTTTTATAACAACTCTGCCAATTTGACCGCCTTGTAAAATTTTATCAATTTCTGAACCTATATCAGCTATACCAACAGTTTTTGTTTGTTTAGAAAGGTCTAACGCCCACGAATTTGATAATAAATTCCATAATTCTTTTTTAATTTCTATGGGCGATTCAGCAGAATCAATTCCTGATAATTGAACTCCTCTTAAGATAAAAGGAAAAACAGATGTAGTAAAGGAAGCACCACCTACATTACCGCAACATGAAACAACCCCCTGATTTGAGGTCATAGAAATCATTTTTGCTAATATATCTCCACCAACAGTATCAACACCAGATGCATAAATACCTTTATCAAGTGGTTTTGTTGGTTCAGACATATATTCATGTCTTGAAATAATTTCAGTTGCTCCAATTTCTTTCAATAAATCACTTTCATTAGGTTTGCCTGTAATAGCATGAACTTCATAACCAAGTTTAGATAATAAACCAACTGCAACCGATCCAACTCCACCAGTTGATCCTGAGACAAGAACAGGTAAGCTATTTGAAACATTTTTATCAGTAATCTTTTTTACACATTCTGCTGCAGTTATACCTGCTGTTCCATAACACATTGCTTCAAAACTTGAAAAATTTTTTGGTGATTTAACAATCCATTCTTCAGGTAAATGAACTATTTCACCAAAACCTCCAAATTCAGCCATTCCCATTTTATAACCTGTGGCTATTACATTATCGCCAGCAGAAAAATTTTCAGATGAAGATTCAATAATTTCACCAGCAACATCAACCCCAGGAACAAAGGGATATGACCTTACCACTCCTTTTGCCCCAGATGCAGCTAAAGCATCTTTATAATTTAATGATGAATATTTAACTTTAATGAGTACTCTTCCATCATCCAATGAAGGAATATCTAATTCTTTTATAGAGCCTGAAAATTTACCATCATTTTCTTCAATTAAATATGCTTTATATTTCATGTTATTTTTTCTCAGATAAAAACTTTTCGGCATCTAGTGCTGCCATACAACCAAAACCGGCTGAAGTAACAGCTTGTCTATATATTTGATCAGAAACATCTCCAGCAGCAAAAACACCTTCCACAGAAGAACTAGTAACAGAACCATCTAATCCAGATTTTATAATAATATATCCATTATCCATTTCTAGTTGGTCTTTAAATATATCTGTATTTGGTTTATGTCCTATAGCAATAAATACACCCATAACATTTTTTGTTATTTCTGTACCTTTATTATCAAGTCTAATTCCTGTAACACCCATTTCATCACCAATAACTTCTGAAAGTTGTGAATCCCATAAAATTTCTATTTTTCCAGCTTTTTCTTGGTTAAAGATTCTATCTTGAAGTATTTTTTCTGCTCTAAGCTCATCTCTTCTATGAACTAGATATACTTTTGAACATATATTAGCAAGATATAATGCTTCTTCAGCGGCAGTATTACCTCCACCAATCACGGCCACTTCTTGATCTTTATAAAAAAATCCATCACAAGTTGCACAAGCTGAAACACCTTTACCAAGATATTCTTTTTCAGATGGTAGCCCTAAATACATTGCACTTGCACCAGTAGTAATAATTAATGAATCACAAGAATACTCTGAAGTTCCTTTTAATTTGAAAGGCTCTTCTTGAAGATTTACCTCATTAATATGATCATTAATAATTTCAACATCAAATTGTTTTGCATGTTTTTTCATTCTATCCATTAATTCTGGACCTTGAAGACCGTCACTATCACCGGGCCAATTTTCAACATCTGTAGTTGTTGTAAGCTGTCCACCTTCTTGCATTCCTGCAATTATTATTGGATTTAAACCAGCACGCGCAGCATAGATACCTGCGGCGTATCCTGCTGGACCTGAACCTAAAATTATCAATTTGTTATGATTGTCTGACATTAGATGAATTATAATTGAATATAAAGAAATTGTTATGCATTATGCCTATAATTAACTGTAATTAAAATTATCAATCAAATGCCTCCATATATAAAAAATACTTTTCTAAATTTTTTTAGTTTTTTCTTAATAGCATTTTCTTTATATATTTTTATATCGCTTGTGTCTTATGACGTTTCAGATTCTGGATTTTTTAATAAAAACTCTTCTATGGTTATAAATAATCTTGGAGGGCCTTTAGGCGCATCCATTTCAGATTTTTTATATACAATTATTGGTTATGGATCATATCTAATTCTCTTGATTGGTTGCGTATGGGCAGTTCAAATTTTATTTTATGAGGATCCTTATAACTCTAAAAACAAAGTTCTAGTTAGAGCAGCCAGTTCTATTTTTCTCTTAACATGTATTTGTTCAATAGGTGAATTTTATTTTCAAAATAATTTTGGAGGCATTCTAGGTCTTCAGGTTTTAGTTTCTTTATCCTCAATAATTGGAAATATGGGAGCATTAATTTTTTTAACAATATTGTTAATACCCGCTGCCTCTTTATCATTTAATTTTTCATGGATGAAGACAGTTGATCAGCTTGGAAAGATATTAATAGTTATAGGAAAATATATTTTCAATTTAATATCTAAAGTATCAAAAAATTTATTTGATACTACATTCCTATTTTTTAAAAAGGTTAGAAAAATTGTAACGACTCTTCAAATTAATTCTGATAAAAAAATAAAAGAAACCTCTTCACCAAAAATATCAAACGAACCTCAAATTAAAGAAAAACCTATTGACCAAAATAAAAACGATTTAAAGCAAGCCGATTTGCCTATTAAAAATGAAAGCCCACTTAAAGAGGTACCAAAAGAAAAAATAGAAGAAAGCTATTCTGAAAAAAAAGAAAAAACAGTGATGCCAAGTACTCAATTGTTAGATAGAGCGCTTGATGATGGAAGCTCTCTGTCTGAATCAGAGTTAAATCAAATTGCTGAATTATTAGAAAATAAATTAGAAGAATTTGGAATTGAAGCAACTGTTGAATCAGTTCTTCCTGGTCCAGTTGTTACACGTTTTGAAATTCAACCAGCACCAGGAACTAAAGCAAGCAAAATAACTAATATTGCCCAAGATATCGCAAGATCTCTTTCTGTAAGTAGTGTTAGGGTTGTTGAGGTTATTGAAGGAAAATCATTTGTTGGGATTGAGATTCCAAACAACAACAGAAAAATGGTGAGATTAACAGAGATACTCTCTTCTAAAGCATTTAAATCCTCGCCTTCAAATCTAAGCCTTGCACTTGGCCAAGACATTTCAGGTAATCCAGTAGTAGTTGATTTATCAAAAATGCCACATTTACTTGTTGCTGGTACAACTGGGTCGGGTAAATCAGTTGGTTTAAATGCAATGTTACTGAGTTTATTATTTAAATCTGATCCTGAAGAAGTGAGATTAATCTTGGTTGATCCAAAAATGCTTGAATTAGCAGTTTATGATGGAATTCCTCATTTATTGACGCCAGTTATTACAGACATGACTGATGCATCAAATGGCTTAAGGTGGTGTGTTGCTGAAATGGATAGAAGATATAAATTAATGTCTATGATGGGAGTTAGAAATTTAGCTGGATTTAATAAAAAAATACAAGAAGCAGAAAAAAATGGAAAACAAATATTAAATCCTTTAAAAGAAGATGAAGAAGAATATTTAGAAGCTCTTCCATCTATAGTAGTTGTTGTTGACGAATTTGCTGACATGATGATGTTGGTTGGAAAGAAGGTTGAGCATCTAATTGCGAGAATCGCACAGAAAGCAAGAGCAGCTGGAATACATCTTATTTTAGCAACTCAAAGGCCTTCAGTTGATGTTATTACTGGTTTAATAAAAGCAAATATACCCACTCGAATAGGTTTTCAAGTTTCTACAAAAATTGATTCTAGAACTATTCTTGACCAAGGCGGGGCAGAGCAGCTTTTAGGATATGGCGACATGTTGTATCTTCCTCCAGGTGTTGGGGTTCCAGTTAGAGTTCATGGTGCATTTGTGGGTGATGATGAAGTGCATAGAGTTGTAAATGATTGGAAATCAAGAGCAGAGCCAAACTATGTCGAAGAAATTATTTCAGCGACTCAAGATACTGGTCCTATCCCTGGCTGGACTGGAGTAGACACAGGATCATCTGATGAACAGGATGAGTTATATGATGAAGCGGTAAATTTTGTTATTGAATCAAGAAGAGCTTCAATATCTGCTGTACAACGAAAACTAAGAATAGGATATAACAGGGCAGC
The DNA here is from genome assembly GCA_902517505.1 of uncultured SAR86 cluster bacterium. Taxonomy (GTDB): domain Bacteria; phylum Pseudomonadota; class Gammaproteobacteria; order Magnimaribacterales; family D2472; genus SAR86A. Next base: position 31,471 of record CABYCL010000005.1, on the reverse strand, counting down.
TCGACTAATTGAAACGATGGAAGAGGCAGGACTTGTCTCTGAAATGAGCTCAAATGGATCAAGAGAAGTTTTAGTTCCTAAAAGAGATTAAATTGAAATTAATATTTATTAATTTACTTTTAGTTTTTAATGTGACAATTTCATCCAATTCTGCGGAGTCTCTTAATATTTTTTTTAAAAATGACCTCTCTTTTATTCAAACAAGTCTAAACACAATTAACAATAACTTTGATACCTCTTCAGGAAATATCTATAGAGATAAAGATAATTCTATAAAGATTGAAGTATATGAACCTTTTAAGGAAACATATTCAATAGACAATCAAGGCATTAAAATTCATGACTTAGAATTCGATCAAGTTAGGATAATTGATAAAGAAGACATTAATAACAATATTTTAGAATTTATATATAAAGGCTTTTCTGAAGAAAAATTAAATATTGAAAACCTTAAAAATTCAGATTTTAAAATAGTTGATAATGAAAGCTCTTATTATTTTAAATTTATAGATAAAAACACACTTCAAATAAAATACAAAGATAATATGGGCATTGAAAATTTAATAAAGTTTTTTAAAAAATAATGTTGATAAATATTTTATATGTTGGTTTTGGAGGAGCTCTTGGAGCTATCTCAAGGTTTGGAATAAATGAAATATTTGAAAATTATTTATCTTTGTCTTCTCCTATTGGTACCTTGTTTATTAATGTAATGGGATGTTTTTTGATAGGACTGATACTTGGTATTACATTACCAAGTAAAGATACTTCATATTATTTTTTTGTGATCGGCTTTTTAGGCTCTTTTACAACTATGTCAGCATTAACTTACCAAACAATATTGATGGCTAATACAAATTTTATTTCAGCTCTTTCATATATAATAATCACGATAACGCTTACTTTATTTGCAACATATTTAGGAGTATTGATAGCGAAATAATGATAGACATAAAAAAACTAAGAGATAATTTAGAAGGAATTGAATCTTCATTAAGTAAACGTGGTTATAAAATAGATAAATCATCTTTTAAATCTTTAGATAAAAAAAGGAAGGAATTACAAATAGATGTAGAAAGTCTTCAGGCTGAAAGAAAGACACTTTCAAGCGACTTTGGAAAATTGAAAGCTTCTGGTAAAGATACATCTGATTTAAAAAGTGTAATCGATAAAAACAATCATGACCTAGAGACTAAAGACGTTGAACTTCAAAATATATTAGATGAAGTCAATAGTTTAATGCTAGACATTCCAAATGTTCCTGATGAATCAGTACCAGAAGGCAAGAATGAAGATGACAATGTAGTTATTAAAAAGTATGGAGAAATTAAATCAAAGAATACTTTAGATCATCTTGAAATAACTACTCATATTGATACTGATCTTGCAGCAAAATTAGCCGGATCTCGATTTGCTGTCCTAAAAGGAGATATAGCAAAATTACAAAGGGCATTAATTACATTTATGCTAGATGAAGCATCAAATAATGGCTATCAGGAATTTTATCTCCCTTATATAGTTAATAAGGAATCTTTAATAGGTACAGGACAATTACCAAAATTTGAAGAAGATCAATTCAAAGTATCTGATAGATTATATTTAAGTCCCACAGCTGAAGTTCAACTTACAAATATGTTTAGAGATAAAATTCTAGATGATATAGAGTTACCTATTAAAGTAACTGCTCACACCTCATGTTTTAGATCTGAAGCAGGAAGCTACGGCAAAGATACTAGAGGACTAATAAGACAGCATCAATTTGAAAAAATTGAACTGGTACAAATTACTCATCCCACCAATTCTATGGATTGCCTTAACGATTTATTAAAAAATGCATGTCAAATTCTCGACAAGCTTGAATTACCATATCAAGTTATTGAACTATGCACTGGTGATTTAGGGTTCTCGTCTGCAAAGACTTTTGATATTGAAGTTTGGATGCCAAGTCAAAATAAGTATAGAGAAATTTCTTCTTGCTCAAACTTTTCAGATTTTCAAGCAAGAAGATCGAATATAAAATTTAAAGATAAAAAAGGGAATACTTTTGCCCACACCATCAATGGTTCTGGTTTGGCAGTAGGCAGAACTTTGATTGCATTATTGGAAAATAGGTTTAACGGTAATGATGAAATCGATCTTCCAGAATGTCTAGTCTCGTATTTCGGTTCAAAAAAAGTTAAATTAAAATAATTCCAGAAAAAAATTCACTAAAAATTTTCAAAATTGTAATAGTCCTGAAGGAATTTTTTATATATATTATTAACATTATTATTTTTTTAAGTCATAGGGGCCTTTATGAATAAATTTTTTCGAAGTTTAACTATATTTTCACTTTTTATTATATCAACTGCACTAGCTGCCAATACAACATCCACAATCAAGGGTAAAGTTTTAGATTCCTCGGGATCTTCAGTTTCAGGCGCATCTGTTGTTGTCACATATACTCCCACTGGTAATAGTAGATCTGTTAATTCTGATGAAGATGGACAATTTGCACTTTTAAATCTTCAAGTTGGAGGACCTTACACAATATCAGCATCATCACCGGCTGGTCAATCTTCAATTAATGGTGTTTTTCTTGATTTAGGAAAAACTTCCAATGTTGTTCTTTCATTAGTATCTATAAGTGATGTTGATGAAGTTATTGTTACTGCTGAAAAATTGTCTAAAGTTGTTGTTGCAACAGGACCATCAGTCACTTTTGGTCAAGATGAGTTAGCTGGTGCTGCTGCATATGATAGAGACATTAAAGAGCTTCTACAAACCCACCCAAGATTGTACATTGATGATGGTTATGAGAAAGGTCTCCAATGTAATGGCCAAAGCCCTAGATTCAATAGTTTAACCGTTGATGGTATTGCCCTAAATGATGGATTTGGTCTAAATAATAACGGATATCCCTCAGAAAGAATGCCTTTCTCTTATGATGCCATACAACAAGTTTCTGCCGAATTCGCACCGTTTGATGTTACTTATGGTGGTTTTTCATCATGTGTTGTAAATGCAGTTACAAAATCTGGATCTAATAATTTTAAAGGAAACTTTTTCTATGAAATTGCTAACGATTCTCTGCAAGGTGATGAATTAGAGGGTGAGCCAGTTACTTTGGTTCCTTATGATGAGGCTAAATATGGATTTACTCTAGGTGGCCCAGTTATTCAAGATAAGCTTTACTTTTTTGCTTCATATGAAAGGTATGATGATCAGGATACTAATGACTTTGGTTATATAGGTTCTGGATTGCCTGTTGAACAACAGTTTTTAACAAAAGATATGTATGATCAAATTGTTGCAACATCCATAAATTTATATGGGTTTGATCCAGGTGGACTAGCTTCAGCATTGGATAGTAAATCTGACAAATTTTTAGTTAAGCTCGATTATTATATTAACGAAACCACAAGAGCAGTTTATACCTTCAACTATAGTGATGGATTTAGAAATTCTGCTTCTGATGCATCTTCATCTGAGTTTGAGTTTGATAAGCATTTTTATACTAAAGGCAATGAGTTAACTGCTCATATGTTTAAATTATATTCAACTTTTGGAGATCTAAATACTGAATTAAGGATAGGTTACCGTGAACTTGATAATTCTCAGATAGGACAAGGAGGTCCCTTTGGTGATTTTCAAATAGATGTGTTTAATCCTGAAACTGGAAGAGATGGAACTGTCTATCTTGGTGGTACGGATGACTCAAGACAAGCAAATAAATTATATTATGAAAATTTAACTGTTGCATTTATTGGTGATTATCAACTAGATAATCAATTAATTACTTTTGGTTTTGAATATGAAGAACAAGACATGTTTAACATGTTTGTTCAACATTCACTTGGAGGCGAATGGGATTTCAATAGCATTGAAGATTTTATTGCTGGTAATGCAAGAGTTTATTATGGAAATGCAAATACTCTAGACCCAGCTGATGCTGGTGCCTCATGGACCTATGATGTAACAACTTTTTTTGTCCAAAGCGAATATCAATTCTCTGATATGCTTGAAGTTACCTTTGGTCTTAGATATGAGGAGTATGGCGTTTCTGGTCAGCCCGCATTAAATCAAAGTTTTGTAGATGCATATGGATTTCCAAATAATGGAACTTATGATGGTCTTGACGTCCTTATGCCTAGAATATCTTTTTCATACAATCTTGATGATAGTACTGAAATCTATGGCGGATATGGATCTTTTTCTGGTGGTAATCCAAATGTTTGGTATTCAAATATATGGTCCAATGATGGCGTTACAAACATCCAATTAAATACGAGAGGTATATCAGCTTTTACTGATCCTATGTGTGATGGAAGAACAGGATCCCCAACTTCAGAAGGTCCTGGATATGGAGTTCCATGTAGTTTAGTTGCTTCTGTTCAAAGTGGATCAGCAGATTCAGATACAAATAGTATTGCACAAGATTTTGAGGTTCCAACCGTTAATAAGTTTGCAATTGGACTTATTAAGTATATTGATTTTGGACCATTAGAAGGGGCCGCAATTAATGTTGATTATATTTCAGCCAAGAGTGAGGACGCTGCAGTCGTGAGAGATATAGCTGTTTCAAGAACAGGTGAATATGATTTTGCTGGAGTTCCTTATTATAATTGCTCAAACGGTGCCAGAGGTTTTTCATGTTTTGGGCCATTTGACTTTGAATTAGGAAATGCAAACGATGAAGGTGAAAGTGAATCTTGGTCTATATCCTTAAGCAATTATTTTGAAGATCAAAATCTATTTTTAGCTTTAGGATATGCAAACATTGAAACAAAAGATGTTATGCCTATGACATCTTCAGTTGCATATAGTAATTATGTAGGTATAGCTACGTCAGATAAGAATGATCCAGGCCTTGCTATATCAAATTATAATATTCCTGAAAGATTTACGGGTACATTAAGATGGTCACCAACAGTATTTGCAGGACTTGATACAAGAATTTCTTTTTATTGGAATCATAACAAAGGAAGAGCATATTCATATGTTATTGATGGTAGTCCATGGGGCGGAACACCTGCATGGATTGATAACTATCTTTTATATGTACCAACTGGACCAAATGATCCTAATGTTACTTTTGCTAGCGGATTTGACGTAGATGCTTTTTTTGCTTGGGCCGACTCAAGAGGATTAGAAAGAGGAGCTATAACCAAAAGAAATGGCCAGTATAGTGACTGGTTTAGCAAAATTGATATGAAGATTGTCCAAGAAGTTCCATCATTTAGAGAAGGAGATAGATTTGAAATATACGCAACAATAAAAAATCTTACAAACCTTCTTAATTCTGATAATGGTATTTTTAAAGAAGCTGGCTTTCCTAGAACACAAAGAGCTGTTCGTATGGACATAGATGACGAGGGCAGATATAACTACACAAGGTTATTAACAACACCTGAGTCTGAGATTGTACCTAATGCGTCGCTATGGCAAGTTAAAATTGGTTTTGAATATAAATTCTAATCAAACGATAAAAAAAAGGCGGTATACCCGCCTTTTTTTTTGCTAAAATAATCTCACTATGACAGATTTTATTCCTGAATTATCTTTTAAAGAAATTGAAAAGGGCGACTCATATTCAATTAATTTACTAAGCCAGGCTTTGTCTGATCATGGTTTCTTTTCAATAACTCAACATGGTTTATCAAAAGATCTTGTAGATAGTTGCTATAAATCATCAAAAGCTTTTTTTGATTTAGATTACAAAATTAAGAATACCTATAGCTCTGTTGGTTCAAAAGGTGCAAGAGGTTATACACCAAAGGGTATAGAAACAGCTGTTGGTGAAAAGGTAGCAGACCAAAAAGAGTTTTGGCATCACGGACCTCTTATAGATGAGACGTATGATAAAAATATTCCTGAAAATTTAAGCATCTCTCAAGTACCTGAATTCAATAAACATTTTGATGAGCTTTATATAGAGCTTCATAATATTGGTTCCAGAGTTTTGTCTGTAATAGCTCTTTCTCTTAGCCTTGATCAGAATTATTTTAATTCCTGGATTGAGAAAGGTAATTCATTACTTAGATCAATTCATTATCCACCAGTTAAAACTAAATCGAACCCTCATAGAGCAAGAGCACATGAAGATATAAACCTGATAACACTCTTAATCGGAGCCGAAGAAGGTGGGCTAGAAGTCTTAAACAAAGATGGCTCATGGATTAAAGTTGAACCTAGCACCGATGCTATAGTTTGCAACATTGGAGACATGATGCAGCTTGTTACAGATAAACGACTTAAAAGCACTACGCATAGAGTCATTCAAGATGAAGTAGAAGAATCAAAGCCTAGATACAGTATTCCATTTTTTCTTCACCCAGCACCTTCAATCAATCTGAAATCTATTTTTCGAGATAATGATGAGGGCATTCTCGCAAATGATTTTTTAAACCAAAGATTAAAAGAAATAAAGCTTTACTGATATGGATATTTTCAATGTACTTCAAATAATTATTGGCTTCATTGGTTTGATCATAATAGCTGTTCCATTTTCAGACAATTATAAAATTATTAACTTTAAATTTATTGCTTATGGAATTTTAGCTCAAATAGTTTTAGCAATTGTTTTGTTAAAAATCCCTTTTATTATTAGTGTTTTTGAAGTAATGGGAAATGGAGTAGTTGTTCTTCAAGAGGCTACTGTTGAGGGAGCAAGCTTTGTTTTTGGATATGCTCCATCAGACAGTGATGGGCCTTATAGATCTTTGCTGGAAACATTTGCCTTTGGTGTTCTGCCTTACATTATTGTAATGGCGTGTATTTCTGCAATATTATGGTATTGGGGAATTCTTCCTTTTATAGTTAATCTAATATCAAAAGCATGCCAAAAACTATTTAATATTGGTGGTCCTGTTGGTTTGGGAGCAGCTGCAAATATTTTTGTAGGTCAAGTTGAGGCACCTTTACTTATAAGACCCTATGTTAGTAAGTTATCTAATAAAGAGTTGTTGATATTGATGACTGCTGGCATGGCCACTGTTGCTGGCTCTGTAATGGTTGCATTAATAAGTATTCTTGAGGCCTCATTTAGTGATGAAAATTTAATACAACATTTCATAACTGCTTCAATTTTATCTGTACCAGCCGCTATTATGTATGCAAATATCATGATCCCATCAAACGAAATAACAGACTTCAATGAAAACAAAGTACCAAAAGTATATAAAAGTACAATGGATGCTGTAACAAGGGGAACCTCTGACGGAACTAGTATTGCTGTTAGTGTTGGAACAATATTAATTGCGGTGATAGCACTTGTTTATATAGTTAATTCTTTCTTGGGATTAATTTCATTTCAGTTTGGATTTGATCTATCAATTGAAATAATACTTGGATATTTATTTGCACCCATAGCTTGGTTGATGGGAATACCGTGGAGTGAAGCAATCATCGCTGGTGAACTTCTTGGCATTAAAACAACCTTAAATGAGTTTGTTGCTTATCCAGGATTAGCGGCACTTGAAAATGGCGAACTTTCAGATAAATCAAAACTTATAACTTTTTATAGTCTTTGTGGTTTTGCAAATCTTTCATCAGTTGGTATTTTAATTTCAGGTATAACTGCAATGGCGCCTGAAAGAAAAGATGATTTAATTAATGTTTCATTTAAGGCTTTGATTGGAGCAACACTTGCTTCATGTATGACAGGATTGATTGTAGGAATCTTTATCTAATTATTTATAACAATAAATATATTTAAATAAGAGGCAAAAAAAAGCCATATGACATACGGTATGTATAAAATCATTGCTAATTTATCTTTTTTAGCTAGAACTATTAGTATATTTATATTCAAGAAAATCAATAACCAAATATCTAGTAAAGCAATAAAAGGTAAATGATAAAAAAAGAACAGCCATGACCAAATAGTATTAAAAAATAATTGAATAAAAAATATTTTGGCAATTGAATCAAAATTCCTATAAGCAGATATTGACATTAACAAGTATAAAATTGGCCAAACAATTCCAAATACATATCCTGGAGGGTTTAGATCAGACTTTACAAGACTCTGATACCATAAATCATCAGATGTGTTAGACGATGCAAGGCCGCCAACAATTAATGCAAGTATTACAAATACAAAGACATTTAATTTTTTATTAAACAACTTATCTGCTTCTAAAGAATCTACTAATTGTTTTAGAAATACCACCAAAGAGATTTGAGCCTTTAGGTTTTGCTTCTATAAAAATATAGAAGCCTACAAAGACAAAAGAAATTAAAAATACCCAAACTGCGTCATACTCACCCATTTTAGACTTTCTCCACTATTATTGAACAAACTGAATAGCCTGCTCCAAAAGAACATATAATACCTTTTTCACCAGACTTAAGATCATTATTTAAGTTAAAAGCAAACATAGAGCCTGCACTCGCTAAATTCCCAAATGACTCAATTGGAAGAGGCGCTAAGTTTGTATCAAAATCATCTGATCCAATAATTTTTGAAACTATAAGATTGATCATTCTAGCATTGGCCTGATGCAACCAAAATTTAGATATATCCTCAACCTTAATATTGTTTTTCTCTAGTTGTGTTGAAATAAATTTAGCTACCAAAGGACAAACTTCTTTAAAGACACTGCCACCATTTTGATTAAAAATTAAATCTTCAGCTGTCTTATAATCTGAAGCAGTTCTTGCTAAATAACTCCAATCGCTTCGAATGTTATTTGAGAATTGAGTCATTAATTTTCTGTCTAAGATCTTGAAACTTTTTTCTGAAGAGCTATTTTTCTTAATAACTGAAGCCACACAACCGTCACCAAATATGAAATGGATATCTCTTTTGCCAAAATTTACAGCCGGAGTTGAGATTTCTGGATTTACGACAAGAATAGTTTCAGCTAATCCAGATGCAATATCACTGTATGCATTATTAATAGCAAAAGTTGTTGATGAGCAACCTACAAGCATATCGTAGGCATATCCATCTATCCCAAGCTCATTTTGTATCTCAATCGCAACAGCTGGATAATACCTTGCATTATGAGACGTCCCTAAAATAACTGCATCAATATCATCTGGCGTAACATTAGCTTGTGTCATAGCTTTTTTTGCAGCATGAATACCCGCGACAGCTTGAATTGATAATCTTGATTCATCTTCATGTTTTAAAGATGGCATCATTCTCTCTACATCTAGAATATTTTTTTTATCAACTACATGTCTTGTCTTTATTCCAGAAGCTTTTTCTATGAACTCTACAGAAGAGTGTTCTAATGCAATAATATCACCGCTTGCAATTGAGTCTTTATTGGATTCATTAAAATTATCTACATAAGCATTATATGAAGAAACAATTTCATCATTGGTAATAACATCCTCAGGATACCAAACACCCGTTCCAGCAATATGAATTTCTTGCATAATTATTTAAATAATTTGGTTATAAGTTTATTATAAATTATGAGTAATAGCATATCTATTGATAAAAAACATATTTATAAGTATTTATCAGAATCTCCAAATCCAAAAGGAATTATCCACATTAGTCATGGTATGGCAGAACATATAAAAAGATATAAATGGATAATTAATAAACTAAATATTGATGGTTACCATGTAATATCTATAGATCATAGAGGCCATGGAAAAAGAGTAGGAATGAATCCAAAAGGGTTTTTTAATGATCAAAATGGCTGGAGTTTGGTTGTAGATGAATTATTACAATTAATAAAACAATCTAAACAAGAGTTTCCAAATTTAAAGCAGTTTTTACTTGCTCATAGCATGGGTTCATGGATTGCTCTATCCGCATTACAGAAGAATTTAATTATTGACGGTTTAGTATTATCAGGATCAAGTAAACCATTAAGAGTAATTATATGGGTTCAGAAGATACTTATAAAAATTCAGATATTATTATCCGGCAAAAAATCAGTTAGCAATTTCTTAGATAGAATTACTTTAGGCTCATATAATAAATTCTTTAAACCTAATAGAACTAAAAAAGATTGGATTTCATCTGACAATGACAATGTAGATAATTATGTTTCTGACCCATTATGTGGTTTTCCTGTTACAAATGGATTATGGGATGACCTTGCAAACGGAATTTTAAATGTTTTTAAACATCAAAATTATTCTTTATCAAATAAATCTATTCCTATATTAGTTATATCTGGTTCAAATGATCCAGTTGGAGAGAATGGGAAAGGAGTTATGCGCCTCTTCAATTTTTTATCAGACTTATTTTTAAATGTTTCTATTGAAATCGTTAAAGGAGCTAGGCATGAGGTTTTTAGTGAAACCACAAAGGAAAACTCTTACAATACATTGGTCAAATTTATCAATAATTAAAATATGAAATTTATACTTACATTTTTCTTAGTAATATCAATAAATATTGTTTCTGAGGACATGACAAGAGTTGATGTAAATTTCGAAGGTGAATCAAGACATTATTTAATTTATAAACCAAGTACCGATATAAAAACAACTAGTCTGGTTGTTGGTATTCATGGTTATACAGGAACTGCATCTGGATTTGAAAAGGAAACTACAGGCGGTTTTAATTTAAGTGCAGATAAATATAACTTCATTGCAGTGTATCCTCAAGGTACATATTTTTACGAAAATAAGCCATTTGGAAGATTTCTAAATAATACATACGTATCATCATGGAATGACTTAACAGGTTCTAAAACTATTACACCTGACGGTGAAACTTGTGCTGCAGATGCAACACCTTATCCTCAATTTTCTAATTGCGAAGGTACCGATGCAGGAAGATGTGCATGGGCGAGCTGTGGCAATGATATTGGATTTATTAAAAAAATTATTGATGACGTTAAAGAAAAATATAATCTTAATAAAATATATATTGTTGGCATGAGTAACGGGGGAATGGTGGCGCATGCCTTTGCTTGTGAATATCCTGATTTGTTAAGTGGAGTTTTAAATGTAGTAGGATCGCCAGCCCTTGGATTAAGTTGTGAACCCAAGGATCCTTTTAATTATATTATTTACGGTGGTCTAGAAGATGATACCGTTCCTCCAATTGATATTGTCTCTTGGGATAAATATTATTACACGCCCATTAATGATATTACTGATAGATGGTCTGAATTATTTGAATGTAAGCAAAAAAAGTCCTCAAGTTATGATGAATTTGATGAAATTAATGAATCTATATATTTTGACTGTAAAAACGGAGTAAAAATTGTAAATTTACTCAATATAAATCAAGGTCATACTTGGCCTGGCGTCAATAATTCTTCAGCTGGAAACTGCAGATCATCAACTCAATACGATATTAACTTTAGTGAATGTAAGCAAATTGTTAATAAATGGGGTAATGATTTTTTACTTGAAAGATTATTTGATCACAATTAATCAACTCTTTTTGCCTTGAAATCAAGGCCAAATGTATTATTATTGTAAAAGCTAATATAAATTTAGGGGAAATTATGCCAGCAATACAACTTAAACCATTATTTGAAAAAAAAGTTGATCCATTAACAGAAATTTTAAGAGATGTATTTAAAGATAATAATTATGCTTTATCATTTCTAGGTGCACTTTCTATTGGTATTGGAGTATCACAATCAAATAACCTCCATGCACAGGACGATGTAGAAGAAGTTATAGTTACAGCGTCTAAAAAAGAACAAAATATTCAAGATGTTGCAATGAGCGTTCAAGCCATATCATCAGATGAACTAGAAGCAAAAAATATTAAAAGTCTAGAAGACATTGCTAACATATCTCCTGCAGTTACATTTAATAATGTTGGACCAGGCAAATCTAACTTTTATATTAGAGGCATTTCAGATGGCTCAATTATGAATAGTTATGCTGGCACAGAAGCCACAACAGCTCTTTATTTAGATGACCAACCAATAACAGCACAAAGTTTAACCCCAGACCTGCATGTTTATGATATTGAAAGAGTTGAAGTTTTAATGGGTCCTCAAGGAACTCTATATGGTTCATCTTCAACGTCAGGAAATATAAAGATTATAACTAAAAAACCTGACTCTTCAGGAATAGATTATGGTTTTGATGTTGAATATGGATCTATTAATATGGGTTCAAAAGATAATTCATTAGAAGCATTTGTTAATCTTCCTATTGGGTCAAATATAGCAGCAAGATTAACAGCATATGATGTTCAAGATGGTGGTTGGATAGACAATCAACCCTCATCATTCACATATAGAAATAATGGCATTAATTATACAATTGATAATACAACAGAACCCTATGATGTTGCAGGTAAAGATTATAATGATTCCTCAAAAGAAGGTGCTCGATTAAGAATTAGAGGTGAGTTTGAAAATTTTGATCTCGATCTCTCGTTTCTAACCCAAGACTCAGTTAACAATGGTTCATATGAAACTGATATTTTAAATGATCTTCAAACTGCAAGAATGCCACAGAGAACTAATACAAGATATGCTCCTGAAAAATATGATGATACATTTGACCAAATGTCATTTACATTGAGTGGAAGCATATCAGATGACATAGATGTTGTTTTAACATCTTCTATTTTTGAAAGAGACACAGAATATACTTACGATTATTCTAGTTATGTTGAATATTATTACTTTGCAGCTTATTCATACTATGTATGTAATTATTATGAATATTATGGTTACTATTACATAGATATCAATGATTGTAGAGATCCTAGAATGACATACTCTCAAGGAAATAATGCTGAGAGAACAGCAACAGAAATAAGAGTATCCTCAAATAATGATTCAGGATTTAATTGGGTTCTTGGCGCTTTCCAAGAAACTAATGAAAAAGTTACTGATGTAGATTATCTGCAGCCTGGTGCAACTTTTTATAGTAATGGTCTATCAGGCACATGGTGGGAAGCTGATTTAGATAGAACCGGTGAAATTGAAGCTTTGTTTGGAGAGGCCTATATTGATATTGGAGAAAAAACTCAATTAACCTTGGGTTTTAGAGATTATGAACAAGATATGAAATTGTTGGCAAGTAACGGTTATTATGGTGACAAACAGTATGGTCTTATCGGTGGGAATTTCACATCTTCAGAGTCTGGAACAATTCCAAAGATTAATTTAAAACATAATATTAATGACGATTTTATGGTGTATGGATCTTATACAGAGGGCTTTAGACCAGGTGGTGTGAATAGAATGAGTCCTTCTGACACAGCCCCTAGAACTTATGAAGCTGATTATTTAGAAAGTATGGAGCTTGGATTTAAGTCTACATTAAATGATGGAAAACTTGTCATGAATGGAGCTATATATTCTATGGATTGGACTGATTATCAAACTACTACATTTGATATAAACTTACTTTCAATTGCATTTGTTGATAACGTAGGAAACGCAGAAGTAACTGGAATAGAATTGAGTCTAGATTATGCTATAAATGACACCACCAGTTTAACTTATTACTTTAATGGAGTAGATTCAACATTAGCAAACGATTATTATCAAGAAGGAGTATTATATGCATCATCAGGTAACAGACTTGCATATATACCTGAAATTTCTGCTTATGTTTCGCTTGACAAGGATTTTAACTTAATGGGTAGATCTGGATATATGAACTTAGATTATTCTTATACTGGAGACAGAGCTGAAGATTACGCAGATGGCGCAATTATTTTACCTTCCTATGGCTTAGCCAATTTTAGAACAGGTATAGACTTTGATAACACTTCTATTGAATTATATGTAAATAATATATTTGATAAAGATGGACTTCTCTCAATATATGATGATTTTGCAGGACTTGCACCTCCTGGCAGAACTTCTGGTTATCCAGGATTTGGTTACAGAAGAACTGGCAGTAAGCCAAGAGTTATCGGAATTAGATTTAGATATAGATATTAATTTTTAAGAATACTTAGAAAAATCTCTTCTAGTTGGTCTGGATCTTCGAAATATGGAAAATGTCCTGTCTCGTTTAGCATAAAGATATCTTTATCTAAGTCAGCATTTTTTAAGATTTCATTTTCAGGGTTGTACCTTGCTAATTTATCTTTGTCACAAAAAATATATTTTACGTTTTTAAGTTTATTAATTTGTTCATCTTCCATCCGGAAGTTATTACATGAATTAAGATCTATAGAGCTAATTTCTTTTTCAGTCTGGTTAAATAATCTTTTTAATGGGTATAATTTAATTTCTCTTTCTGGATCTGCTTCAACAGTTTTAGTTCCATATGGTGATTTGATTTCACCCTTAGATCTTCCATAAAAACCAGATCCTTTTACGCCAAAACCTGTTGTTTTAATTTCCGTTTCAGGCATTTTATATATTCCATACTTCATCAAAAACTCGACAGATTGATCTAAATTGCCTTTCGCATAATCCAATAAAATATCCCCTACCAAAAAAGGATAAGCAATATTCATACAAATAGTCATTTCATTTTGATATTTTGTAGATAAATCCAAAGCAATTAATCCTCCCCAACTATGACCAGTAAAAATAAGATTTTTAAGATTTAACTCATCTAATAAATCAACACAAAAATTTGTATGACTTGCAACATCATTAAAAAGAGGTCCAGTTGTATATCCATGACCAGGTAGGTCAATAGCAACTATATTAAAATCGTCTTTAATTTTATCTAATTTGAACATTGATAGCGTTCTGTGGTCCATTCCAGCTCCAGGAATCATAACAATTGTACTTTTTGAGGGATCTATATCGTTTTTTGTAAAAACGTGTGCTTTATGTGATTTTAATTGAATAAACATTTTTTAATATTGAGTAAATTAACATTAGATATATAAATAGCAAGGGAATTGAAAATATAACCATTATCCATTTAAAGGAATCCACCCCATTTAAATACATTAGAAGAGTAGGCTGAACAACAAGTAAAATTGCAAATAATACACGAAGTGATTTAGAGCTTTCCATACTTGAGTCTTTCATTGACGCTGATGCTAACACATATGTTGCAGAGTCATAAGTAGTACATAAAAAAATTATCAATATTATGGAAAAAGCTATCAATAAATAATTGTAATTTAAAGAGGAGATTGTCTTAACCACTAATTCTTCTTTAGACATAAGATTATTTTCAATAATATTAGGACTATTTATGTAACCGGATTCAAACAATGAAATAGATAAATTTGATAAAATCATCATACTAAAAATACATCCAAAACTTCCAATAAAAATCGTTCCAAATATAATTTGTCTTAAGCTTTTGTTATTAGAAACATTAATGATAAATGTACCAATCATTGGAGCAAGTGCTAGCCACCATGCCCAATAAAATACCGACCAATTAATACTTATTTCTGTTCCTGTTGAAATGCTCATTGGAATATATTCTTTTAATAAGAAGACAAATGAATCTGCTGAATTTGATAAAATATACTTAGAAGGACCTAGTAATAAAATAATTAATAAGAAAATTATCACCATTATTACGTTTATATTACTTAATCTTCGTATTCCTTTTTGAACTCCAACATATGCACTCATTCCAAAAATAAATGCGCAAATAATTATTGTAAAAATATCCAAAGTTACAGTTCGTTCAATTACAAATATTTTTGATATTACAGATGAGATAAGAGGGAATGAGAGCCCTAATCCAACTCCAGCACCGCAAATAATGGCACCAATAAATAAAACATCCAGTATAAATTTATTAAATGAATTTTTTGCACCTAGAATTCCTGAAAAGGTTAAATTTGTATCAGGCTTTAGTGTTAAGGCAATCCCAAAAGCAACAGCAGGTAAACAATATATAGCCCATGCAGAAAACCCCCAGTGAAATAATGGATATGCTCTAGAATAGAGCATAAGCTCTTTATCAGATAACGCAGAGTTATTTTTAAGAATATTGTAATATTCAATCCATTCTACAGTAGACCAATAAAGAAGAGTTGCTCCAATTCCGCCAGCGAATAACATAGAACTCCATGAAAACATTGAATATGAAGGTTTATTTGAAAGTTTTACTTTAAATGAACCAAATTTTGATGAAGCTAAAACTAAAAGAAAAAGCAGAAGTGCGAAACTACCATACATAAAGAAACCTTCAAACATATTCGATAAATAGTTATAAATATTTTTTAGTATTTGCGAAGAATATTCTGGACTAATTAATACGAATATTGATAACACCAGTGATAGTAAAATAGTTATACTGATAACCGACTTGTTCCAATTGGGATTTATACTTTTTAACATATGACAGATTTTAATACCGCACAATATGCATTTAAAAATGCAGTAAATTTGTACAATGATAATAATCTAAATGAATCCATTGAACAACTTAATGAGATATTAAAAATCCATCCAAATCATGATAAATCCCTTGATCTCTTGGGAATTATTTATATTAAGCAAAATAAGGCAGATAAAGCGCTCAAAGTTATCAACAAATCAATAGAAATTAATAAAGATATTAAAAAATATCTAGATATGAAATATAAATTATTAATATATAGAGGTGACAACAATAACGCCCTTGATTGTTTAAAACTTCTTCATAAAAAATATCCGTCTGTAAGCACTGCTAGAGAAATTTCAAATCATTATCTGGATTTAGATGATCACGAAAAAGCAGATCAAACTATTCAAGACTTTATAGAATCTGACAAAACTTATTCAGAACTATACAAAGGTATTCGTCATGTAAAGGCTAATCGAGATAGAGAGGCTGAAAAAGCATATAAAAACGTTCTTAAAAAAGATAAAAACAATGTGGATGCATTAAGGTTATTAGGGTTATTAGCTACAAAAAATAGAAAATATTCTGTCGCTGAAAAGTTATTTACAAGAGCAATCAATTTACAACCATATTACAAACTTCTATGGGATAACTTAGCAAAATGCTATAGATTTCAAAACAAATTAACCGAAGCTAAAAAAGCATTTACTAATTTATTAAAATTAGATCCAAATAACTTTGAAGCCATCGGCGCTTCAGCAACAATGTCTATTAGGCTAGGTCAATATAAAGAAGGAATACATCTATATAAAGAACTTTTAAAATTTCAAAATAATAATCCAAGAGTCCATTTAAGTATGGGGCATGCCTATAAAACTATAGGCGAAAGGTCAAATAGTGAAAATGCTTATCATATGGCAATTGAACAATTTCCATTATGCGGAGAGGGTTATTGGAGCCTTGCAAATCTTAAAACTTATGAATTTTCTGATGACCAAATTAAATCTATGGAGGATGCATTAAAAGAAGAAATGAACGAAGTCGAAAAAATTCAAATGCTTTTTGCGCTTGGAAAGGCATACGAATCTTTAAAAGATTATAAAAAATCTATTCATTACTATAAGGATGGTAATTGGCTTCATAGAAAAACAATTAATTACAATGCACAAAATAACTCTGATTCTATTGATAAAGTTATTAATTTTTTTAAAGAAAATAAAAAAAATATTAATTTTGAATCTGGCTTTAAATCAAAAGAGCCAATATTTGTTTTAGGACTTCCAAGGGCGGGATCAACTTTACTAGAGCAAATATTATCAGCTCATTCTGAAATAGAAGGTACTCAAGAACTTGGAAATATTATGCATATTGGAAGGCAAATAAGGACATCAAATAATTCTGAGGACTACCTAAATAATTTATTAATATTAAATGATAAATCCATTAGATCTTATGGCAAAAATTACATTGATGAAACTAAGTGGGCTCGCAATGAAGACTGTTTTTTTATTGATAAAATGCCTAACAATTTTCCTCATATAGGTCTCATAAAAATGATTCTACCTAATGCTAAGATTATTGATGCAAGAAGAAATCCCATGGACGCTTGTTTTAGTTGTTTCAAGCAATATTTTGCAAAAGGGCAACATTTCACTTATGACTTAGATGATATTGCTAGATATTACAAAGATTATGTAAAGATCATGGAATTTTGGAATTCTTATTTTCCTGGCTCAATTCATACAGTTATGTATGAGGATGTAATTGAAAACCCAGAAAAGGAAGTAAGATCAATGATAGATTTTCTAAATCTTGATTTTCAAGAATCATGCTTAAGTTTTTATAAATCATCAAGACCAGTTAAAACAGCAAGTTCAGAACAGGTAAGGCAACCTATTTATAAATCAGCTCTTAATTACTGGAAGAATTTTGAAGATGATCTAAATGAACTAACTAAACATTTTCCTGAACATGGATAGCAAATACAACTATCCAAAACTTGAAAGGGTAGATACTGAAATTGGAAGATTTTATAAAGATTCTAATGATAGCCTTGTACCAAGTGTAACAACAGTTCTTTCGAATACCTCTTCAAAGACCAGTGGTTTGTCAGACTGGAGATTGAGAGTAGGTGATGAAGAAGCTGATCGAGTCATTAAACAAAGTACTGATATTGGCACCGCAGTTCATTTAGCCATTGAAAACTATTTAAATAATGACGAATGGTGTAATTTTGGATCGTCATATGAAGAAAAGATTTCTGAACAGATAACAAAACGTTTTATTTCAGATGGCTTAAATAAAATTACTGAAGTCTGGGGTTTAGAAGTTGGGCTTATTTTGGATAAATTATATGCTGGTACTGCTGATTGTGTAGGTAATTATTCAGACATACCATCATTGATAGATTTTAAGACCGCTAAAAAAATTAAAAAAAGAGAATGGATTGAAGATTACTTTTTACAAGGTTGTGCATATGCAAATGCGCATAATGTTATGTTTGAATCCAATATTAAACAAATTGTAATTCTAATGGTTGATAGAGACTTAATATTTAAAGAATTTGTTGTAAGGGAAAATGAATTTAATCACTTAACTGAAAAATGGAAACAAAGATTAATAGCTTTTGATAAGAAATATAATAAATAAAATTATGAAACAAATTATAGCAATAGGTGGTGGGGGTTTTGGCAGAGAGATTAAAGATTTAAAAATTGAACAATACATAGTTAAACAATGCCAAAAAGAAAAACCATCTATTTGTTTTATACCAACAGCAACTGGAGACGATATAGGATATATTGAGAATTTTTATAAAGCATTTGATTCTTTAAACTGTAAAACATCTCATATCGATTTCTTTAAAAGAACAATTAATTTAGAGAAACATATTAATAATCAAGACATTATTTTTGTTGGCGGTGGTAATACTAAAAGTATGTTAGCGGTATGGAGAGAATGGGGCTTGGATAAAATACTTTTTAATGCATATTCCAATGGAACTATCATGAGCGGTGTAAGTGCTGGAGCAATTTGTTGGTTTCAGCAAGGTATAACTGATTCATGGAAAGAATATCAAGCGGTTTTACCATGCCTAGGCTTTATTAATGGTATATGTTGCCCACATTACGATGAAGAACCTGAGAGAATTCCATTTGTATCAAAAATTTTAAAGTCAAATGAAATAGATGATTGTCTAGCAATTGAAGGATTCTGTGCTCTTCATGTTGTGAATGATATACCTAGATATGTTGTAAGTTTTGGAAATGATAGTAACTGCCATAACGTTTGTCTAAAAGATAATGAAATTTCTCACGAGCAGATATTAAATACTGAAAGAATTAAATTATAGATAGGTCACAAATTTATCAATATCTAAAGACGGTATTTTTTTCTTTTTTCCTACCTCTGTTCCTATATATAAGTAACCTAAAATTTCCTGATTCGATTTTAAGCCAAGTTCAGTTTGTACCATTTCATTAAAAGCTAATTTTCCAGTTCTCCATATAGATGAGTAGTTCATTGAATTTAATGCAAGCATAATATTTTGAGCAGCTGTTGCTGTTGAAAGTTTTTGTTCAATTGCAGGAACCTTAGGATGATCTTTAAACGTATTAACTAATACTATGATCATCGGAGCCCTATATGGAGCATTTTGATATTTATTTAATACTTCATCAGATATATCTGGCAATGACTTACCAAACTTAACAAATATTTTTGAAAGCCTATCAAGCGCCTCGTCTTTGACTTCAATAAAAGTTGATGGTCTTAGCCAAGCATGATCTGGTGCTCTTAATGCTGCTTTATATACAAGCTCCATTTCATCTTTGCTTGGATATGGAGAGGATAACTCCCTAGCAGAAACTCTAGTCAGAATATTGTTCAGCGCTTCCATTTATTTTTATAGTGTTAAATAGGTTAATATAGATGAAGTTAATTATATATATTGAATAAATGCTTTACCAACTTGGAATTATATTAATCATCGTTGTTGCAGCTATGTTAATAGCAAAAAGATTAAAAAATAGTAAGGATACTAATTTAGTCTATGAAGATGAAATGGATGAAGATGAGTTAAAAAAAATTGATGACGAAATAAACTAGTTTTCTAATTCACTTTCAAGTGACTTATAGAATTGTCTACACGCAAAGACAACAATGATTGAAAATGGAACCCCACATATTACTACTGAAGTTTGAAGTGCAGTCAAACCACCTTTATATAGAAGCACCGCTGCTATTATTCCTAAAAGTATTGCCCAAGTAACACGGGACATTATTGGCGAATCATCATGAATGCCAACATGTTTTTTTGATGAGAGCATTGAAGCTACCAAAGCTCCTGAATCAGATGAAGTTACAAAGAAGGTAACAATTATGATTAATGCAAGAATTGAAACAGCTTTTGCAATGGGATAAACATCAAATAATGCAAATAATGCAACAGTATAATTATTGCTTACAATTTCGTTAAGCTGACTTGTTTCATTTATGACTTGATAAATTGCTGCATTACCAAAAATACCCATCCATAAAAATACAATCAATGAAGGAACGAATAAGACACCAATAATAAATTCCTTAATTGATCTTCCGTATGAAATTCTCGCTATGAATAATGACACAAAAGGCGCCCATGCAAACCACCAGGTATAAAAGAATAACGTCCAACCATCTTGCCAAGACGTTGTGTCATATACCTCAGTCCAAGTAGCAGACTCTATAAGGGTGTTTATATAAGATCCAAAATTTTGGATTAATGCGTTTAAAATAAAAACAGTTGGCCCAAATATAAAAATGAACCCCATAAGAGATGTTGCTAGGATCATATTAACTTGAGATAACCTCTTAATTCCTTTGTCTAGTCCTAGAGAAACACTCGTTAAACCAATTAAAGTAATTAATATAATTATTATAATTTTGTTTAGAAAGGTTTCAGGAATAGAAAAAACATATGATAGTCCAGAACTTATTTGAATAGTTCCAAGTCCTAATGATGTAGTAACACCTAAAACAGTTGTAAGAATTGCAATAATATCTATTGAAATTGCAAGAGGCCTATTTTCAGAAACTTTTGGTCCAAGAAGAGAGCTTACTCTAAAAGGAAGATTTTTATTATAAGAAGCAAACGCAAAGCAAAGCCCTAGTAAAGAGTATATTGCCCATCCATGAAGCCCCCAATGAAGATTTGCAAGACCTATCGCTTTTCCAGCATTATATGATGAATTACCTTCAATCATTCCGGGATATGAATTTAAATGCATGATTGGTTCTGCAACACCATAAAATAACAATCCAATACCCAAACCAGCACTAAACAACATTGCAATCCAATTAATATATGAATATGAAGGCTTTGCATTCGGTCCACCCAATCTAATATCTTTGTATTTTGTAAAGATTAGGTAAATGGCAAATACAACGAAACCATTAGCAAGTATTATTATCATCCACCCTAAATACATAGATAATGACGCTTGTAAATCTAGAAAAAATGATTCAGAAATATCACTATTCAATGAAACTATAGTTGTAATAATGGAAATTAGTATTATTGATAGAAAGAATCTTGATTGACTTATATTTTTCATACTTTAGACAGAAATTTGATCCAGTGAAACATAATTCAAATCAAATATCCACTTGTGGGAAATTATATTACTAATTAATATATATATTTCTTAACCAAATTTGCATAGTTTAAGCTAATTTAGTAACCTTAAATAGTTAATTACTTAATTAGGGGAACTATGTTAAAAAAGTTAAACAAAATACGGAAGGGTATTACTCCTTCTCTAATACCGGCAATATTGCCATCACTATCTACTTTTGCTGTAATAAATGCATCTGTATTTAGTGGTTTTATAGCAGCTCAAAACGCAATTGAAGAAGTTGTTGTTACAGCTCGAAAGAAATCTGAAAGCTTGCAAGATGTACCGCTTCAAGTTTCAGCTCTTAATGAAGAGACTCTAGAAGAGAGAGGTATCAATGTATTTGAAGATTACCTTATGCAACTTCCGGGAGTTACTTCAGGTGGTAATGGTCCAGGTACCAGTACTATCTACATCAGAGGTCTTGCGTCAACAACACCAAACCTTACAGTTGCAGGTGTAGCAGGTTTAGCGCCTAACGTTGCGTTTTATCTTGATGAGCAACCTCTTGGTCAGCCAGGCAGAAACTTAGATGTATATGCAGCAGACGTTGCCCGTATTGAGGTCTTATCTGGTCCTCAAGGAACACTTTTTGGAGCTAGCTCTCAAGCAGGTGTTGTGAGATTGATCACTAATAAGCCTAAAATGGGTGTTCGTGAAAGTAATGTTGAAGTTGAATCACGATTCATGCCTGAAGGAGATACAGGATCAAAAATTGAATTTATGACGAATGTTCCTATTGGTGACAGGACTGCATGGAGATTTGTAGGTTATAGAGACAGAAAGGGTGGATACATAGATCAAATAGCTGGCGGTTTAACTCAAGAAGAGTCAGGCAGATGGAGACCTATTGGTACAGTCAGAGCAAACGGACTACCAACTGTATTAAATGATTACATTAGTGGCGGCAGAAGAGCTAGTCAAGATAATAGCGCTGTGAACTTCATAGAAGCTCCTGCTATTGAAAGAGAAAATGCTAACCCAGTTACTTATGAGGGTTTCAGATCTTCTCTTGCCACTGAAATTGGCGATAACTGGAATGCACTATTAACAGTTGCAGAACAATCCATTGAAGCAGAGGGTGTGTTTTTTGTAGATCCAACCTTAGATGATCTAGAAATTAGAAGATATAGCCCTGATAGTATTTCTGATGAATACGAAAATATGAGTTTAACTCTTGAAGGTTCTCTTGGTGAACTCGATGTTGTTTATGCTGGTGCATATACAGATAGAGAATCTAATCAAGTTGTTGATTATACAGACTACCTTTTTGTAGCTCAGTATTTACCATATTATATTTGTGACTACAGCGTTTCATATCCAGCATCTACAGGTGCTGTTGGAACATGTGGTGCTCCAGATCTATATGTTGATTCAACTACAAACACTGAAGTAGAAACACATGAGGTTCGAATTAATGCACCGATTAGTGATACTGTTAGTCTTACAGCAGGTGCTTTTATGAGTGATCTTGAGCTAACTGAATTAAATTTATTTACATATCCAAGTTCAGTTGCATACGGTGTGAGTTATGCACCAAATTATGCATTAACAGATACATCTGTTACAGGAAATATAAATGATGCTTCGCCTGGTTATTTTTCATCCAGCCCACAAGTACTTCCAGTGGTGTTCTTTAATGATATTAAAAGAACTGATAACCAAAAAGGTATTTTTGGTGAAGCTAATATAGCTTTATCCGATACTTCAGAATTAACAATCGGTGCTCGTTGGTACGACATTGAAGTTGACTTTGAAGGTAGTGCGAACTCAAACTTCTACAATGGTAGTAGTGACGTTCAAAGATTTGGTACTAATCTGTCAGCACAATTTGCTCCAGGAAATGCTAATGGCTATCCTGACAAAGCAGCAACTGACGGTGTTATAGGTAAAGTAACTTATTCTTGGAATCCAAGTGAGGACATTATGTACTATGTAACTTGGTCTGAAGGTTTTAGACCGGGTTTATTAAATAGACCAGTTGGAAGATCTAACCCAAGTGGTACATATACAGTTAAGCCAGTTGTTGAATCAGATGAAGTAACAAACGTTGAATTTGGTTGGAAAACAATCCTAATGGATGGCCAACTAAAATTTAATGGTAGTGCCTTTATGGTTGATATTAGTGGCTTACAAAGTACAGTCTTTGATCCAGCAGTTGTTAACTTATTCTTCTCAGATAACGCAGCTGATGCTGAAATATCTGGAATTGAAGGTGACTTTATGTATTACACAAATATAGATGGTCTATCAATTGCAGGTGCGTATTCATTCTTAGATACTGAAATCACAAAAAGTAAAGTTCCAACGAATGACATTGTTGTTGGCAACTCTTTAGCTTTTGCTCCTAAAATGCAAGGTAATATAAGAGTAAGACAAGAATGGGGAATGTCTGGTGGTAATGTTGGGCATTTACAAGCTCAGTTGAATTGGTCAGATGAGAGTGATTCCGATATTATGGAGCGTAATAGAGCTACTCAAGACTCTTATAGCATGCTTAATATCCGAGCTGGAGTTACATCTGAAGATTATATGGTAGAACTTTATGTTGACAACGTTACAGACGAAAGAGCTGAAATAAGTAACACTTTTGTTTTTGACAGACAGCGTGTAGCAGTCAATAGACCAACTACTATAGGTCTTAGGGTTAAGAAAAGCTTTTAAATCCTATTAGCTAGAATATTAAAAGGGAGTTTCGACTCCCTTTTTTTATAGGGAGATAAATAAATTTATTTAAATTAAAATATTAAACAGATGAAAGAAAATACATTTGATATAGAAAAAGTTACATATTCTATGAAAGAGGAAAGGTTTGTTGAGGCTCTAAGTTCACTTGAGTCTAATCTAGCAAGCCAACCAAATCACTTTGAATGTTTATATTTGGCTGCAGTTTGCTCACGTTATTTAAAGAATTATAAAGATGCTCAGAATTACCTAGATAGATTATTAAGAGTTAATCCTGATATGGGAAGAGCTTATCAAGAGTTAGGCCACCTTAATAGAATTAGTGGAAAGATGCGAAGTGCCATGGCTTATTACAGACAAGCATGTGAGCTTAATCCTGCGCTAATAGCATCATGGAATTACTTATTCCAATACTATAAAAAAAATAAGAACAAACAAGCGGCAGATCATGCTGAAGAACAAATAAAAAAACTACAATCGATTCCAAATATATTGCTATATATAAGTCAGATTCTTAATGAAGGAAAGCTTGCTATTGCCGAAGAAAAATGTCGAGAATTTTTAAAGAAAAATCCAACTAATACTTATGCCATGTCATTACTTGCAGATATTGCAGATCGATTAGGACAATTTGATGACACAGAAATTTTACTGAAGAATGCGGTTAAATTTAAGCCTGAGGATGGTGAGCTTAGGATGAAATATGCACTAATCTTAAGAAAAAAACAAAAGTTTAAAGAAACGATGGAGCAAGTAAACATATTGTGTGAAAAGTTCCCTGACAATCTATCTTATCAAGCTCATAGAGCAAGTGAGGTTATGCAAAATGGGGGATCATGAAAAAGCAGTAAAATTATTTAATTCTATAATCAAAAAAAGTCCGCACAATTACAATGCTTTAACCTCTAAAGGCCATGCTTTAAAGACTCTTGGTAAAACAGATCAGGCAATCTATTGTTATAAATCTGCTTACAAGAAAAAACCTGACCATGGCGATGCATTTTATTCTTTAGCGAATCTAAAAACCTATACTTTTACAGAAAATGAATCAATCAGAATGCGTGAACAATTAGAAAGAGTTGATTTAACTTTAAAAGATAAAGTTTATTTTCATTTTGCACTAGCACAGGCGTGCGAAGTTGCTGGTAATTTTGATGAAGCATTCACAAACTTACAAAAAGGAAATGAAATTAAAAATAAACAAAGTAATTATTCAATTGAGCAAATGGATGATGAGCTTCAAGCACAAATTGATATATGCAATGAAACATTCTTTGATGCTATGGGATCTGGAGGATGCGAAACTGACGCTCCTATATTTATACTTGGACTACCAAGAGCTGGTTCAACTTTAATAGAACAAATTCTTGCATCACATTCTATGATTGATGGGACGCTAGAGCTACCTAATATCTTATCAATTGCGCAAAATTTAAGAGGCGATGATATTTATGGTAAAAAAGGAAATTATCCTAAGTCTATGCAATCTTTGTCATTAGACCAAAGACTAGATCTAGGTAATAGCTTCATAAGTGATACAAAAATACATAGAAAAGATGCACCAAGATTCACAGATAAGATGCCTAATAATTTTCGTCATATCGGACTCATCCATTTAATAATGCCAAATGCAAAAATTATTGATGCTCGAAGATACTCCCTTGATTGTTGTTTTAGTATGTTTAAACAATTATTTGCTCAAGGCCAAGAATTTACATATGGACTAGAAGAAGCAGCAAGTTACTATAATAGTTATATAAAGTTAATGGATCACTGGGATAAAGTTTTACCTAATAAGGTACTAAGAGTGAATAATGAAGATGTTGTTGATGATCTAGATGGAGAGGTTGCAAGACTATTAGAATTTTTAGAGCTTCCTTTTGAAGAATCTTGCGTAAGGTTTTATGAAACAGATCGATTGGTCCGAACTCCAAGTTCAGAACAGGTTAGGAAACCGGTCAACAAATCCGGAATGGGAAGATGGAAGCCTTATGCTAAAGATCTTAAACCATTATTAAATACTTTAAATAAAGATTTATTAAAACCAGAAGATGTGGCTTTGATTGAATATTAAATTCTTTATGATTACTATATAGATACAGGAGGTATATATGATTAATCTAATAATTTGTGTTTTATTCTTTTATGCTGCACATCTCTTCTTAAAGATGTCATTTTCATTACATAAGGTTCCTTTTATTAATTTTACGGTTGCCAATGGGGATTTGTCTGGAATGACTGATTTGTCTGAAAGGATGGGCCTAGCAGGTGAAAATCTTAGGCAATCTCTTTTTATATTTATACCATTTGCAGTAATGTCTGCAGTATTAGGTGTAGATAACTTAATGTTAGCCAAAACATGGTTTGGCTTAAGAATAGTTTATTTTTTAGGTCATTTACTAAATCTATATAAAATTCCATATATAAGGCCAATAATTTGGGTACCATCAATAGTTGTATTAATTATGATGGGACTTAATTTGTACGTGTCTTAATTAAATAAAGTTTGGCATGGTGTCCAGGGGATTGAGACGACCATGCCATATTTCAAGTACATATAAAGATTTTATTTAAGCAAATTAATAAAACACTGTAATGAAGTTGATGAAAAATGTTTGTAATAATTTTGTTACAAAACAGAAAATTAACTAATTAAATTTTCTTTCAATCCTGGCTTTACCTCTGTGTACACAACTTAAGTTTGATGTTTTTTCGTCTAATAAAGTTACAATTTCATGATTAAACATACAATAGGATTGAATTAAATCAGTTATATAAACTTTACTTATAGATAATTCTAGAAAACTGGTTACAGATAGAATGTCGTATTTTTCACATTGATTAATTTTATTTATAGCATCTTTATAAGCATCATCATTATTTTGGAATCTAAGCGTAATTAAAACCGAACATTTATCATCAAAATCTGCTAACAATGGGAAACTGCTCAATAATATAATAAGGGTTATTAACTTACGCATTAAATGAGTATATATTAATAGCTTATTTAATAATGAAAAAATATGAGATTAATACTAATATCATTTTTATTTTTACTTCCATTTAAATCTAGTGGTTATGACAGGATTACTGGTTTAGAATTTGCAAGTAGATCTGAAGTTTTTGCAAAAAATGGTATGGCTGCTACAAGCCATCCGCTGGCAACTCAAACAGCAATTTCAGTTCTTAAAAGAGGTGGTAACGCAATTGACGCAGCCATCGCAGCAAATGCAGTTCTTGGCTTAGTTGAGCCAACTGGATGTGGAATAGGTGGTGATTTATTTGCAATAGTATGGATTGAAGAAGATAAAAAACTATATGGTTTAAATTCATCAGGCCCTGCACCAAAAAATATATCAATTTCAAAGTTAAAGACTATGGGATTAGAAAAAATACCTCCTTATGGACCTTTACCAGTTACTGTTCCTGGAGCTGTAGCTGGATGGACAACTTTACATAACAAATTTGGAAAATTAAATTTTGATGAATTATTTGTTGATGCTATTAATTATGCTGAAGAAGGATTCCCTGTATCAGAATTAGTAGCATATTATTTAAATCGATCTTCTGAAGTTTTTAAAGATTATGAAAATTTTTCAAATGTATGGATGAAAAATGGTATGACACCGGTTAAAGGTGAAATATTTAAAAATCCATTGCTTGCAAAAAAACTATAGAGATATCGCAAACACTAACGGAAATGATTTTTACAACGGTAATATTGCTAAAGAAATTGTTAATTCAATAAATGAATCCGGTGGATTTTTTACACTTAATGATCTTTCAAGTTTTGAACCTGAATGGGTAGACCCAGTTTCTTCAAATTATAGAGGATATGATGTGTGGGAACTGCCACCTAATGGTCAAGGAATTGCCGCACTTCAAATTTTAAATATTCTTGAAAATTATAATATTTCAGAATTGGGATTTGGAAGTTCTGAATATCTTCATTTATTTACAGAAGCCAAAAAACTAGCATATGAAGACAGAGCTAAATATTATGCTGATGAATCATTTGCAGATGTACCAGTTAAAAAACTAATTTCAAAAGAATATGCGAATGAAAGAAATTCACTCATAAACAAAGATACAACTCTTAAATCTATTGATCCTGTTGAAATTGAAAATGGAGATACGATTTATTTAACTGTTGCTGATAAATATGGAAATATGATTTCTCTCATTCAAAGTAATTATAGAGGAATGGGGTCAGGAGTTGTTCCAAATAACACAGGGTTTATGCTTCAAGATAGAGGTGAAATGTTTAATCTTGATGAGGCTCATAGAAATTCTTTAGTTGGAGGAAAAACGACCTTTTCATACCATAATACCTGCCTTTATTACTAAAAATGATAAACCATTTATGAGTTTTGGAGTTATGGGAGGCGCTATGCAGCCTCAAGGTCATGCCCAAATTGTAATTAATTTAATAGACTTTAATATGAATCTTCAGGAGGCCGGTGATGCACCAAGATTTAGACATGTTGGATCATCACAACCAACAGGTGAGGTTATGACTGATGGAGGTTTTCTGATATTTGAAAATGGTTTTAACATAGACCAATTAAAAAAATTAGAAAAAATAGGCCATGAAATTAAAAATAAAAATGATGATGAATATATGAAAGGTGCTTTTGGTGGGTATCAGGCAATTATGAAAAAAAATGAGGTATTAATTGGAGCCTCAGAAAGCAGAAAAGACGGTCATGCTTCAGGGTATTAATCTTCTCTAATAATAGAGTATTATAGGCACATGAATCAAAAATCATTTATACCACCTCATAGAACTCTAATGGGTCCAGGTCCATCTGACGTTTCAGAAAGAGTTTTAAAAGCCATGGCTCGTCCAACAATAGGTCATTTAGACCCTATTTTTATTCAAATGATGGATGAAATAAAGAAATTATTACAATATGCATTTCAGACTAATAACGAATTAACATTTGCCGTATCAGCTCCTGGAATGGCTGGTATGGAGTGTTGTTTTGCAAATTTAGTTGAACCTGATGACAAAGTAATTATTGCAAAAAATGGTTTCTTTGGTGAAAGAATGAAAGAGAATGTTGAAAGATTTGGAGGAATACCAATTGTAATTGATGATGATTGGGGTAATAAAGTTGATTTAAATAAAATAGAAGAAGCTCTTAAAGAACACCCTGATACAAAAATAATTGCATCGGTTCATGCTGAAACCTCTACTGGTGCATTGACTGATCCACAGTCAATAACTAAGTTAGCACATGATTATGGATGTTTATCCATAGTAGATACTGTTACTGGATTAGCAGGTGTGCCATTGATGGTTGATGATTGGAACATAGATGCAATTTATTCTGGTACTCAAAAATGTTTATCTGCATCTCCAGGCTTGTCTCCAATTAGTTTTAGTGAAGCAGCTAAAGAAAAAATAAAAAATAGAAAATCAAAAGTTAAGAGCTGGTTCTTGGATTTAAATTTAATAATGTCATATTGGGAGGGAGAAGGGGGTAGATCTTATCATCATACAGCTCCAATTAATGCTTTATATGGTTTGCATGAAGCATTATTAATTTTAAAAGAAGAAGGACTAGAAAATTCATGGAAAAGACATAAAGATAATCATCTTTTGCTAAAACAAGGTCTTGAAAAATTAAATATTGGATTTCTAGTTAATGAAGAGGATAGATTACCTCAACTTAATGCTATATATATTCCTGAAGGTGTTAATGACTTAGAAACAAGACAGAAACTATTGAATGACTTTAATCTTGAAATTGGTGCAGGTTTAGGCGTACTTGCTGGTAAGGTATGGAGAATAGGTTTAATGGGTCAGTCTTCAAATAAAATAAATATCGAGCATTGTTTAAGTTCATTATCAAAGGCTATTTAAAAATATATCTATTTTTTACTACTAATAATTATTAAATAATTTTAAATAATTCTAAATCAAGTGTTAGTATTATAAGGAGGAGAATTTTTATGAAAAAAATTAATATAGTATTTTCATTTGTTTTTGTTTTATTTTTGGTCTCATGTGCAGATAGTGAAGTAACACAAACAACTGATGAAACAGAAACAAATGTTGGACCATTTTATGCTCAATTTTTAGCATGTAATGCTGGACCAGATTTTAGTCAAGAAAACCTTGATAGCATGATTGCTGACTTTAATAATTTAAATCTTTCTGATGATCTTGTTTGGGTTGGAGGATATGCACCAGTTGAAGGTCAAAATCAATATACAAATGGATGGTGGGAATTAAATTGGACATCAAAAGAAGCAGCAGATGCTGGTTGGGAAACATGGATGGCTGATGAAGAAGCTCAAGCCTGGGATGAAAGAACAAATAATGTTCTTGAATGTGATAATGATTCCCTATCAGGATGGAATTTTTATACACCTGGTACTACAACCATGGAAGATTGGAGTTCATTCGCAACTCAAACCTTTGAGTGTGAATTTAATGATGGCAAAACATCTGAAGACTTAAAAGCTAATGTTGAAGAATATAATAATTGGGTTGATGAGAATGCATCTGATGATCCATACTACTATGGTATATATTTTGCTGAAGATGGTTCAGGTGATGGATTTATTTGGTTAAATTGGCATGATAGCTTTGATTCAATGAAAGCAGGAAATGATAATTGGGCTGAAACAGGACAGGACGTACAAGCAGGGTTTGATGAAACAGCAACCTGTAAAACACCTGATTTGTATAACAGCGCAGAATTTTATCAAGCTGAAGCTTCTTAAATTAATTAATTAATGGAGAGTATTTTTTACTCTCCATTAAAACTATACGAATCACCCTCAGTTACATAAACAATAAAGTATTTTGATAACTCATCTAAATTATATTTTTTTGTTTTAATAAATTTTGCAATAAAACCTTCTGTTTTTTCAGGTTGATTACCTGTTATAAATAAATGTTTTGATTCCATCAACTTAGATGCTTTAATCGTATTTTTAAAATTCATACCTAATTGAATAATACCTAATAATTTACTCTC
>CABYCL010000004.1 GCA_902517505.1 uncultured SAR86 cluster bacterium | reverse complement strand
ATGGTTTAAAAGAAATAATCTCAATAGCTGATGACTATTCCTGCTTTGATGGATCGATATTTAAAACAATCACATGGGCTTCAGATTACTATCACCATCCAATTGGAGAGGTATTCCTTTCTTTTATACCAACTCTTTTAAGAAAACAAAACGATAAAATTATTTATGACTTAAGTGACGACACTGAATATAAGTTAAACGCAGAAGATAAGAAATTAAAATTAACAAAAGAACAAAATATTAATTTATCTAAACTTAATAAAGTTGAAAAATTTAGCCCTTCATTAATATATGGAGTTACAGGATCTGGCAAAACAGAAATATATCTTCAACTAGCTGAAAAATTTATTCTTAAAAATAAATCAATTTTGATATTAGTGCCAGAAATCAATCTTATACCGCAACTAGAAAAGAGATTTAAGGATCGTTTTAATGGTGATATTGGTGTATATCATTCAAGACAAACTCCTAATCAAAGGTTGAAGGTTTGGCTGCGATCCAAATTTGGCGGAATAAGAATTGTTATTGGAACAAGATCTTCTGTTTTAATGCCTTTAAAAAATTTAGGAGCAATCGTTATTGATGAGGAGCATGATCAGTCATATAAGCAAGCTGAAGGTTTCAAATTTTCAGGAAGAGATTTGGCTTTAAAAAGAGCACAAATTGAAAACATCCCAGTTTTCCTTGGATCCGCCACACCATCATTGCAAACATTAAAGCTTGTTAAAGAAAAGAAGTTTAAAAAGTTTGATTTACTAAGAAGAGTAGATGGCAAAAAGCCGCCAAAATTAATTCCTTTGGATATTAGCGACTCTCCTCTACTTGGAGGAATTGCTATTCAAACCATGAGCATTATTGAAGCAGCAATCAATAAAGGAGAGCAAGTATTGATTTTTCTCAATAGAAGAGGTTTTGCTCCATTGTATGAATGTGACAACTGTGGGTGGGTAGCCAAATGTTCATCATGCGAATCAAATTTAGTCTTTCACAAGTCAAAAAATAGATTAATTTGTCATAAATGTGAATCCGTTTATGGGGTAAATAAAACATGTCCAGATTGCCATTCAAATGAAATAAACACTCTTGGAACCGGCACTGAAAGAGTTGAAGAGGTTCTTAGAAGCACATTTAAAAAAGTACCTATTATTAGAATGGATTATGACTCAACAAGATTAAAAGGATCGATTGAAGCAATTTATGAAAAGGCTAGTAAAAGTAAAGAGGCAATATTAGTGGGAACACAAATGCTATCAAAAGGCCATGACTTTCCTAAAGTTACTCTATGTGTAATTCTTAACGCTGATGGAGGTTTATTAAGTCCAGAAATAAATGCAATTGAAAAAATTTCACAACAATTAATTCAGGTTTCTGGAAGAGCAGGTAGAAATAATAATCTTGCAAAGGTAATTATTCAGACCAGATATCCTAATGATGAAAATCTCAAACAAATTAAAACTGGAGACTATAGGCTGGTTTCTGAGCAATGCCTTAAAACGAACAAAGCTTTGGGCATGCCTCCTTACTCAACAGTTGCAATATTAAGAGCAACTTCACCCAATATAGCAAGCTGTTATAAATTTTTAGATAAGGTTAACAATCTCTTAAATGATAAGAAAAATATTTATGTTATTGGGCCACTCCCATCAATACCTCTAAAGGTGAAAGGGAATACAAGAAATCATCTGATTATTAAGTCTGACACAAGAACTTATTTAAACAGAGTGCTTAAGTATCTTACTAATGAAATTCAAACTTGGCCTGAAACAAAGAAAGTTAAATGGACTTATGACATCGATCCATATGACATCTCTTAGGTGTCTATATTTCTATTCTAATTATTTGGCCAGGAAATATAGATTTATTTTCTAGATTATTAGTTTTGTTAATAGAATCAACTGTCACGCCAAATCTGATAGCAATCTCGGATAACACATCGCCTTTTTGAATCTCGTAATTAAGATAGTTTTGATAATTTTCTAGAAGGGTGCCTGAAACTGGCGCTTCTTTGAAATAATTGTGAATGCCAAGAAAAATCGACCTAGCAATCATTCTTCTTCCTGCCTTAGTTTTAAGTCTTTTTGCGTCTTCTGGATTGGTTATAAATCCAGACTCAACCAAGACAGATGGTATATCAACTGATTTAAGTACTCTAAAATCAGCATATTCAACATTTTGTTTATGAATCTTAGTGAATGGATCTCTTTTTAGCTGATCTAAGATCTTTGAACCTAATTCTTTGCTTTGATCGACCTTTTTCTTATAGGTATTTGGATAAAGATCTCTTGCAGCATCTTCATTGAAATCGTAAGACTTTATATTTTTTATTTGAGCTTGAATCCTCTTACGCTCTTTTTCTGAAAGATTTCTAGCAACACTGCTTGAAGATTCTTCTGACCATATGAAAACTGAAGCACCTTTAACAGATGCTAGTCTGAAACCGTCTGCATGGATTGAAATAAATGCATCGGCACCAAACTTTCTCGCATTTTGATATCTATCATTAAGACTTACAGTACTGTCATCATTTCTAATTAAAACTGCTTCATACCCCTCTGTATCTCTAAGAGTTCTCTGTAACTCTTTAGCTATCAACAAAGTAATATCTTTTTCCAAAACATTGTTACTACTTACAGCTCCAGGATCTTTTCCACCATGTCCAGCATCAATTGCAACTACAATATCTCTTGTATTATTTTTTAGCTTCTTATTTTTTTTGACATTAATCTTTAATAAAATTCCTTCATCCGTTTTCTCCTGAGTTGGTTTACTCCAATTAACATATTCATATAAATCAATAACTATTCTTGTTAAGTCCTCTTTTGACGAAGCCCTTATTAGCTTAATAGGGTAGTTATATTTTTCCTCAACATCTGACTTTAAATCACTCTGGTATACGTCTATTACAATTCTTGAGGGATCTAAGAGAGAATAAGATTTTATAAAAGAAACCTTGTCTAAAAGAAAGGATATTTCAGAAGATTGATCATCAGAATCTTTTATTTCATAAAACGAAATTTCATTTGAGTGCACAAGTGAAGAAAGAAGTAATAAAAAAGATAAAATTTTATTCATAATGTTTAATCAAACTTGAAAATAATTCATCACTATCATTAATCAATACTTTTCTACCATCCTCAAAGTGCTCAAATGATATTTTTAAGTCAAAATTTCTTTTTATAGCAAGCTTCTGTGGCCATTCAATAATTATAATTTTTTTTAAGTGTGTTTTTCTATCTAAATCGAAAATATGAATGTCCTCTGGTTCATCAGTTCTATACAAGTCAATATGTAAGAAAATCACATCTCCAAGATCATATTCCTCGCATAAGGTATAAGTTGGGCTTTTTACCAAGCCGCTCCATCCTGAATTAGATATTATCGACCTGGTTAAAAATGTCTTTCCAGCACCAAGATCACCCTCAAGATGGATCTCAACTGTAGATTTATTAATTTCTTTCAGTTTCTCTGATACTAGAGCACCAAGTTTATTGGTTGACTCGTCATTTTCTAGGTAAATTTTATTCATTTATTAAGTAAATCTCTTATGGTTGGTATCAATGATGATGCATTTAAGCCAATTTCACCTGTTTTATTTCTAAATTCTTCTCCTGCTCTAGCATGAACAGCAACAGAAATTTTGCACGCATTAATAATATCAATTTTTTGGGCTATAAGGGCTGATAGAACTCCAGCAAGAACGTCGCCTGTGCCTCCTGAAGATAACTCTGGCCCACCTTCAGTGCATATAAATAATTTCTCGTCACCACTAGAACAAATAATTGTCTCTTTGCCTTTAAGAATTACAGAAGCTGAAAATTTATTTGATATTGATTTCGCGGCATTAATTCTATCCTCTTGAACTTCATTATTTGAAATACCTAAAAGCTTTGCAGCTTCGCCTGGATGAGGAGTAAGAACTAGATCTTTGCTTATCTCTAAATTGTTCTCACCTATAAAATGAAGTGCACCTGCATCCAATATTACTACCCTAAAATTATTTGCTGAAATAGCTTTATTGAAGATATTTTTAGACCATTCGTCATTTTTTAATCCTGGACCGCATAGCAAGACATCAATCTTCTCAGGCATAGAAAATTTTTTATCAATGCCATATGCCATTACTTCTGGATTTCTTTTTAGGCTTGCCTCTACATTTATTGGATGTGTACTGAGATGAACTAGTCCAGAACCAGAAAATAAACTTGCTTCAGATGATAATATTGCGGCACCTCCCATCCCCTCCGAACCCCCAACAACTATTACTTTTCCAAAATCACCTTTATGAGAGTTACTAGATCTTTCTGGAATACTTTTTTCAAGTGAATCGAAGTCGAATTCTTTTATCATCTAATTAATTTCTATTACCCCTAATCTATCAGAATGGAATGACCCTAAAAAAACTTCATCCTCTATTGGAACAGCAACGGTGGGAAGACCAAAAACAGTTTTGGAAAATGAATATTCATTTTTTATTTCTAAATTATTTTTATCTAATTGATAAATAGAAAATGGTAGGGAACAACTTTTTTTAAACTCACAATCTCCAAAATCATTAGGTTGAAAATCTAATGAGGTAATCCAAATGTCATTACCATCTATATAAGGATTATCTGGTGCTTCAATAAACTTTTTACCTAATTTTTTATTAAGGGAAAGATCAAATTTTGTTATCGAATCACCTTGGTTATAGTTTATATAAATAATATTCGAGTCCTCATCCAAAGCAATACCATTAGGACCGCTTCCATCAGAGCCATCAATTTTTTTGAATTTATTTTCTATCCACTCAACAAGAAACCCTGTATTAGTTTTTATTATTGAAACGAAAAGCCATTCGTTAAGAGTTATATCCCTATCGTACATATGAGAAGCATAGAAGCTTCCACTTTTTCTTAAACTAATGTCATTAAAATAAAACTCATAAGGCACATCTATACATCCCCTCCAAACCATATCCCATGAATTTTCCTTTTTTATCATCTCAAACATTTCTATAGTTTCATCTGGATAGTGGTTAATGACTCCAAGTTGATAACGTCCGTCATTTCTTTTTATTAAGTCAATTCCATGAGGACCATATTTTTTATTAATTGTTCTTGTGCATTCAGGATCCCCCCAAATATTTTCTTCAATCGTTATATTTGGAATGACTTTAGTTTTTGTTTCTAAATTTAATAAAGCAAAATAGCCTGTTTTTTGCTCCTCATATGGACCAATTCCTCCAAATTCAGACATAAACAGAAATTTTTTATCAGGCGTTATCACTATATCCTCAGGATTTTTAAAATCACAAATAAGCTCAACTTTATTATCTGAACTACAATTACTTATATCTTTTTGAGGTCCAACATAGTCAGAGGAAACGACAAAAAACGCTAATGTAAAAAACATTACTGAAATAATGCTCATAAATTTAAAATAATGCAGGAAGACAAAAGGGATAGCTTTTTTTATTTGATTAAAAAAGAACATCGCTGCAATACCTCTTATAATCAAAATTATACCTAAAGAAAAAGTAACAATCCTCCATACTCTTTCAAACCAATATCCATCCGTTAAAGCTGCATAAACGCATATTAGACCTATTAATATTGTTATGCTTGCAATAACATTGATGTTATTGCTTGAAAGAATCTTATTTTTTAAAAATTCAGCAAATGGTTTAATCCAAACCAAAATACCTAAAAAAATAAAGAAGAAGAAATAGAAATAGTTCATATTTAAAATAAACGATTTTTAATTATATCAACTATTTCTAAAGGTTTATCGAGTGGGACATGATGGGCTGCGCCAGGAATTTCTTCAAATTCCATGATATCTGAATACATATTTTTTATGTTGCCAAGGATATTGCCTAACATCAGTAAACTATTTGCACCATGAATAAATAGGGCAGGACATCCAAATGAAAATTGATAACCAAACAATCTTTCCAAGCTATTAAACATAGAATCATCAAATTTCCATCGCCATCCTTCATCAGTTTCTCTAACAGAGTGCTCTGCTATATATCTAACAAACCAATCATTAAGACATTCCTGTTCAGGTAAGAGCCTAAACCTTTTTAAAATAGTAGACTTATCTGGATAATATTTGATCATTCTTAGAGGACCGCCCTCGTGTTGAGAGGGATCCCAGTCAGGAGGCCTTATAAAGGTATCAATCATTATTAAGCTAGAAACCAGTTCTTTTTTTTCAGAAGCAACATATGCCGCGACTTGACCACCTAGAGAATGCCCAACAATAAAAACATTATCAATGAGCATAGTTGACTTTTCTTTTTCAATAATTGAAATGATACATTGGCCAAAATCTTTGATACTGTATTTATCTCTAAAACCAGAATCACCCATGCCTGGAAGATCAACTGCAATCACGTTAGTATTTTCGGTAAAATGTGGAGCTATTGGATACCACCATTTTTTATGTGCACCAGTACCATGGATGAATATTAGGAGGCTTTTACTTTCTGAATCACAATCCCATTTTGAATATGAGAGATTACCCTTTGAATTTTTTATTTCGCATTCTTTTGGCTCTATTTTAATAGCATCAAAAAACCAATTAGGCGCATTTGATATATCTTCAATTAGATTGTCAGTAATTCTCATAAGCAGTATTCTAAGCTATATCAATTAAATATATGAATAAAAATTTAATTCCTGCTGCAACTGTACTTCTTTTAAGAGATTCAAAAGATGGTATTGAGGTCTTAATGGTTAAAAGATCTAAAAAATCACCTTTTGGAAATTTATATGTTTTTCCGGGGGGCAAAATTGATGATGATGATTGTCATAAAGACTGGAAATTTCATTGTGATGGACATAATGACTCTAAAGCTTCTGAAATCCTTGGTTTAAGTAGCAATGGTCTTAGTTATTGGATTGCATGTATAAGAGAGAGTTTTGAAGAAGTTGGTATATTGCTGGCTAAAAGAAAATCTGGGGAAAAACTTAATTTAAAAGGTCATGACAAAGAAAAATTTGATATGTATAGAAAAGATCTTATTAATCAAAAAATATCTTTTTTAGAAATATGTGAGAAGGAGAATTTAATGTTATCAACTGAGAATATTGCTCCATTGTCACATTGGATTACTCCAGATTTTGAAATCAAAAGGTTTGATACTAGATTTTTTATTGCATATTTACCTGACAACCAAATTGTTCAGCATGATGGCATGGAGCTTACTCAGAGTCTATGGATTAATCCCAATGATGCCTTAAAACAAGCAATGGATGGTGACATGCAAATGATATTACCTACTACTGAG
Organism: uncultured SAR86 cluster bacterium; assembly: GCA_902517505.1. GTDB lineage: Bacteria > Pseudomonadota > Gammaproteobacteria > Magnimaribacterales > D2472 > SAR86A. The sequence goes on along the minus strand of CABYCL010000004.1, from coordinate 96,468 downwards.
AATCTTAAATTATGCTCAAGTTTTAATTGCGCAAAAGATATGCTTGAGAAGCAAAAAAATATGACAAAAAATGATATAAAACCTATATTGCCAAAGTTTTTTAAAGAAAATGGAAATTGGAATGTATCATTTCCTGGAGACAAAGGTTATGAGGATCATTAGTGAATAAAGTAATAAAAAAAATAACTGCTAATAATGGCGGAGTTTTTACCGGAAATGGAACCAATGCTTATTTGATTGGGCATGAGGATATCACTTTAGTTGATCCTGGCCCAAATAGTCCTGAACACATTGATAGAATTCTTCTTGAGGGTGGGGATAAAATCAAGAGAATTCTCGTCACTCATACACATACTGATCATTCCCCAGCAGCATTACCGATTTCAAAAGAATTAAATATTCCTATGTTTGGAAGATTGGTTGATAGAGAATCTCAATGGGAAGATGAAACCTTCATGCCAGATAATGTCTTAAGCCATGGAGATATAATTTCAACAGATGAATATTCATTAGAGACAATTCATACTCCAGGACATGCATCAAACCATCTGTGTTTTTATTTAAAAGAAAATAAATGCTTATTAACCGGTGATCATATAATGGACGGATCTACTGTAGTAATTGCTCCTCCAGACGGAAACATGACTGAGTATATCGACTCGTTAAGGCTTCTAGAAAATTATGATATTGATTATTTTGCTCCAGGACATGGAAATTTTATGCAAGAGCCTGACAAAACCATTCAATCAATAATAAGACATAGACTCTCAAGAGAATCAAAAGTGCTTAGGTGTGTTGAGAAACAAAAAAACTCAAATTTAGATGAATTATTATTGTTAGTTTATGATGATGTGCCTGAGGTCCTTCATCCAATTGCAAAAATGAGCTTATTGGCACATCTGATAAAGCTTGAAGATGAAGGAAAATTAAACAAATCTAAAAATAACTATTCTTTATCTTGATAATCTAGATCAATCTCAAGTTCAAACTCTTTTTTTTCCTTTCTTTCATTGTTGATATCGTTGGTATCTTTTCTAGCCATTTCTTTATCAATGCAATCATTAGTATCATAAACTTCTGTATGAGGAACCTTGTGGTCTTTGTTTATTGGAACAGGAGGAAGAGGAGTGGGAATCTGCATACACGTAATCAATCCTCTAGAATTAACCTTGCTCAGGATTGCAGGGTCAGCATTTGGCAGCATTGATTTATCATAATTTTGATTAGTATTGCATCCAAATAAAAGTAAAAGGGGAATTAGTCTCTTCACAATTTTTTACTATTTTCAAGTAAAGACTCAACTACAGCAGGTTCAGCAAGAGTGGTTGTATCTCCAAGATTATCAAAGTCACCCTCAGCAATCTTTCTTAAAATTCTTCTCATAATTTTTCCTGATCTTGTTTTGGGAAGGCCTGGAGCATTTTGAATTAGATCAGGTTTTGCAATTGGACCAATTTCTTTAGATACAAATTTAACAAGCTCTTCTGATAGAGATTCATCAAACTCTTTTTCTTTCATTAATGTAACAAATGCATATATTCCTTGGCCTTTAATAGGATGTTGGAAGCCAACAACAGCTGCCTCAGCAACAGCATCATGAAGTACTAAAGCACTTTCTATCTCAGCTGTACCTAATCTGTGTCCAGAAACATTTAATACATCATCGACCCTCCCTGTTATCCAATAGTACCCATCTTCATCTCTTCTAGCGCCATCACCAGTGAAATAAATATTTTTATAGGTTTTAAAATACGTTGAAATCATTCTTTTATGATCCCCATAAACACTTCTAATTTGGCTTGGCCAAGAAGATTCAATGACTAAATTACCAGAAGTTGCGCCATCTAAGGTATTTCCTTCATCATCGTATATCGCAGGTTTTACACCTAAAAATGGTAATGTAGCTGAACCAGGCTTAACTTCAGTTACTCCTGCAATTGGAGAAATTAGCACAGAGCCAGTTTCTGTTTGCCACCATGTGTCAATAACGTCACAAGCACCATTACCTACTACTTTGTAATACCAATCCCAAGCTTCAGGATTAATTGGTTCACCGACAGTACCCAGAACTCTTAAGCTTTTTCTTGAAGTTTTAAGCACAGGCTCATCACCCTGAGACATTAAAGCTCTTATAGCAGTCGGTGCTGTATAAAAAATATTCACGTCATACTTATCACATATTTCCCAGCATCTTGATGAATCAGGATAGGTAGGAATACCCTCAAACATTATAGAAGTTGTTCCATTTGATAAAGGCCCATACAAAATATATGTATGACCAGTAATCCAACCAACGTCAGCTGTACACCAATATATATCTGATTCATTTATGCCAAACAAATATTTAAAGCTCATGTGAGCACCAAGAAGATATCCTGCAGTTGTATGTAGGACTCCTTTTGGTTTTCCAGTAGAACCTGAGGTATAAAGAATAAACAAAGGATCTTCTGCATCCATTGGTTCTGGATCACATGATGAAGAGACATTTTTAATAAGATCTTCATAGTGTAGATCTCTATCTTCATTCCAAGGTACATAACCCCCAGATCTTTTAATAACAATAGTATGTTTTACATTTGGACATTTTCTCAATGCTTCATCAACATTTAATTTTAATGGTACTTTTTTCCCGCCACGTATACCTTCATCAGCAGTGATAACTACTTCACAGTCAGCATCAAGGATTCTATCTTTTAATGATTCAGGTGAAAAACCACCAAAAACTACGGAATGAATTGCTCCAATTCTTGTACATGCTAGCATTGCAAATGCAGCTTCAGGAATCATTGGCATATAAATACAAACTCTTGAACCTTTGGAAACTTGTAAATCTTTTAAGACATTTGCAAATTTGCAGACTTCCTCATGTAATTCTTTAAATGTATATTTTTTAGAATCACCTGGTTCATCTCCTTCCCATATTAATGCTATCTTTTCTGATGAATTTTTTAGATGACGATCTATGCAGTTTTCACTAACATTAATTTTTCCATCATAAAACCATTTGCTTTCAGCAAATTCATTATTATGCACTTCATTAAAATCTTTAATCCAAGAAAGATTTTCTTTAGCTATTTTTTTAAAAAAACCTTGAGGATTATTTATTGATTCATCATATAGCTGCTTATATTCATCAAAATCCTTTATATGAGGATTCAATGATTGAGCTTTTATTAGTTCTTTTGCCATGACTATTATTTAAATAATAGAAGGTTGCGGATTTACAAAATTTTTGCCTTTAGGGTTTGACATTATCATTGTTACTAGAGCTTCGTAGTCAGCTTCATTAGATTCAAGATTAATATCCGCAGCATTAATAATTAACAAAGGAGCAGATTTATAGTCAAGAAAAAATCTAGAATAGGCATCATTTAGTCTTTCTAAATAATCCAATGTAAGATACTGTTCGTTTATATTTCCTCTTTTTGTAATTCTCTCCTTTAATATTTCAATCGGAGCCTGTAAATAAATAACTAAATCAGGCGTTGGAGCATCTAGAGTAATGTGTTCATAAACTTTGTCATAAAGGCTCATTTCTTCATTTGATAATGTAACTTCTGCAAATAATCTATCTTTTTCTATTAAGAAGTCAGCTACACGAACATTCTCAAATAAACTTCTTTGTTTTAGGTCCTGAATTTGCTGCATTCTTTGGAAAAGGAAAAAAAGTTGAGTAGCTAAAGCAGACTGACTAGGGTTTCTATAAAAGTTTTTAAGGAATGGATTTTCTGCGGGTTGTTCTAAAAATGCATCATAATTGAAGGTCTCAGCGATTTTATTTGCCAGAGTTGTTTTGCCAACTCCAATTGGTCCTTCTATTGCAATATACTTTGGCAGAGGTAGTTCGTTTAAAGCTGGCTTCATTTCAATAATAGTTTCTAATTTAATAGATTATCGTAACTCTTGAGAGAAACCAAATGTTTTAAACGATTCTTGTGTATCATTTTCATTAATAATTTTTATAAGAGATTTTTTTAGATTATCATCATTTCTTTGAAACTTGGTCCACCATTTACCTAAATTGTTAATTTCATTGGCAGCTTTTTCTCTAATAAGCATAAAATCATAAGCTGCTCTAAACCTTGGATGTTTTAAAGTTTTATAAGGCTGTCTACCAATTCTACTATGTAACTTTAATTGCAAAACCCATATATCTTTTATATACGAATGAAATTTCCTTGGAATTGCTGTAATTTTTTGTTGTTTTCTAAGAACCTGGTCCATAGATCTAAAGAATTTCCTAAGATTTATTTCACCTTTAGCAATTGACTTTTCTAACAGCTCAGGCCAAAGAAGTGCCGCAATAAGAAAACCAGGGGTTACAGATTGATTATTTTTTAATCTTTTATCAGTATTTCTTAATGCTTCAATGATTAACCTGCTTGTAAATTCACTCTTCTCAGGGTTAGTTGTTACAAGATATTTACTCAGACCAAAAGAAGTCATTTTTCTATAGTTCTTTTCAGCCATTCCGCCAAGAAAGATTTTACAAAATTCATCAAAAATCCTTGCATTTGAAATACCAGAAAGCAAATGTCCCTTTTCATAAATCGCATCTTTTATTTTAGGATCAACCTTAAAATTTAGTTTGTTACTAAACCTTAAAGCCCTTAAACACCTCACAGGATCTTCTGCAAATCTCTTTTTTGGATCTCCAATTGAGACAACTTTTTTCTCATGAATATGTTTCATACCATCTTCATGACCAACAATTTTTTTAGAAAGAGGGCAGTAATAAAGTGAATTTATTGTGAAGTCTCTTCTATAACTATCTTGTTCAAGACCACCCCAAATATTATCTCTAATAATTTTACCTGATTGATCTTGTACTAGATTACCATCATTATTTATATCATCGCCAGATCTAAATGTGGCAACTTCAATAAGCTCTGATCTGTTAAAAACATGAACAAGCTTAAACCTTTTTCCTATTATTCTGGAGGCTTTAAAAACTTTTCTTATTTGCTCAGGAGTTGCATTAGTTGCAATATCAAAATCTTTTGGCTCAAGACCACATAAAAGATCTCTAACACATCCTCCAACTAGGTATCCCTGATAGTTATTCTTTTTTAGATCTTCAATGATTGAGATCGCAAATTTGCTTATTTTTTTATTATTTATCAAAGTATATTTTTGATAAAAATTTTAGAATCATCCGCCAAGTTGTTTTTCTTTAATTTCATCTAGGGTTTTGCAATCTATGCAATGAGTTGCAGTTGGCCTTGCTTCAAGTCTTTTTATTCCAATTTCATCTCCACAAGATTCACACCAACCATATTCATCTTGTTTGATTTGCTCAATTGAAATAGCAATTTTGTTAATAAGCTTCCTTTCTCTGTCTCTGGTTCTAAGTTCAAATGCAAACTCTTCTTCTTGAGAAGCTCTATCAATTGGATCTGCATATGTTTCGCCTTTAGTTTTTAAATGATCAAAAGTTTTTTGCATTTCTTCTTTAAGATGTTCTTTCCACAGCAAAAGAACAGCAATAAAATGTCTTTTCATTGCCGCACTCATATATTTCTCATTCTTCTTTGGTTTATATGGCGCAATTTTAGATTTATTATTTGCAATATTAACAACAGGCTTGGCTTTAAGAATTTTTTTAGGTTTTACAACTTTTTTTGTAACAACTTTTTTTGTGGAAGTTTTTTTAGATACCACTTTTTTTACTGGTTTCTTTCTTGTTTTTATTGCTTTTTGTACAGCCATAAGTTTTTTTAAAAAATTTTAAGGTGGTGAAAATATCAGATAGTAGAGAAATTTGCTAGCTTTTTCTCAATTTATTTGAAACTTCTTTATATCCATCAGGGGTTAATCTAGGTCCAAAGGTTTCAACAACCTTTGATGAAGCATAATTACTAAAATCCGCACATTCAGATAAATTAAAACCATTTAGAAATGCGTGCATAAATGAACCAGCATACATATCTCCAGCACCATTAGTATCTACCGGCGTTATAGATACTGCAGGTGAGAATATTTCTTTTCCATCTTTGATGACAATGCTTCCTTCTGAACCTTTTGTTATTGCAATCATATAAGTTTGACTTTTGTAGAAATTAATAGCTTCTTCTAATGTCTCTGTACCTGCAAAAGCTACAGCTTCATCATCATTACAAAATACCATATCAATTCCATAGGATTCAATTTCCTTGAATTTATCTTTGAACCCATGAACTATCCCAGCATCAGACAAAGACAATGCTTTTAAAGTATTCTCATTTTTAATGTGACTTAGCACTGAAGTAACTGCGCTAAAATTTTCATCACTTGTAACCATATAACCTTCTATATAGAAGATCTTAGAATTATCTACAGCATCGTAATCAATATCTTGAGATCCAAGGAAAGCACTTATTCCTAACATACTGCTCATAGTTCTTTTTGCATCTGGTGTAACGAATATTAAACACTTGCCAGTTGGTAAGTCAGAATTCTCTTTACTATAACCAATATGCTTTACTCCAGCAGTTTGAAGACTATCAAGGTATTTTTTGCCATCTTCATCATTAGCAACTCTACAAACGTGGTGACACTTTGATCCATAGTTAGAGGCGGCTACCAAGGAATTAGTGGCTGATCCACCACAATCTGATACGGAGTCTACACCCATATCTTTAAGTTTTTTTATTATTGGCGCATGCTCTTCCGCGCTAGCCAGAGTCATTGAGTCTGGTTCGAGACCCATAGCATCTAAAAACTCATGATCTACCATGTATTGAGTATCCACTAATGCATTTCCAAGAGCGCTAATATCGTATTTCATTTTATATCCCTTTATTTATAATATTTTTTGTAGTCATTATTGTATTATTAATTTCAGTTTTAGTATGTTTTGTTGAAATGAATCCTGCTTCAAATTTTGATGGCGCAAAGTATATTCCATTCTCGATACACTGATTTAAAAAGTTCTTAAAGTGCTTATCATTAGTTTTAACGACATCTTTAAAGTTTTTAGGTAATTTTTCTGAAAAAAAGAAACCAAACATACCTCCCAATTGATTTACTGAAAAAGGGATATCATTAGCATCAAAGACATTTTTCATTCCTTGTAAAAGATTAGCAGCTTTATCTTCAAGCTTTTTATAGGGGTTAGTTTTAATTAATAATTTAATAAGCATTGATCCTGCTGCCATGGCTAATGGGTTTCCAGAAAGGGTGCCTGCTTGATACACAGGTCCGTTAGGAGCTAGGAAATCCATTATTTTCTTTTTTCCACCGAAAGCACCTACTGGAAGACCACCACCAATCACCTTTCCTAAAGTCGTCAAGTCAGGCTTAATTTTATAAAGCTCTTGAGCCCCGCCAAGTGAAACTCTAAAACCAGACATTACTTCATCAAAGATTAACAATGATTTATTTTCAGATGTTTTTTTTCTAAGCAACTTTAAAAAAGACTTATCACCTGGAATAAAACCCATATTTCCTGCTACCGGCTCGACGATTACAGCTGCAAGGTCACCTTTGATTTTTTTAAAAACCTTTAAGAACTCTTCTTTGTTATTAAACTCACAACTCAAAGTTTTTTTTGCTAATTCATTCGGTATGCCTGGTGAGTCTGGAAGTCCAAATGTACTCACACCTGAGCCAGCTTTTATAAGTAGTGAGTCTACATGGCCATGATAACAACCATCAAATTTAATAATCTTATCTCTTTTTGTATATCCTCTTGCTAATCTTATTGCGCTCATAGTTGCCTCAGTTCCAGAGTTAACCATTCTTATTTTTTCTATAGATGGAACACATTGTTTTATTAGTTTTGCTGTTTCAGATTCAATGCTAGTTGGAGCGCCATAACTTGTTCCTAGCTTAAGTTGTTTTGAAATTGCATTTACGATTTTTGGGTTAGAGTGCCCCATTATCATAGGGCCCCATGAACCTATATAATCAATATATTTATTGTTATCAGCATCAAACAAGTAAGCTCCTTTAGCTTTTTTAAAAAAAATTGGATTTCCATCAATATTCTTAAATGCTCTTACTGGTGAATTCACTCCTCCAGGCATATGTAACTTTGCTTCTTTGAATAGCTCTATAGATTTTTTTATATTTTTCATAAATTTAAATTTTCTGCAAAAGTTTCCACTTTATTCCAATCTGTGAATTCATAGGACTGTGATGTGTCCGTTGGACCTTTTGTAATCCACATAATAAATTTTATTGCATATTTATCAATAAATTTATATTTAGGGTAGTCTATTTTTCCTGCGAAGACTTCAATATTTTTTGGTTTCCAATTAATTTTCTCTAAGAACTTAATTACATATGGATTTGTATCTGGAGTATTTTTTTCAGGTTTTCTTGCAACAACATTTACAGAAAAGAAAGCATTTTTCTTAGATTCCAATAGTAGGGAGTTTTCATTAATAAAGTTATATACCTCATTTCTATATTTACCATATCTAATGCTCGCCCCAATTATTATGATTTTATAATCATCAAGATTTTTTACATTTGATATTGACATGACATCTACAATGGTATTTTTTGCACAAGATGCCATTCGTTTACATATAGCTTCCGTTTGCCCATCTACAGTAGAGTATATTAGTAATGATTTTTCCATTTATTAATTAATTTAAATTTAATGTCTTGAAAAAAAAGGAATAAAACATAATTATATTTTATACTGATATTTAAATTTTAATTAGTTGTTATGCAAAAAACTGAAAACAAATCTATTTTAGTAACTAAAAGTGCTTTAGCTAGGATTGGTGATGTTATGAATGCTAATGAGAGTGAAGGAACTAGATTTAGAGTTTATGTTACCGGAGGTGGTTGTTCTGGGTTTCAATACGGCTTTAAATTTGATTCTGAAATAGCATTTGATGACGATGTTATCGAATTTGAAAATTTTTCAGTGTTGCTAGATTCTATGTCTTACCCATATTTATATGGATCAACCTTAGATTTTGTTGAAGACTTGTCAGGCTCTAAATTTGTTATTAACAATCCTAATGCTAAAACTACTTGTGGATGTGGAGAGTCCTTTACAATTTAGTTTTAAAAATTTCTCCTTTTTTTAAATATGCTAGGTAAGCGAATCCTGCAGCCTCAACAAATTTTGATGAGATTTCATTATCTGTTGTTCTTACAAAGCCACTAATTTTATTTTTTATTAAGGTCATTAAAAATTTATTTTTTGTTCCACCTCCATGAAATATAACTTCTTCAGGCTTTCCACAATATTCATAGAAGTCCTTTATTTTTTCAGCACTGAGTTCTGCCAAGGTTCTAAGTAATGAATTTGGCTCAATTTTTGTAAATAATTCTTCTAATCTGTAATAGTCTTGCTTATCATCTGCTCTTGGATATGTCATACCATCACATTTATCAATTAGTTGTTTTAATAATAGATTATCAACTTCACCTTTAGCCGCTTCAGAACCACCATCATCAAAAGGCTTGTCAAAACTTTTACTGGAAACATAATCTAATAGGCAATTACCTGGGCCAACATCTGATGCTATAGCAACTTCATCTTTTTTAAGGTAAGTTCCGTTAGCAATACCACCAATATTAAAAATAAGTCTGTCTTTTTCTGCGGCATATAAATATTTGTGAAAAGCTGGTATTAAAGGAGCACCTATCCCTCCATTTTTAATGTCAAAGTTCCTAAAATCTGAATAAACATCAATTTTTGAAAGTTCTGAAATATAAGCAGGATTCCCTATTTGATAACTTTTTTCATTAGTATGAAAGACAGTTTGACCTGAAAATCCTACTGATGATACTTGAGAAATATCAATTTCAGCTTTTTTCAGAAGAAGATTTATTAGCTCAATAGTTTTTTGATTAAGTATATTTTCAAGCTCAAATAGTTTTTTTGATTCATTTGTATTTTTAAATCCCGCTCTTATACATTCCTCATAATCCATTTTATATGAGCCATCAAGAGTTATTGAAGCTGAACAAATTAATTCGAATTTATCCTCAAAAGAAACCACGCAACCATCAAGTGCGTCTGCACTTGTTCCAGTCATAATTCCAATAAAATACTTACTCATCTTTTATAGAATTATACTCATTTAACTTTTTGAGACTTGAATTTAAGAGATTTCTAAATTCTTCTATTTGACCTTTATTAACAGGCTGTGCTGATGGCAGCTTAACCTTTACTGGATCGGTTCTAACCTGGCCTTGCCAAAATTCAAAATGAAGATGTGGTCCGGTTGCCTGTCCTGAATCTCCTACATAGGCAATAATTTCACCTTGTTTAACTTTACTACCAACTTTCAGTTTTGAGTTAAATCTTTCTAAATGTGCATACAAAGTTTTTATATTTCCTCCATGTTTTATTTCTATGGTTCTACCATAACCACTTTGTCTTCCAATAAAAGAAATTACGCCATCTCCTGATGCTTTTACAGGTGTATTCCTCTTGGCCGCATAATCAACTCCGTTATGAGCTTTAATTTTATGAAGGATAGGATGCATTCTATTTGGATTAAAATGTGAGCTTATATAAGCAAAGTCTAATGGGGCCCTGAGAAAAGCTTTCTTAACATTATCACCATTCTCATTAAAGTATTGCTTACCTTGAACGTCGTCATAGAATCTTTGTGCAATGTATCTTTCATCTTTATTTATAAATTCAGCAAAAATAATATCTCCACTCGAAATTCTTTCGCCTTCAGAATAATCCGTTTCAAAAATCACAAAAAACTTGTCTCCTTTTCTAACATCAAAGATAAAATCTATATCCCATCCAAATATATATGCAAAGTCCATTATGATGCTATCAGGTATACCTACATTTTTTGCGTCTTTATAAAATGAATTGAGAATAGCTCCATAACCAAATGATGTTATGGTTTGCGCTTCTTTCTTAATTTTTTTGATTGAAATCTCGTTCTCAGTATTAATAGAAATTGAATTTACTTCATCTTTGATAATCTCGATGTTATAAAGAACTTCTCCAATATAATTAAACTCCATAACATCACCAGGCATTATGCTTGAGAGTAAATTATTCTTATCAAAGTTGAATATCTTATATGCGGTATTCAAAGGAACATTTTTATCCTCAAATATCACTGAAAGGCTGTCTCCCTTTTTTACTTCATGAATTTGTTTATTTTTAATTAAGGGTAAACTGTTAGGAAGATCTTTTGAAATCGTAATTTCTTCAACTTTCTGTGGTTTTTCGGCAGTAAAATCAATATATATTAATAGGATTGATATTAAAGATATAAAAAAAACGCTCAGAACCAATTTTATTGGAGTTTTTTTAAACCCTATCATAAATCTTCTTGAAGATTTAATAGCTCAGCATTACCTCCAAATGCAACTGAGTTCTTTGAAATCACTTTTTCATTTAAAAATTGTAAAAGATAGTTAGGACCACCTGCTTTAAAACCACTCCCAGAAAGCCCAACACCCCCAAAAGGTTGTGATCCAACAACAGCTCCAACCATATCTCTATTAATATATATGTTTCCAACATTAGCATTTTTACTGAAGTAATCAGCTCTTGATTCAATACGGGTATGAAGTCCCATCGTTAAACCGTAACCACTTTTATTGATCTGCTCTATTAATTCATCAATTTCACTTGATTTGTATTTAAGAATATGAAGAATTGGTCCAAATTGCTCATTCTCAATATCTGAGATTTTATTAATCTCTATTAATGTTGGACTTATATGGGTTGAGGAATTTAAACCTTCTAACTGAAAAACTTCCATGCCATTATTATTAAATGAAGCAATATATTCCTTAAGTTTTTTTAGTGCTTGTTTATTAATTATTGGGCCTATATCTATATTAAAGTCATTTGGATCACCTAAAGACTGTGTTTCCATGCTCCCTTTAATCATTTGAATTAATTCGTTATATATTTCTTCTTGTATACATAGCACTCGTAATGCGGAACATCTCTGACCAGCGCTATCAAATGCAGATCTAATAATGTCATCAGTCACTTGTTCAAGAAGAGCACTTGAATCCACTATCATTGCATTAACTCCTCCGGTTTCAGCAATTAAAGGGATAATTTGATCTTGATTATTTAAAAGATTAGTTTGTATCTTTTTAGCAGTTTCTAATGATCCAGTAAAAGCAACTCCATGGAGAGGATTAATTGAACTTAAAACTTCACCGTATGAACCGTCACCAATTATTAATTCCAAAGTTTCTTTAGGGACGCCTATCTCATGAAATTTTTTGACAATAAGATATCCTAAGATAGAAGTGTGTTCAGATGGTTTAACTATTACTCTGTTACCGCAAGCAAGAGCAGCTGAAATCTGTCCAATTAGAATCGCTACAGGGAAGTTCCATGGACTTATGCAAAGAAATCTTCCTTTTGGACTATATGAAATAATGTTTTCTTCACCTGTCGGTCCTTCAAGCTTTGTTTGGTTTGAGATTTGTATAATCTGATTAGAATAATACCTGAGAAAATCTACCGCTTCTCTTATTTCATCAATTGCGTTTTGTATTGTTTTACCCGCTTCATTTATTAAAAAATAAATTAATTCATATGGATCGTTTTCAATATTATCAGCAATTTTATTGAGGATTTTAGATCTATCTTTAACTTTAGTAGCAGACCATGAATTGGAGTGATTTTTTTCTAGACACTTCTTGATTTGATTTAGATCATCATATGTAACAGTACCAATTTGAGAATTAGAAGAGATTGAAAAAATATTTTCTACTTTGTCTTGATTATCTTTACTGCCAATATACAAAGATTTAGCATTGACTAATTTTCCATCGAAATTATTTAACTTTTGTTTAAGCAAATCTAGTTTTTCTTTTTCAGTTATATCCATACCCGATGAATTTAATCGATTATCAAAAATATTTTTTGGTAATGGAATGTCTTTCTTTTCATTTTGCATTCTAATATAAGGGTTCTCTGCAAGCCATTTTGGATCTGTTTCTGGATCTAATAGCCTATTTATAAATGAGCTATTAGCTCCGTTTTCTAGCAATCGTCTGACTAAATAAGGTAATAAATCCTTATAGTTGCCTATTGGAGCATAAACCGAAGGACTTGTTTTAATATTTAATACTTCTGATGAGCTTTTATAAAGTAACTCACCCATTCCAAAAAGTCTTTGGAATTCATAATCACATCCTTCACCCAAATAACTTATTGAAGAAATGGTATGAGCATTATGAGTAGCAAATTTTGGAAATATATTTTTATTTTTTAAAATTTCTTTTGCACAAGCAAGGTACACAATATCAGTAATAGACTTTTTTGAAAAAACTGGATAGCCTTCATAACCAAAAACTTGAGCATGTTTTATCTCATAATCCCAATACGCGCCTTTTACCAATCTAAGATGCATATTGGCTCTCTTGGTTATTAAGTCGTTTAACCAGTTAATAACATCAAATGATCTTTTTCCATAAGCTTGAAGTGCTATGCCAAAACCAGGCCAATCTTTTATTGTTTTCTCTTGGGCAAGTTTTTCAATGATGTGCAAGCTAATTGAGAGTCTATCTTGCTCTTCAGCGTCAATTGTAATTTCAACATTTTCTGAATAAGCATAATTAATTAGTTCTGATAACTTTGGCAATAAATTAGATTCAAGCTCAGAAATTTTTCTCATTTCATATCTTGGATGAAGAGCAGAAATTTTTATAGAGACTCCGTTTGCTAGATTTTTTTCTTTATTAATTTTTCCAACTTCACTAATTGCATTTAGATATGAATTAAAGTAACTCTCTGCTTGATTGAATGTTCTTGCAGCTTCACCAAGCATGTCAAAAGAATATATTTCTTTTTCAATATTTGGCATCTTATTGATATCCTTGAAGTCTCTGCCCATCACAAATTCCTGACTTAATATTTGCATTGCAGTTAATACAGCATTTCTAATTGGCATCTCACCAGATTTTGATATTAAATCAGTAAGCAGGGCGGTTGGATTTTCTGACCATTTTGATGGAGGAGTGATAACTTTTCCAGCCAATAAGAGACCCCATGTTGAGGCATTAACAAAAAGACTGTCAGCCTTATTTAAATGATCAATCCACCTTCCCTCAGAAAGCTTTTCTGAAATAATAAGGTCTCTAGTTTTTTTGTCAGGAATTCTTAACACTGATTCAGCCAAGCACATCAATGCAACCCCTTCTTTATTATCTAAACCATATTCATTTAAAAAGGCATCAAGTTTGGTTCGATCTGTTTTATTTTTCCTACAAAGCTTGATTATTTTTTCAGCATCTTTAGATATAACTTTGTTATATAAAAAATTTGTTTCTTTTAATAGACTTGATAAAAGTTTTGTCTCGGAAATAAATTTATTCTTTGCCTCTAACATAGCCACTATTTTAATCTTTAAGAACTAAGTAGCAACTTTGTGATTCTAATAATCATTTAAAAATACTATGATAGTAATATGAGTGATGCATTAAAACTTATCAAAAGAGGTTCCGATGAGATTCTTACTGAATCTGACCTTAAAAAGAAGTTAGATTCAGGCAAGAAACTTATAGTTAAGGCTGGATTCGATCCCACAGCACCAGATCTTCATTTGGGCCATACAGTTTTGTTAAATAAATTAAGACACTTTCAAGATTTAGGCCATAAAGTAATATTTTTGATTGGAGATTTTACAGGACGAATTGGAGACCCATCAGGCACTAATAAAACTAGGCCAATCGTCGATTCAGATAGCCTGATTGAAAACGCAAAGACATATAAGAATCAAGTTTTTAAGATTCTCAAGGAGGACTTAACCGAAGTTCGATTTAATTCAGAATGGTGTGACAAGCTTGGAGCTGATGGCCTAATAAAGCTTGCGTCAAAATATAACGTTGCACGAATGTTAGAAAGAGATGATTTTAATAAAAGATTTTCATCAAATAAGACAATAGCTATTCATGAATTTTTGTATCCATTAGTTCAAGGATATGACTCAGTTGCTTTAGAGGCTGATGTTGAGTGCGGTGGAACAGACCAAAAATTTAATCTCTTAGTTGGAAGAGAACTTCAAAGAGATTATGAACAAGAACCTCAAGTTGTAATCACAGTTCCTATTTTAGAAGGCCTTGATGGCGTTAAAAAGATGTCAAAATCATTAGATAACTACATTGCTATTGATGAGGAGCCTGATGAGATGTTTGGAAAGATTATGTCAATTTCTGATGAATTAATGTGGCGTTGGTTTGAGCTATTAAGCTTTATGCCTGAAGAAGATATTGCGAAGTTAAAAGATGAAATGAAAAAAGGTAAAAATCCTCGTGATATAAAATTTATTTTAGCTGAAGAGCTTGTTGACAGATTTCATAAAGAAGGAGAAGGAAAAAAATCTAAAGAGATATTTTTAAATAGATTTCAAAAGGGAAACATACCCGATGAGATTGAATCAGTTAAAGTTGATATAAAAAATGACTCTGTTCTCTTAGTTAATCTATTAAAAGATATAAATATGATCTCTAGTATTTCTGAAGGCAATAGGCTCATTACACAAGGCGGTATCAGGATAAACTCTGAAAAAGTTGAAGACCCTAAGCTTGAAGTATCAAAAGGTTCAGAAGGAATTTATCAAGTTGGCAAAAGAAAATTTCTTAAGATAATTTTATAGAAATGAAAAAATTATTATTATTTTGTAGTTTTTTTATAATTTTTGGTTGTGTTCAAGATAGCCCCAATATTCAACAAATAGAAAACCTCCAGTTCTTCATAGATAATAAAAAGAATGATCAAGTTATTGAAATCGAACCTGGACTTCAATATTTAGTTATTAATTCAGGCGATCCGATTAGCGAGCCTCCTTCATTAAATCAAACAATTTCAGCTCACTTTCATGGAACCTTAACCAATGGAGAAGTTTTTTGGAGTTCGTTAGATTCAGAGCCATTAAAGATTGAATTATCAAAATTAATTGTAGGTTGCCAAAAAGCTATATCTTTAATGAGAGAGGGAGACAAATGGATGGTCTATATTGACCCTACTATGGCATATGGAGAGGATGGCAGACCAGGAATTCCTTCTAACTCAATTCTAATATTTGAAATAGAGTTATTAGAAATAAGTTAAGAAGTTTTAAATTTTTACTAAAGGATTATAAGTAACCCTATCTGGAATTTCTTCTGCACCAGGCAACCCTCTAGCTATTAAGAATGGTTTTAATTCTTCTATAGCTCTAGGCTCATCATGATGCCCAATATTTGGATGAAGGTGATGCACAAAATGTAATTGCATTGAATGAGTTAAATATCTTGGCATGTATTTGAACATATAAAATTTTGAATCCTTATATCTGCCTACCTCAAGACCTTGATGGGGAAACCATGAGAAATTTAGGGCTGTGTAAAAAGTACCAATCTTCCTCGGTAAGAACCACAAAAATAGGGTTTCAAGCGGAAAGATTACAACGAGGACCAATTGAACAAATTTTTGTACCCAGCTTACAAGTAATCCACGACTAAATCTATTTACAAAATTTTTATCACCTTTGTGAACATCATAATATTCTTTATATGCCTTGTCTGGGCCCTGAAGGGTGTACAAAAACACCTCCCAAGGATTTTTGCAGCTCACAATACCGTAATCAAAATCTTTTTCAGGGTTATTTGTGTTTGCATGATGCTTCATATGAGTTGCCTGCATTATTCGATATGGATACATCAATGTTATTAAAGATACATGACCGATTAATGTGTCAAGCCACCTCTTTTTTTTATTACCACGAGAATAATTTCCATGTTGCGCTTCATGCGAGGGTAAATAAGCAAGACAAGCGCACATAGAAGCAAGAATAAATCCTACAAACAAAGAAATATAATTATTGATTACCAAAAACCATGTTGATAACCAAACTAATGCTTGGCCAATTCCAATTAGCATCATTTCCCATTGAAATCTTTGAGCGAATTTCCTTGCAACTTCTTTTTCTTTTTGAAAAGAAAATTCTGCAGGTATATTTGAATTATCAAATCTCATATCCAACCACCTCTATATTTTGCAACTAGACCAATTATTAAACCTAATATATACGGAAACAAATTTATATCAAACACTGAAATATTTAAAGCATTAAAAAGAGAAAATTCGTTAAATATGCTTCCTAAAAAAATTAATCCAAACCAGACCATGCCCCAATTTTCTATATGATCTGATAATGATTCAACTAATGCATTCATTTTTAAAAAATAATTATAAATTTGTATTTACGGTCATAACGCTCATGCGTCTAGCGTTATAATGATTATAATCGAAAGCAATTTTGTAAAAAAGTCTAAATTTGATACATTTTTTTAAAAATATGGTGGGCCTGGGAAGACTCGAACTTCCGACCTCTCGATTATCAGTCGAACGCTCTAACCAAAACTGAGCTACAGGCCCTATAACGAATGTGCATTCTACCTTTGAATTAAGATTTGGACAATTAGTCTAACTAACTTTAATAGATTTATAGAGAGTGAAATATATGTATCCAAGTGGAATCATAAAGATAACCTCACTTATGGATAAAATAAATGATTGAGTTATTCCAGTTGGAATTATGCTTTGTAAAATTAAAGATGATATAAGAATCAAAATAAAAAATACTAAAGTAAACATGAATAGCCTTGATCCAAACTCATCTGTTTTTTCCCATGAAGCACCAATGGACTGAAAAACTTTATTGTCTTCAAACATAATATGAGCTACAAATAATGAAAATCTTGCGGATAAATATATACCTGGAAGAATAAGCATTAAGTATCCTAAAGCTGAAGCGATTGTTACAACAATATAAGCTCCAAATAGTGGAAAAAATTTTGATAATCCTGCTTGAAGTGCTGCTATTGGACTTATCGTTTTATTAGCGTCTATCGACATATACCCCATCCAGATCCCACCCATGAATGATATTTGAATTATAAGACCAATAATTCCAACTAAAGCAATTACTCCTGAGTTGGATTCAAAAAAACTTAGGAAGTCTTCTGGTTGTGTCATCTCTGCAAGTGGAATAATAAGATATCCAGTTAAGGTTTGCACAGTTATAAGTGGTAAGGCTAATGTAAGAAAGAATTTCCAATTTGAAAATAGAAATTCCCATGAGTTTTTGAATTGATCCATTGGGTAATTGTAAAGTAATATGTTTTCTATGTATAAAAAATTCCTTAGTTTATCCTCTTTAATAATTCTAATTTCCTGTTCTAGCAATGATGATGGAAGTGTTTATCCAGAATCAAAAAAGATAAATTTTGTCGAAAACATTCATGGTTATGAAATTTCAGATTCTTATAGATGGTTAGAAGACTTTACAAGTGATGAGTCTATTAATTGGGTTAAGAGGCAAAATAATTTTACAAAGAAGTATATTGGTAAAAATAAATTCAAAAGAGGCATAGGAGAATACTTAGAAAAGATTTGGGAAAATGAATCTATATCTACTCCTTATAAAGTTGAAGATAAAACTTTTTATTATTTTAATGACGGTACTTTTCAGCAAAGCAAATTGATGATCAAGGACTGTGATGAATGCGAAGAGCGTGTTCTGATAGACCCTAATACATTTTCTGAAGATGGCACAATTTCATTGGGAAGTACTAGCGTTAATAATAATGCTGACCATATTGCTTATTCGATTTCTGATGGAGGTTCTGATTGGCGAATTTGGAAAGTTATGAATATTGAAACTGGTGAGATTCTTTCTGATGAGATTAAATGGGCTAAATTTTCTGGGGCCACATGGGAGAATGATGATTCTGGATTTTTCTATCAAAAATATAACGAGCCAAATGAAGAGCTACTTAAAGATATAAACCAATCTCCTAAACTAATGTTTCATAAGATTGGAACCAATCAATCAGAAGACCAGGTTTTTTATGAAAATCCTGATCAACCAAGATGGGGATGGGGCATTAATGTAATAGAAGATACAAATATTAAACTTTTATCAATTTCAGAGGGAACTGATGAAAGAAATAGGCTCTATATTCAGTTAAATCCAGGTGAAAAGTTCCTTCCTTTAATAGATGAATTGATAGGAGCTTACAGCTTTATTGACAGTAAAGACAATATTCTATGGTTTTATACAACTGAAGGGGCCCCAAATGGCAAAATTGTTAATTTAGAGCTTAAAAATGGTTCTTTTATTTGGAATGATGTCATTGCAGAATCAGAAAATTCCATTCGATCTGTAAATGTTATAAATAATTCATTTATTGTTAATTATTTAATTGATACTTTTTCTAGTATAAAAATTTTTGATCTTTCTGGAAATTTTGTACAAGATCTTGAGTTACCAAAAAATGGAACCATTGGAGGGTTTGGTGGAGAGATCGATGACACTAAAACTTATTTTTCAGTTTCAAACTACGTTACTCCAAGAGAGATATATGAAATCAAATTGGATTCATTAGATATAAAACTTTTTTGGAAAGAAGAAATTGATGGATATGAGTCAGAGGATTATGTCTCAGAATTAAAATTTTATCCTTCAAAAGACGGAACAAAAATTCCTATACATATTAGTTACAAGAAAGGATTAAAAATTAATAAAGATACACCCTTAATGTTATACGGATATGGGGGATTCAATATTTCTCTTTTACCAGGTTTTAGAAAAACTCATGCTGCTTGGAAAAATTTAGGTGGAGTATATGCGGTAGCAAATTTAAGAGGTGGTGGAGAATATGGTAGTGAATGGCATGAATCTGGAATGTTATTAAACAAACAAAATGTTTTTGACGATTTTGCATTTGCTGCAAAATTTCTACATGAGAATAATATTGGCTCTGAAAAAACTACTGCAATTATTGGTGGTTCAAATGGAGGACTTCTAGTTGCAGCTACCATGTTACAAAATCCAGATCTGTTCAAAGTTGCTATTCCACAAGTTGGAGTTTTGGATATGTTGAGGTTTAGTAAATTTACAATTGGTTGGGCATGGGAAAGTGATTATGGATCTGTAGATAAAAAAGATGAGTTCGAAAATCTTTTAGCTTATAGTCCACTGCATAACATCGAGAAAGATAACTGTTATCCAACTACATTGGTTACAACAGCGAGTCGTGATGATCGAGTTGTTCCTTCTCATTCATACAAATTTGCAGCTAAACTTCAAGAATATCAGGGCTGCGAAAATCCAATATTAATTCGGATTGAAGATAGAGCAGGACATGGTGCAGGAACTCCAAAGGATAAAATAATAAATCAGATTTCAGAGATTTATGGTTATGCTTTAAATTCAATAAATAATTGATATGCGGTAATAATATTATACTAAAAATCATAGATTTTTTATAACTAAAGTATAAATTTGCACCAGCTAAATATATTTAGCTTACTTGCCACAACTTGAAAAATTTTTCAGAAAAGCCAAAAGAATAAGTGACCTTTCAATTTTTATTCATTAACATATAAGCATGCAAAGGGGTGGCTAATTTAGCCTGAGATCTTATGAAACTCTTTGAACCTGATCAACACAATAGTTGCGGAGGAATTGCATATGTATATCAGTAACAAAATCTTATCTTTATCAGCATTAGTATATTCACTTTCAATTTTCTCACAGGGTATTGAGGAAATAATTGTTAAAGGTGAATATCGAGAAAAATATATTAGTGAAGAAGATTCAAGTATTCTTATTATTCAATCAGAAAAAATAAGATCACAAGCTATAAAACATTTTCAACAGCTCTCATATCTTGTTCCAAATTTAAATTATGCAGCTTCAGATTCAAGAGCAAGATATTTTCAGATAAGAGGTATAGGAGAAAGATCTGGTTATCAGGGAACACCAAATTCTTCTGTTGGTTTTATTATCGATGACATCGACTATTCTGGACAGGGAGGCATTGCAACTTTATTTGATGTTGATCAAGTAGAAGTATTTCGTGGACCTCAAGGATCTAGAACAGGTGCAAATGCTCTAGCAGGATTAATTTACATAAAAACCAAAGATCCAACAGATAAATTTGAAGGGATTTCTGAGCTAACTTTTGGAGATTATAGAACTCAAAATATTGGAGTTGCATTTGGAGGACCATTAAAGAATGAAAAAATGAAATATCGTTTGGTAATGAGAACTGACTATGCTAACGGATTTAGAAAAAATACTTACTTAAATAAATCAGATACCTCAAAAAAAGATGAACTAACTTTGCGTTACAAACTTGATTGGGAAATTAATGAAACTACAAATATTAATTTTCTTGTTTCAAAAATTGATATGGATGACCCAGCTGATATTTGGACAATTGATGGAAGTTTAGATACTTTATCAGATCGTCCAGGAATGGATTCACAAATAACAGACTCAATTGGAATAAAAATAATTAAGAATTTAAATAATTTTGATCTCCAAAGTTTAACAAGCTCAACAAAAACTGATGTTGTTTTTAGTTATGATGCAGATTGGGGTAATCCTGACTCACATTTTCCATACACCTATGATTATTTTTCTGAAACATTAAGAAAAAGAGACACTTTTAGTCAAGAAATACGTTTTTTGTCAAAAAATAAGGATTTTTCTCAAAAAAATCCATTTGAATGGGTCTTTGGTTTAGATTTTAGCGAATTAGATGAATCAAATATAACTAAAGATGATGGAATTTATGGAGATCCGTCTGATCCCTTTGGGCCATATGCTAGTGAATCTTCAATTTCAAGAAATTATGAATCTGAAAATTTATCAGTGTTTGGAAATATTGATTATTTTTTAACAGATAAAACTAAACTTGCTTTCGGCTTGAGATTGGAAAATTGGGATTCAAAATATAAAGATTCAAATAATGAATCTTTTAATCCTTCAGATAATATGAGTGGTGGAAAAATTTCGATAGTCAAAAAAACTAATGATGATTCAAATATTTATTTTTCAATAGCAAGAGGATATAAACAAGGTGGATTTAATCTCGGTCTTGATGCTACAGATAATTTAGTAAAACAATCTCTTATTTATGATCCTGAATATCTAACTAATTATGAATTTGGTGTAAGCTCAAACTTAAAGGATAGAGATCTGAATTATTCACTTGTAATATTTTTCTCTGAAAGAAAAGATCAACAAGTTTTGATTTCTAGACAAGTTGATCCAAGTGACCCTAATACTTTTTCATACTTAACTCAAAATGCTGCAGAGGGAGAAAACTACGGAATTGAAATCACTTCGCATTACTTGGTAACAGATAATTTATATATATATGCTAATTTAGGATTTCTTAAAACAAAGATAAAAAATTGGGAATCAAGAATTGATCTAGAAGATAGATCACAAGCTCACTCACCCGAGCACTCATATTCTATTGGTGGAAATTTAATTCTTAAAAATAACTTATATTTAAAATTAGATATTAATGGAAAAGGTAGTTTTTATTATTCAGATTCACATGACAATCAATCTAAAAGCTATCAATTAACTAACTTAACTTTCGGATACTCAAATGCTAATTTTACTGTTGATCTGTGGATAAGAAATTTGTTTGATAAATATTATTCAACTAGAGGATTTTTCTTTGGTAACGAAGCGCCTAACTTTATTGATACTCTATATAGAAGACAAGGAGACCCTAAACATATTGGCATTTCACTTAGATATAATTTTTAGTTTCCATGTTAAATTTAATTCCAGAAATTATTGCTGTTATCACAGCAATACTATATTTAATCTTAGCTGCTAAAGAAGACATAAAATGCTGGTATGCGGCCATAATTAGTTCTTCACTATATTTCTTTATAATGCTTGATGCAGGCCTATTAATGGAGGCAATTTTGCAAATTTTTTACATTACCATGGCCATTTATGGTTGGAATCAATGGAATAAAGTATCAAATGAAGAATGTGTTATAAGGATTAAGAAATGGAAAAAAATAAAGCATGTATACGCAATAAGTTTAATAGTGATACTTGCAATAATTTCAGGAGAAATTCTTGAAAAATATACAAATGCTGTATTTCCATTTTTAGATGCATTTACAACTTTTGGAGCTATTATCACGACATATATGGTAGCAAAAAAGATTATTGAAAATTGGATCTACTGGTTTGTGATTGATTCAATATCTATATATCTATTTTTCTCAAGGGAGTTATATCTAACCTCTTTATTATTTTTCATATATCTAATAATTATTATTTTTGGATATCAATCCTGGAATAAAAAATTAGAAGAATATTCATGAAAAAATTAGAAACAATACTAAAAAAAGAAAATTATAATTTCAAAGTCATAGAACAGATTAGTGATGGAGAGACTTCACAAATATTTTTAGGAGAATTTAATAATACAAAATCAATTTTTAAGTTATCAAAAAAAAATAAATTTAAATTAATTATCAATGAATATTTTAAAAATGGAATAATCCAAAAAATTGTTACAAAAAATATTTCTCCAAAAATTTTATTTTACGACTTACATTCAGAGCTAATTATCTACGAATATTTTGAAAGGGATTCATCAGACAAACAATTTAATAATTTTTATCAACTTGGAAAAAAATTAAAAGAGTTACATGGAATTACATCGAGTAAAAGAACAAAAACTTTTCAAGATCAATTAAATGTATATCTAAATGTATCTTCATCGGAATTGGATAATAAATATTTTAAAGATGCTGTTGATCTATTTAATGAATTAAATGTAGGCAAAGAAAAATATGTTCTTAGCCATAATGATTTAAATTTTTCAAATGTGATGTTCAAAAATAATAAAATTGTTTTTATTGATTTTGAATATTTAAGTTTTAACAGTAAGTATTCAGACTTATCTAAATTAATTGAATCATTGAATCTACAAACATCAGAAAAAGATAAATTGCTTAGAGGTTATGGAATAGATGAAATTAGTGAAAGTATTAATACAAAAATTAAAAAGTGGAGTTTAATGAATGTCTATACTGAATTAATTTGGGCTAATTACATAAATCAATTCAATAAAAACCATTTTGATAAAGATTATTTAAATTTATTAAAGAAGAAGATTAAGCAATAAAAGCAATAAATAAAGTCAACATAACAATACCTATTGGTATAAATTTATCAATATTTTCTATTAAATCTTCTTTATTTGGGATTTTTAATGAAAAAATTGCAAATTTATCATTTTTGGTTTTTGAATTATTCTCTAAAATGTCATTTTTAAGTGTATTTATTGACTCTTTTTCAATGGGTACATTGTAAATTTCGCTAGAATAATGAATATTTTCTTGATTTAGTGAAGAATTTAGGACTATTTGTTCAAGTTCTTCAATAATTTTATCTCTTTTTTGCCTTGCAATATGGATATCTGTTGTTTCAAGGGATTTTTTTATAAATTCTTTCCCTATAATCTTCGAAATATCCTTAGATAAGCGCTTTTGTATAAAGTATATATCTTTATTTTTTCCTCTTAAAACTAGGTATTTATCGTCATTTGTACTCATAATGTACCCATATTCTTGCATCATTTTAAATTTTTATCAAGATTTTTTTATAAATGTACTCATATTTTAACATTGTACCCATGATTTTTATCAATTATTTGTAATTTTACTAAATTATTGTCACATTTATCTTAAAAATAGGTGGATGATTTTATTTAAATTAATTGTTGTGTTTAATTTATTTTGTTTTAACATTAGCGATGTTAATTTTATTTGAGGAAAAAAATGAAAATATTATGTGTGCTTTATGATGATCCTAAAAATGGAATGCCTGATAAATATGCAAGAGATGATCTCCCTAATCTAGATAAATATCCAGATGGAATGTCTCTTCCCACACCAAGCTCTGTTGATTTTACACCTGGTGAGCTTTTGGGATGTGTGTCTGGAGAATTAGGTTTAAGAAAGTTCTTAGAAGATACTGGCCATACTTTAGTAGTTACTTCAGATAAAGATGGTGAAGGATGTCAGGCTGATAAGGAATTAGTTGATGCAGATATTGTAATATCACAACCTTTCTTTCCATATTATCTTACAAGAGAGAAAATGGAATCTGCACCAAATTTAAAAATGGCAATTACTGCTGGAATTGGTTCCGATCATGTAGACTTACAAGCAGCTATGGACAATAACGTCGATGTTGTTGAAGTAACATATTGTAATTCAAGGTCTGTAGCAGAACACATAGTTATGATGATTCTTTCAATGGTAAGGGATTACCATAACCAACATAGAATAGTTAAAGAAGGTGGTTGGAATATAGCAGATGCTGTTCAAAGATCTTATGATGTTGAAGGCATGCATGTTGGGACTGTTGCAGCGGGTAGGATTGGTATCGATATGCTCAGAAAAATGAAACCTTTCGACGTTCATTTACATTACTTTGATATACATAGACTTTCTGAAGAAGTCGAAGCTGAATTAAACCTCACTTATCATGAATCTGTTGAATCTTTAGTTGCTGTATGCGATGTAGTAAATATCAGCTGCCCACTTCATCCAAAAACTGAGCATTTATTTAATGATGAAATGATTGGAAAAATGAAACGAGGTGCTTATATCGTGAACACTGCAAGAGGTAAAATCTGTGATAAAGATGCAATAGCAAGAGCCCTTGAGTCCGGTCAATTGAGTGGGTATGCTGGGGACGTTTGGTTTCCGCAACCAGCTCCCAATGACCACGTATGGAGAACAATGCCTAATCATGGGATGACTCCTCATACTTCTGGCACATCACTATCTGCACAGGCAAGATATGCAGCTGGCGTAAGAGAAATTCTTGAGTGTTTCTTTGAAGATAAACCTATCAGAGAACCATATTTAATTGTTCAAAATGGTGATCTTGCTGGTATGGGTGCACACTCATATACAAAAGGCACCGCAACTGATGGTTCTGAAGAAGCAGCTAAGTACCAGAAATAAATATTTTGTTTTGAAGAAGAGATAGGGCATAACCCTATCTCTCTTCTTTTATTTTTAATTGTCCTTATATAAAGACTATGAAAAAAAATGTAGCAGTAATTGGTTCATCTGGTGCGATAGGCAATGCTGTATCTAAAATCCTTTTAGATGATGAGTCAGTTGACTCTGTATATAATTTTTCTAGATCGATTAGCTCAAATACTTCTGATAAAGAAAACAGAATATACATAGATATTGAAAGTGAAGAATCTATAAAAGATGCAGTTAAAAAAATTCCACAAGATATAAAATTTGATTTGATATTTGTTGCTACTGGGATACTTCACAATGAAAATGATGTTTATCCTGAAAAAAGCATTCGTGATATATCTGCTGAAAGATTTAAAAAAGTTTTGATGATAAATACGGTTGGACCCGCTCTAGTTGGTAAATACTTTATTCCTTTTCTCAATAAACAAAATAAAAATGTTTTTGCTTTTCTAAGTGCTCGAGTTGGGAGCATTTCAGATAATAAACTTGGGGGCTGGTACTCATATCGTGCAAGCAAAACCGCCCTCAATCAAATAGTGAAAAATTTTAGTATAGAAATCAAAAGATCAAACCCAAATTCAATCTTCATAGGATTGCAACCTGGTACGGTAAAAAGTAACTTAAGCAAGCCCTTTGAGAAGAATGTACAGTCCGAAAATCTGTTTACCCCAGATTATAGTGCTGCAAAACTATTAGAGGTTATTGATGCTGTAACTTCTGATGATTCCGGTAAATTGTATGCTTGGAATGGAGAAGAAATTCAGCCATAAAAAAACCCAGCAAAAAGCTGGGTTTTTCTGAATAAAAACTATTATTCTGAGTCGCTAACAGCAGCTACATAAATAGCTAAACCAAATGCGATTTTGTTAATAAAATCAGCATAGTTATAAATTAAGTTAGCGTTAGCCATATCTGCATTAGCTCCGACACCTACCCAATATCCTATTGGATAAATTGCCCAACCAACAGTAACAATTAATCTAATTGTACCGAAAGCACTTTGAGCAGCAGCATTACCACTTGAAGCATTTAGTTTTCCAGCTTCACCAGAAAATACTTCATAGATGATATATAACCAAGCAATTACTCCTACGATACCAGCAGCATTTGCTGGAGCAGCTCCAGTTTCTCCCATGAAACCAGCGATAAGCATTACTAATGATGCTCCAAGTAGTTTCCAGAATAGGCCAGAACTTACATTAGTGCATACTTTAAGAATCAAGTAGAACTCGATAATTTGAAGTGGCACAGTAATTAGCCAGTCAATGTATCTGTATACAGTTGGTGATGTACCTGTATCGGCCCAAACACCTCTCATATATAGATAATGCCAAAACGCCACACCAGTAACTAAACCAGCTACTGATAATGAAGTTTTCCATTTGCCGTGTACTCTGTCTCTTTCTACAAAGAAGAATACAGTAGCAGCTAGCATAGCAGCAGTTACAATCCAGAATGACATTCCTGTCATATCGCTTGTGCTTAGATCTGAAGCAAAAGCAGGAAGCGCAACCACGCCTGCAAGTGTTAATAAAAATTTCATATATAACTCCTTATATAAGTAGTGGAGCAATAATTTACTCCCCCCCATTTCATATGAACCATATATCATACAAAAAACTGAAAAATGTATCAAATTTAGACTTTTTTTAGAAATTGCTATTTTTATAATAATTTTGATTAAATTGTAATGTTTAGTATTATTCAATGTATATGAGAGTAGCAATCTATCCAGGCTCGTTCGACCCAATAACATATGGTCATATGGATATTATTGATAGGGCAACTAACCTTTTTGATAAAGTTATTATTGCTATTGCAAAAAATGAAGCAAAAAATCATTTATTTACACTTGAAGATAGGATAAAGCTTGCCAAAAATATATATAAAGATAACTCTAATGTTGAAGTTCTTGGCTTTCCTAGGCAACTTACAGTCGATGTAGCAAAGGAAAATAATGCATGTGCAATTATTAGAGGCTTAAGGGCAGTTTCTGATTTTGAATATGAATTTCAGCTTGCGACTATGAATAGATCTTTGGCGCCTGATGTAGAAAGTATTTTTTTAACTCCAAAAGAAAGTCTAATTTATGTCTCATCAAGCCTTATTAAAGAGATTTGTGATTTAAAAGGTGATGTGTCTAAATTTGTTCATCCTTCTGTTGAACAAGCCCTCAAAGCAAAACTCGGCTCTTAATTCTGACAATTCTGACAATAAAAGGTGGACCTCTGACCGATATTTATTTTTTTAACTTTAGCACCACAAATTTTGCAACTTTCTCCTTCGCGACCATAGACACTTAATTCAAGATTAAAATATCCCTCATTGCCATCAGCTGAATAAAAATCTTTTAAAGTTGTGCCACCCATTTTAATTGCGTATCTAAGAACCTTCTTTATTGACTTAACAAGATCATGACAATCATCCATAGAGATTTTACTTGCAGATTTATTAGGTTTTATTTTTGCAAGAAAGAGGCTTTCAGAAGCATAAATATTACCAACACCAACGATTTTTTTTTGATCCATAATTACTTTTTTAATATTTAAATTGCTTTTATTACAAATATCAAAAAGATATCTTTTGTTAAATGATTTAGACAAAGGTTCAATACCAAGATTTTTTATAAGTTTGTGATGTTTAAAATCATTTGTTAAATGAATAGATCCAAATCTACGAGGATCATTAAAAATTATTTTTTCTTTAGAAAAAATTAATTCAGCATGGTCATGCTTCATGAAAAAATTGTTTTTAATTTTTTGAATTCTTAGTTTTCCAGACATGCCTAAATGAATCATTAAAGACGAGTCATCAAAATGAATCAGTATATACTTTGCCCTTCTTTCTATTTCTTTGATTTTTTTATTTTTAGAAGCTAGCTCAACTTTATCAGTAACTTTCCAACGAAGATTTTTATTGTGAACAATTATTTCTTTAAGAGTTTTATTTTTAAATTTACTAATTGCTCTGACGGTTGTTTCAACCTCTGGCAATTCAGGCATGATTTAGTTAAGTAAGTTATTTATTTCAACAATATCACTAGGACTGATTGTGCCAGCCGCTAAAGCTAATCTTAGATTAGCGAGAATATAATCGTATTTAGCATTAGCAAGATTTTTCTCAGCACTATAAAGATTTTTCTCAGCTTGAAGTAAATCAACTATATTTCTTGTCCCAACCTTATAACCAACTTGTGTGGCCTCTAAGGCACTAGTTGCAGAGATAACAGCCTGTTCTTGAGCAGTCACATTAGCTACTAGCGTTACAACATTTGAAAACTGCGATCTTACTTCTTGAATAATTCTTCTCTCTGTAAACAACGAATTCTCATCTGCTTCATTGTATTGAGAATATGCTTGTTTTCTTCTAGAACTAACAGCTCCACCTTGAAAAATTGGGATACTCATCTGAATTGCGTAGTTTCGTCTTCCCGTAACAGCAGGAACCGGAATTCCTTGACCATTTATTTCAAATCCTTCGTAGTTGAATTGGTTTGTTTCTGATTCAGAACCTGAACCTACTATATCTATTTTAGGAAGATGATTTGATGCTGCACTTCTTGCATTGCTTTTGGCTGCATCTTTTCTTAAGTATGCTGCTTTAAGTTGATAATTATTCTCTAATGCTGTTTTCACCCAATCTTCTTTTGAATTTGGAAATGGAGAGGATACATTTAAATTTTCACCCAATTCATCAAGCGAGAAAATTTCCCTACCAATCAAAGCATTAAGGGCCTCTCTGGCAGAGAAGAGATTACCTTCATTATTTATTCTTGCTGCCTTGCTTAGATCAAATGCCAGCTGAGCTTCTTGAACACCAGTTATAGCTGATAAACCAACTTCATATCTTTGCTGAGCTTGATCTAATTGTTTTTTAATTGCTTTTTCTTCTGAAATAGATGCATTAAGGTTATCTATTGCCCTAAGAACACCAAAATAAAGTTCAGCAGTTCTTAGTAATAAATTTTGTTGCTGATATGCAAAATCTGCTTCAGCAGCATTTGTCAAAGACTTAGATCTCTTAAAATTAAACCAAGTATCTAATCTAAAAAGCGGCTGAGATACTCTTGCTGACTTAGAAAAAGAATTATATTCCTGTTGAAGTATGTCATCTTGATAGTACTCATTCCAATTAGTTGAACCACTAAGAGTTATGCTTGGAAGAAGAGCAGCTCTTCCTTGAACAACTATTTGCTTATCAGCCAGATACGAGTACTCAGCTGATTTATATGTTGGATCATTTTCAAGAGCTTCGTTATAGATTTCTAAAATATTTTCTGAATACAGCTGTGTGCAACAAAGAGAAACTAACAATAATTTGTTGACTATTTTAATATGCATTTTTCTATTTTAACTCATTAAATGTGTGCAGTGTAAACATTATTACAATATTGTACTCAAATAAAACGTTTTTTTTATTTGTATGGAGTAGAATATCAAATAAAAACTTTTATGAAAAAGTATATAAACAAAAGTTTTTACATATCAATTCAAAAGGCAAATTAGATTGGCCAAGAATACATACGACTCAAAAGCAATAGAAGTTCTTTCTGGATTAGATCCTGTTAGAAAAAGGCCTGGCATGTATACAGATACTTCATGTCCAAACCATTTAATTCAAGAAGTTCTAGACAACTCTGTTGATGAAGCTATTGCAGGGCATTGCTCAAATATTAAAATAAAAATTCAAAAAGATGGTTTCATAAGCATATCTGATGATGGAAGAGGCATGCCAATAGATGAGCATCCAGAACATAAACTCAGTGGAGTTGAACTAATTTTGTGCAAATTACACGCTGGAGCAAAATTTTCTGGAGAAGAATATAACTTTTCTGGAGGACTTCATGGTGTTGGAGTTTCAGTTGTAAATGCTTTATCAGAAACCTTAGAGGTTTTTGTTAAAAGGGACTCAAAAGAATATTCAATGAAGTTTAGAAATGGAGATAAGAAAACAGATCTTAAACCTATTGGTGATGTTGGATTGAGAAATACTGGAACAACAATTAAATTTAAACCAAACGAAAAATATTTTGAATCAAATGAAATTAGGTTAAAAGAATTAAAACATTTACTTAAAGCTAAAGCAGTTCTATGTCCTGGACTAACAATCGAATTTCAAAATGATAATAAAAAAGATCCAAAAATTAAATGGTTTTTTGAGGATGGACTTAAGAGTTATTTAGAAGAAGAATCGGAAGGCGTTGATTTAATTCTTGAAGAATCAATTGTTTCTTCAAAAGACACTAAAACTCAGGAGGTGGAATTTGTAGTAAATTGGGCTGGAATACCTCCAAAAAATAAACTTGATG
The DNA here is from genome assembly GCA_902517505.1 of uncultured SAR86 cluster bacterium. Lineage (GTDB taxonomy): Bacteria > Pseudomonadota > Gammaproteobacteria > Magnimaribacterales > D2472 > SAR86A. The sequence goes on along the minus strand of CABYCL010000004.1, from coordinate 65,383 downwards.
AGACATATGTTAACTTGATTCCAACTGCACAAGGTGGATCACACTTAAATGGTTTTAAAGCAGGTCTTTTAGATGCATTAAAAGAATTCTGCGAATACAGAAGTCTTCTTCCTAAGGGAGTAAAATTAAATGCTGATGACGTAATGAATAATGCGATATTTATTGTCTCATCTAAAATGCAAAATCCTCAATTTGCTGGACAAACAAAAGAACGCTTAGATTCAAAAGATCATATGTCATTTGTAAGCAGCTCTACTAAAGATGTTCTTAGCATTTGGTTTAATAAACATACCGAAGAGGGAGAAAGGATTGCAGAGCTTGCAATTATTTCTGCACAAGCTCGAGCAAAAGCATCATCATCTGTTGAAAGAAAGAAGACTTTTAAAGGCCCAGCTCTTCCAGGTAAACTATCCGACTGCAACAGCGAAGATTTAAACAAAACAGAATTATTTTTAGTTGAAGGAGATTCAGCTGGTGGATCTGCAAAACAGGCTAGAGAAAGATCTTTTCAAGCAATCATGCCTCTTAGAGGAAAAATACTTAATACATGGGATTTAGAGAGTGAGGAAATAATAAAATCTCAAGAAATAAAAAATCTTTCAACAGCAATTGGTGTTTTACCTGGTAACGTTGATATTTCCTCTCTAAGATATGGAAAAATATGTATTTTGGCAGACGCAGATTCAGATGGATTGCATATCGCAACTTTGTTATGTGCTTTATTTTTAAGGCATTTTAAACCTCTTGTTAATGAAGGAAGAATTTTTATAGCAATGCCTCCTTTGTATAGGATTGATTGTGGTAAAGACGTTTTGTATGCTTTGGACGAAAAGCAAAAAGATAAAGCCATGAAAGAATTTAAGAGTAAAAAAGGTAAGCCAAAAATAAATATCCAGCGATTTAAAGGACTTGGGGAAATGAATCCTTCTCAGCTAAGAGAGACTGTCATGGATCCTGACACAAGGCAGCTTGTTAGATTATCGATTTCAGCTACTGATAATGCAAACGCTATGATGGACCTCTTGTTATCAAAAAAGAATGCGCCTGCAAGAAAAGAATGGCTTGAAAAGAAAGGTTCATTGGTGAGGATGTAAAAATGGGAAAAGATCAATTTGACTCCATAAGCCTTAAAAAATATGCAGAAGAGTCATATCTTAATTATGCAATGTATGTCATTTTGGATAGGGCTCTTCCCAATGTAGGTGATGGTTTAAAACCTGTGCAAAGAAGGATTCTATACGCAATGTCAGAATTAGGATTAGATGCATCATCCAAATATAAGAAATCTGCTAGAACAGTAGGTGATGTGATTGGTAAATTTCATCCACATGGTGACAGTGCTGCATATGAAGCAATGGTTTTAATGGCACAAAATTTTTCTTTTAAATACCCATTAGTTGATGGTCAAGGGAATTGGGGATCTCAAGATGATCCTAAATCTTTTGCTGCTATGAGATACACAGAGTCCAAGTTAACAAATTTTGCAAATTTATTAATCTCTGAGCTTAAGGCGGGTACAGTTGACTGGCAACCAAATTTTGACGGCTCTTTATTAGAACCAGTAATTTTTCCATCAAAAATTCCTATAATCCTTTTAAATGGAACTTCTGGAATTGCTGTTGGTATGGCAACAGATATACCATCCCACAACATTAACGAAGTAATTGAGGCAACAATTAGAATCCTTGAAAAACCAAAATCAGATTTAAATGATTTATTAAAGATTATTAAAGGACCTGATTTTTCTAATGATGCACCTATAGTTGCTAGCCAAGAAGAGTTACACGAGATGTATTTAACCGGCAGGGGAGGCTTTAAAATCCAATCTCAATGGAAGCAAGAAAAAAATCAAATAATAATTAATGCTTTGCCATATCAAGCCTCTGGCTCAAAAATTCTAGAGCAAATAGCAGAACAAATGCTTAATAAAAAACTTCCCATGGTCATAGATTTATCAGATGAAGGAGATCATATGGAACCTGTGAGGTTAGTGATAACTTTAAAATCAAATCGTGTTAATGCTGAAGACGTTATGAATCATCTCTTTGCATCTACTGACCTTCAAAAAACCTATAGGATGAATATGAATCTTATTTCGTTGAAAGGTGGGCCTAAAGTATTTTCGCTCGTAGATTTGTTAAAAGAATGGTTAACATTCAGAAAAGATACTGTTAAAAGAAAGTTAGAACATCGATTAGATCAAGTTAATGACAGGCTTCATATTCTTGAAGGCTTACTAACCATATTTATTGACTTGGACAAAGTAATAAAAATTATTCGCAAATCTGATGAACCTAAAAAAGAACTCATCAAGGTTTTTAAATTATCTGAGATCCAAGCAAATGCTATTTTAGAGATAAAACTTAGACAACTTGCAAAACTAGAGCAATTAAAATTAGAAAATGAAAGGAACGAATTAGTAAATGAAGAAAATGAAATTGAGAAAATATTAAAATCTAAGTCTAGATTAAAAACACTAATCAAGAATGAATTAAATGAATTAAAAGATTCTTTTGGTGAGGACAGGAAGTCACCAATTATTGATTCTACTGATGCAAAAGTCTTCTCTGAAGAAGAGACTATCGTTACTGAGCCTGTTACGATCGTGTTGTCTAAAGCAGGATGGATTAGAAGTGCAAAAGGTCATGAAATTGATCCACAAACATTGTCCTTCAGGGGGGAAGATTCACTACAAGATTTTGCTAGAGGCAAAAGCAATCAACTAGCAGTCTTTATAGATTCAAACGGAAAAGCATACTCAATTGCTAGTCATACACTTCCATCAGCAAGAGGAATGGGGGAACCAATTACTGGCAGATTGAATGCGGATTCTGGAGTTCAGTTTATTTCCTCAGTTATCGGCAAGGAAGGAGATAAATTTTTAATAATGAATACTGCAGGATATGGTTATATTTCTGAGTATCAAAATATGGTTTCAAATAAGAAAACTGGCAGGGCATTTATGAAATTACCTGATCATGCAAAGATGCTCAAGGCTATTCCAGTTAAAGAAAATCATACACATATAGCCTCGGTATCTAATATAGGCAAATTGTTAATTTTTAAAATTGATGAGCTTCCAATTTTAGGGAAAGGAAAGGGCAATAAAATAATCAATATACCCAAAGATAAGTTATCTAACGGAGAAGAGTTCATGGCTCACGCACAACTTCTTGCTGATGAAAGTTCTTTGAGAATAGAGGTTGGAAAAAGATCAGTAACCTTAAAACCAAAAGATTGGTCTGAGTATATTCTCAGTAGAGCTAAACGAGGAAAGAAAGTCGGTAAGCTTATTAATATTGAAAGATTAATAGAAGAAGTAAAACCCTCAAAAGATAACTCTCAATAAAATAAGTAAGGATTTATATATTGGTTGCAGTTGATAGATTAAACGATTCAAATTATATAATCTCATTGAGCCCTAACAGCTCATTAGTTGGGATTTATAGAATTATTTTTCTAGCAAGCATCACTTTTGTTTGTGGAGGAATTGCAACAATATTTTATTTCTTTGGAGCAGCATTAATACTTCCATTTGCTGGTATTGAGCTAACGATTTTATTTATTGCATTTTATTTAAGTTTTAGATGGAGTAGTAAGAAGGAAAAGATTTACATTTCTCAAGAGATTGTAAAGATTGAAAAAGGTATTAATAAAGCAGAATATTTATGGGAAGAATTTAGAACTTTTACATCTTTTCAAATAAAAAGGGATAAAGATAAGTCTTTGAGGTTGAGTTTTAGATCTAAGGGTGAGGATGTATTTGTTGGGGATTTTCTTAACGAAGATGACAAGATCTTATTAAAAGATTCAGTGACTAAAATTATTGAAGAACTTAATAGAAAATAGTTATGCTTTCCAGTTTGGCAATTTCTTTTTTACCTGAATTAACTTAAGTTTTTTAATTCTTGGAATTCCATTTTTAAATCTTGGATAAGCCTCGCCCTTTATTAAAGGACTAAGATATTCAATAGCCTTTGAATTTACATCAAAGCCATCTTTAGAAATGAATGATTTAGGTAACTTCTTTTCAAGATTAGCAATTTTAGATAAAGGAGCTGGCTTAATTTTCCAGGTATATTTCTTACCTTTACCTCTTACAATGACTGGCATAACACCATTCATACCTTTTACAGCATACCTAACAGCATTAATTCCAACGGCTTCTGCATGAAGTAAATCGGTTTTAGAAGCAATATGTCTAGCACTTCTTTGAAGATAGTCTGAAACAGCCCAGTGATTTTTTAATTTTAATTTTTTAGATATTAAATTTGCAAGGTATGGCGCAACTCCGCCAAGCTGAACATGACCAAAAGCATCTTTTGTATTAGATTCAGTCAAAAATTTTCCCTTACTATTTTTAACACCTTCTGAGGTTACAATGACGCAATAGCCTTTTGATTTAACTATATTATTTACTTTTGATAAAAATTTTTTCTGATTAAAAGTTACTTCAGGAAGTAAAATAACATGAGGGGCATCGTCTTTTGAAACTCTAGCTAGGGCTGAAGATGCGGCCATCCAACCAGCATGCCTACCCATAACCTCCAAAATAAATACTTTTGTAGATGTTTCTGACATAGAAGCAACATCTAAAGACGCCTCTAAAGTTGAAGTAGCAATATATTTTGCAGCCGATCCAAAACCAGGACAACAATCTGTTACGACAAGATCATTATCAACAGTCTTTGGGATAGCGATACAGCTTATTGGATAACCAAGATTTTGACTTATTTGTGAAACTTTAAATGCTGTGTCTGCAGAGTCATTACCTCCATTATAAAAGAAGTAACCAATATCATGTGCTTTGAAGACCTCTACTAATCTTATGTACTCTTTTTTATTTTCTTCAAAACTTTTGAGTTTTATTCTGCATGAACCAAAAGCTCCTCCCGGAGTTGTTTTTAATGATTTAATTGTTGCTAAAGTCTCTTTTGAAGTATCAAATAATTCTTCTTTAAGTGCGCCAAGGATACCATTTTTGCCTGCATAAACTTTTCCAATCTTTGATTGATACTTTTTTGATTCAAGAATTAAAGCAGCAGCGGTTGCATTTATTACTGATGTCACCCCGCCAGACTGGGCATAAAATGCATTTTTTTTCATTATTTCTCCGCTTAAGCTTTGAATAAAATTCTAGTGACGTATTATAACTAATATGAGAATACATATCCTAGGGATTTGCGGAACCTTTATGGCTGGATTGGCACAAATACTTAAGGAATCAGGCCATCAAGTATCTGGAGCTGACATACAATTCTATCCTCCAATGTCAGAATATATAGAAGATATAGGAATTAAAACAATTCAAGGTTACAAAAGAGAAACACTCCCTGATGCTGATCTATATGTTATAGGAAATGCATTATCAAGAGGAAACGAGTGTGTTGAAGAAATTCTTGATAAGAATCTTCCCTTTATTTCTGGACCTGAAATACTAGGAAAAGAATTAAAAGGCAGAAATGTTTTTGCAATATCAGGTACTCATGGAAAAACTACAACTTCGTATATGCTCGCTCACATATTTTTAGATCAAGGAAAGAATATAGGATATCTTATTGGAGGTATATCTGAAGGCTTCGAAAACCCTGCAAAGCTTGGAACTGATCCAATATTTGTTATAGAGGCAGATGAATACGACTCTGCATTTTTTGACAAAAGATCAAAATTTATTCACTACTCACCATCAAATTTAATAATAAATAATATTGAATTTGATCATGCTGATATTTTTAATGATATTGAAGACATAAAAAGACAATTTCATCACTTAATTAAGATCATTCCAACATCTGGAAATATCATTTTCTTTAACAATGACGTTAATACTACAGAAGTTCTTAATAGAGAGTCTTGGTGCAATAAAATAGCAATAGATTCTGGAGATATTAAAATAGATTTTGAATCCAAGAGTCTTAAAATTGACAACGACGAATTTTCTTTAGAAGAACTTCCTTTAATAGGTGAACATAATTTCAGGAATTATGTGTCTGCAATTTTAGCAGCACAAATTGAAGGTGTTAGTATAAATGCTTCTATAAATTCCTTAAAAAAATTCAAAGGTGTTAAAAGAAGAATGGATTTTATTATCGAGTCATCAAATATTTGTATATATGATGATTTTGCTCATCATCCAACAGCTATTAAGCTTTCTTGCAGCGCAATTAAAAATAAATTTCCAAGTAAAAAAATATTGGGTATTGTAGAGCTAGGATCTAACACAATGTCTTCAGGCTATCATAAAGAAAATTTGATCAACTCATTTGAATTGCTTGATGAGACTCTACTACTTGATATGAATAAAAAATATAAATATGAGAATGTTTTTGATTCAGATAAGAGCCTTATTAAACACTTAAAAGAAATTATTTTTGAATATGATATTATTTTAATTATGACCAACAAGGACAGTCAAAAATTTATTAAACCTATAGTGAAGCACCTTGAAAAAAAATAATTTACCAGTTTTCCCACTTGGTTTGGTTGCATTGCCCGGGACAATTCAGCATTTACAAATTTTTGAACCTAGGTATGTAAATATGGTTAAAGAATGCATGGAAAAAGATCAAGGATTTGTAATAGTTTTCCAAAAGCAAGCTCTAAAAAATAATAACTATGAAATATCTAAGAAAAGGCTCATATGTAGAAATAATTGATTTTAATAATCTCCCTAATGGATTGCTTGGCATAACAGTAAAGTCAATAAATAAGGTATCAATTAAAGATCTAACACAACTTCAAGACGGTCTTCATATAGCAGAAATAAATCCCTTAGTTGATCCTGAAGTTGATGACCAAGCTTTATTAGCAGAGTTTCCAGAAATAACCAATATTCTAAATCAGTTAGTAAAGCACCCAAGAATAATTGATATGCCTATTGAAGTTGACTTCAACTCTGCTGATTCGGTCGCATATCATCTTGCAGGATTAATTCCTATTCCATGGTCGCATAAACAAAGCTTGTTGGAGGCATTTGATGCATCACAAAGATTCACGATTCTCTCAAAATATATTGAAGAAATTTCGTCAAACTGAGACTTAAACCTTTAGCGGAGGCTTATTTGATTTTTTTCTGAGCCAATTTATTGTCTTTAGCACACTTGGTATAGCAATAAATTTTCTTTCAATAAAATATTTTCCAGGATAATTGCTTAACATTAGTCCTATGATGATAGTAAATAAGCCTTGACCTGGAAGAACTAGCATTAAAATGCCCCCAATTATAAGAATGTAACCAATTATATTTTTGATGATAATGGATATTAACCAAGTTAATGGATAACTAGATTGATACTTATTTCTTTTATTCTCAATAAAATAATCACTTGGTATGAGCGCAACCAACCATTTAATGCTAATCAAACTAAATATGAAGACTAAAAATGATATCGATCCAAGCCAGAGAATAAAATTTTTATAGTTTAAAATTATTCCGCTTATTTGATCGATTAGATTATTTTCCAAAAATTCCTTACCTTTTTTAACTGTTTTCATTTAGTATATCAATTACTAAATTTAAATAAAAAAATACTATTGGATTTAAAACTTTAACTTAATTTTGCCTAAAAAAAGTCTTTCACAAATATGTAACAAAAGTCTTGCAGACAGTAAGGTAGAAAATTTATTAACTCTAGATGTAAAAAATATTTCTTCTTTTGCAGATGAAATAGTAATAGCTACCGCATCTTCTAATCGTCATGCAACCTCAGTATCAGAAAAGTTAGTAGATTGTCTCAAATCAAATAAATACAATATTTTAGGAGTTGAAGGAGAGATTGAATCTGGATGGATCTTAGTAGATTGTGGTTATGTGATTGTAAATATCATGAGACAGGAGCAAAGAGATTTTTATGACCTTGAAGGATTATGGGGAGCAAGGACTCTTCTCAAAGAAAATAATTAATGCTTATTAAGATAATTAGTATTGGTAATAAACTAAATTCATGGGAATCTGAAAGCATACAACATTATAAGAAACAATTGCCCAAAAATTTTAAAATTGATTTCATTAACTTAAAAAGTCAACAAAACCCTAAATACTCTAAAAAAGAAGTTATTAAAAAAGAGTCTGAATTATTAATTTCTAAAATCTTAGAAAATGAATTTGTAGTAGCATGTGATTCAATGGGAGAACTAACTGATAGTGGTGAATTTAGTTGTTTATTAAAAAGTTGCCAAGAAATGAATAAGACAATTTCATTTATAATAGGGGGTTCCTTTGGACTATCTCAAGAGATAAAGAGCAAGGCTGATAAAATTTTTTCTGCATCCTTACTAACCTTTCCTCATAGATTATTCAGACTGATTTTGGTGGAACAAATTTTCAGAGCTCATACAATAATAAGCAATATGCCTTACCACAAATGATTGATATAAACGAAAGATTCTCTGAAAAGAAAAATTTTTTTAATAGACTAATTTTTGTTTATATTTTCTTTGCATGCCTTTTTTTATATTTCATATATAAAACTTTTTCTTTGCAAGTTTCAAGCTTCACTGATTATGAAATTGCCTCTTTAAAAAACAAGACCAGAGAAGTTTTAATTCAACCAAGAAGAGGAATTATATATGACAGAAATGGTGAAATAATTGTTAATAATGTACCTAGTTATAATCTTATTATTAATCCTTCTGAAATTAATGATCTTGATAGTACTTTATCAAATATAAAAAAAATTATAGATTTATCCGACTTAGAAATTAAGAATGCGCAAGATAATTTCTCATTAAAAAAGAAACTAAACAGAGAATTGATTTTAAAAACAAATCTTACCAATGAGGAAATTGCAAAATTTGAAGTTAGGAAGTATAGGTACCCAAATTTATTTATAGCTGAGAGATATTCTAGAAAAAATATGTATCCATATTTATTTTCTCATTCAGTAGGCTATGTTGGATCTATTAATGAAGAAGATCTTCAGGATATTTTATCTTCTCAAGATTTAAAACCAAGAGAAACAATATTTAAGTACTCAAATGGATATTTGAAAGGAAAGACGGGCCTCGAGAATATTTATGATAAACAATTGCGAGGTTTCTTTGGCAAAAGAATTTATGAAGTGGATGCAAATGGAAGATTTTTGGAAGAAAAGGAAACCATAGATTCAATTGACGGAAAAGACATATATACATCTCTAGATTTAACAGCTCAACAAGTATCATTCAATGAATTGAATAATAGAAGAGGCGCTGTTGTTGCAGTTAATTTAGAGAATGGAGGAATATTAAGCTATGTTAGTTCACCCTCTTTTTCAGTAAACGATATCACTAATGGACTATCGCAAAAAGAATTTAACAAATTACTTAATGATGATGACAAACCTTTTTTTGATAGGGCTGGTCAAGGTAGATATTCACCAGCATCAACCATAAAACCTGCTATAGGGCTCTTTGGCTTGGAGAAAGATCTCATCGATTGGCAATATACAATTGATGATATTGGTTTTTTTGTACTTCCTGAAGATGGAAGAATTTACAGAGGTTGGAGGAAGGATGGTCATGGCATCATAAATCTTCAAGATGCAATTATTGAGAGCTCAAATACATTTTTTTTCTCACTAGCATATCAAACAGAAGTTAACGAATTGGTTAAATATCTATCAAATTTTGGTTTTGGAAAAAATATTTGTCTTGATTGTTTTTATCCTGACAAAGGCCTCCTGCCTAGTCCTACTTGGAAAATGAACACACACAATTTTGGATGGTTTAAAGGTGATACTGTTAACTTAGGTGTAGGCCAAGGCTACCTAAGCGCAACCCCACTTCAGTTAGCTTATTACTCTTCATTTCTTGCAAACAAAGGAAGCTTAAATAATTTTTCTTTTGTTCAAAATAACAAAGATGTGATAAGAAATAATTTCATGACTAATAATATTAATGATGTTGATTGGAAAAAAATTCATGAAAGCATGATTGGAGTTATTGAAAATCCTAAAGGTACTGCTAGTAGATTAAAGAACCTTAAAGAGTATATTATTGCTGCTAAGTCTGGCACTGTAGAACTTGTAAGCACAGAAACAAAAGAAGATTATAAAATTATTCGAGAAACTGAGGGCAATAGAGACCATGCAATTATTATTGCTTTTGGGCCGATGCCTAATCCCAAGTATGCTGTTAGTGTTGTAATTGAAAATGGTGAAAGTGGAGGCTCTGTAGCAGGACCAGTAGCAATAGCTGTACTAAATAGTTTGATAAAAGAATGAAAAAGATAATCGACTCTCTTAAAACAGGAATTTATTTTGATCATTATTTATTTATTTCAATAACAATACTTTCTTTAATGGGCCTAGTTTTTTTATACAGCGCATCTGATGGCAATACAACTACAGTTATAAAACAGTCATTCTTCGTAATATTTGGATTAATTTTAATGTTTATAGTTAGTCAACCCGATCCAGATTTTTACAAGAATAATTCATTGATTTTTCTAATCTTCTCAATAATTTTAATACTTTTGACTCTTTTGGTTGGTAAAGAAGTTAATGGCGCCAAAAGATGGCTTGATCTTGGATTTTTTACTTTACAGTCATCTGAAATTGTCAAAATTGCTTTACCAGTCTTCTTAGCAGCATATCTATATGATAAGACTCTACCTATAAGCTTATTAAATACTTTAGTAACCTTGGTTCTTATATTTGTAGTAGCAAATTTTGTAAGAATTCAGCCAGATTTAGGAACTAGTTTAGTAATTTTAATTGCTGGAATATATGTATTGTTTTTGGCAGGCTTAAGTTGGAGATTTATTGGAGTTTCTTCCGGCATATTTATTTTATCGCTTCCATTTATTTGGAATAATTTCTTAGAACCTTTCCAAAGACAAAGAATTTTAACTTTATTAGATCCCACAGCCGATCCATTTGGTTCAGGGTGGAATATAACACAGTCTAAGATAGCCATTGGTTCTGGCGGATTACAAGGCAAGGGTTATCAAATGGGATCTCAGGCCCACTTAGACTTTCTTCCAGAAACTGAAACAGATTTTATATTTTCAGTAATTGCTGAAGAGTTTGGTTTTATAGGAGTATGTATCTTACTATCTATATTCTTTTTTATTTTATTAAGATGTCTATATTTAGCTTTGAATGCAAGAGATAGATTTTGTAGATTAACCATAGGAGGTTTAAGTTTATTATTTCTTTCTACAATTTTCATAAATCTTGCAATGGTGATTGGTATAATTCCAGTTGTAGGAATGCCATTACCATTTATAAGTAAAGGAGGTTCATCTTTGTTATCATTCTATTTAGCTTTTGGAATTGTAATTTCTATGGCAACTCATAAAAAATTAATGCAAAAATGAGACTTATATTTTTTACATATCTTTTATTATCATCAGCCATATATGCAGATTATTTTAATCATCCTGATTCAAAAAAAATCATCCAAGAATTAGTTGAAATCCATGGCTTTAAAAAATCATATGTAGAAGAAGTTTTTAAAAATGCAACTAAACAACAAAAAATAATAGACTCTATTTCTAAACCAGCAGAGTTTACATGGACATGGGAAAGATATAAGAAGCTATTCATTGAAGATAAAAGAATAAAAAATGGAAAAAAATTTATTAAACAAAATATTGATACTTTAAGAAGAGCAGAAAAAGAATTTGGAGTTCCAAAAGAAATAATTGTTTCAATACTTGGGGTTGAGACCAGATACGGAAAAATTATGGGCAGCTATCGAGTGATTGATAGCCTTACAACACTAGGACTTGATTACCCAAGAAGATCAGCATTTTTTAAAGATGAACTAATTAAATTTTTCTTGCTCACTAGAGAAAATAATTTAGATATATATTCAATAAAAGGTTCTTATGCTGGAGCCATGGGATATGGACAGTTTATTTCCTCAAGCTACAGAGCATATGCTGTTGATTTTGATGGAGACGATGACATTGATTTATTTAATTCAGTTGATGACGCTATTGGCAGTATTGCAAATTATCTCAAAGTACATGGCTGGAAAAAGAATGGAAAAATTGTAACAAAATCCTCTCCAAATAACGTGAGGGAAGTATATAAACCTCATGATTCACTTTCAAAATTTATCCCTTTGAGTTTTAATGAAGGCGGAGAAGAGAATTATTTTATTGGTGATGACAATTTTGTTGCCATTACTAAATATAATAGAAGTCATTTCTATGCAATGGCAATTTATTATTTAGCAGAAGAGTTTAAAAAATGAAAATTATCATATTACTTACATTATTATCGTCAAACCTATTACTTAGTCAGAGTTTTGTTCCAAATGCTCCAGAGTTAAACCTTAAGAGCTATATGTTAATAGAACCTAATACCAATACTATTATTGCAGAATCAAACTCGGATGGATTTGTTGAGCCAGCTAGTATGACAAAAGTTATGACAGCATATGTAGTTGCTGATCAAATCAAGAATGATTTAATTAGTATAGATGATAAAGTCTTAATAAGTGAAAAGGCATGGAAAATGGGCGGATCAAAAATGTTTATAGAGGTTGGCAAAAGAGTGAGCATCTTAGATTTATTAAAAGGCATAATCATTCAATCAGGAAATGATGCTGCTGTAGCAATTGCAGAATATGTTGGAGGCACAGAGGATGGATTTGTAGATTTAATGAACTCATATGCTGGATTCTTGGGCATGACTAGTACTAATTTTACAAATTCAACTGGTTTACCAAGTGATCAACATTTAACATCTGCAAAAGATTTAGCAATTCTTACTAGTAATTTCATTACAAAATTTCCGGATATATATGCTTTATTTGAAGAAAAAGAATTTGAATACGGTGGTATTACTGGAAATAAATATAATAGAAATAAACTTTTGTGGAGAGATGAGACAGCTGATGGAGTTAAAACAGGATATACATCATCTGCAGGATATTGTTTAATTGGGTCTGCTAAACGAAGTAATATGCGATTAATAACTGTTGTTGCTGGCAGCGATTCTGCAAACAATAGCTTTTCTGATACACAAAGACTTCTGGAGTATGGGTTTAGATTTTATGCAACTCAAAAATATTTTGATGCAAATAAAGAATATACAACTGTAAAAGTATGGGGCGGTAAAATTGATAATCTAAGTTTAGGCGTAGAAGAAGATATTTCAATTACTCTTCCTAGAACTAACTTTAAAGGAATAAAAGTAAACTATAACGCTAAAAATAATATTCAAGCACCGATTACTAAAGGCCAAAAATTGGGGACACTAGAACTGATAAGCAATGAAGAGATTGTCTTAACTGCAGATCTTGTTGCATTAAATGATGTTGATGCAAAAGGTTTCTTTGGAAGACTTTGGTCAAGGTTTGTTCTTTGGATAATGAGCTTATTTGGAATTGTATAGATGGAAAATATTCATGCTGTTTATAATGGCAGATTTGATTCTCTAAATAACATCAAAATTTCTCCCCTAAGCAGGGCATATACATTTTCAGATAGTGTCTATGAAGTAATTCCATTTTGTAATTCAAGTACGATCGCATTTGATAAACATATTTTGCGCTTAGAAAAGAGCTGTAATGCTCTTTCATTTCAAGTAGATATTAAAAGGATAAGTATTGAAATAAACGAGCTTATCAAAAAAAGTAATTTAAAAAATGGATATGTTTATTATCAAATCTCAAGAGGAATAGATAATTTAAGATCACATATGTTTGATCAAGATATTTCAATTGAAACTTTTGGATATGTAGTTTCACATACTTTTAGTTCTCAATCCCTAAGAGTAATGTTTTGTGAAGATCTTAGGTGGCAAAGGTGTGATATTAAATCTACATCATTGCTTGGGAATGTCATGAGTATGAATGATGCAAAGAATAAAGGATGCGATGAAGTAATTATGCATAAGAATAACATTATTACTGAAGGAGGCGCTTCAAATGTATTTTTTGCAAATGATGAATGTGTTTTTACTCCAAGCCTTTCTAATAATATCTTACCCGGAATAACTAGAGACCTTCTTATTATAAAATTAAAAGAATCAGATATTAGAGTTGAAGAAGGAGAATATACTATAGATGACTTAACTAGCGCTAAATCTATATGGCTTACCAGCTCTACTAAAGGACTGGCTCAAGTTATAGATGTTATTGATAAAAAAACCAATATTCAATTAGATCATCATTTATTTAAGAAGTGCGAGGAATTATTTGTAAAAAATTATTTTAAGTAGATGTTAAATCAATAATCATATTATCAAGTTCTTGCCAAAATTGATCTTTTGTAATGCCTCCAAGACCTTTTGAAGCCATATCAAGCTCATATATTCTCTTTTGTAGAGGAATCATTTTCTTTAAAGGGTTACTTTTAATAAAATTTAGATAATGCGGGATTTTATTTCTCCATACACCAGCTTTTTCTAAACTAATCTTATCTTGATGAGAACCCACAGAGATATTAATGATTTTTCCCATTATCCATACTAACAAAGGCCCATAATGTTCATCATTCTTTTTAATTGATTTTAAAATTCTTAGAGCATAATTCGTATCAAGTTCAATAATTTTATCCTCTAAATCATATGGAAGAAATTCAGCACTATCATGATGTAGTTTTTCCTTATCACTATCCTCAGAATATATTAGTTTTAATATATTGATTTCATTTTGTTGAGCAACTAAATTTCCTGAATATACATCTTTGATTCTATTTGTATATTCTTTAGCATCTTTATCATTCATAAACTTTAATTGATTCTTTATCCAAGATATTTCTTCAAATGATTTAAGCTTATTGCACTGCACCATTAATGCGAGACTATCTACTTTTTTAACCCATTTAGTATTCTTATTGATTTTTTCTATAGCCGACCTAATTATTATTACAATGTTTTTAAATTGATTTATATTGTTTATTTCAAATATGTTAAGGATTTCTTTAGGAATTTTTCCACCATTATGAATTATTTCAATAATTGTTTGAGATCCAAATAATGAACCTCCAGCATTCTCATGAATGATCTTTTCAATGTTAGTGAAGTCATTTTCAGTTATTATTTTTTTTTCTGTAAAACCCATATCTTTAAAACATTTATTAATATCATCTACTGAGTTATTTCTTAAAATAACTTCAGATCCAAATACAAAAAAAATATTGGAGGACTTATTGATATATTTAACTAAAGATGTTGCCTCACAAATCAATTAAACTTACCTCTATTATTAATTGATCTATTAGGTCATTTAAGGCTTCACTTTCCATAAATTTCGTCATTTCATTGTTAGCCAATGGATTCAACTCAATTGCACTAAATCTTTTCATAATGTTCACACTTTTTGTATCCATTGAATGATCCATATTCATTGAATTACCAGACTTTACATTAAAGCTTATAGTTGCTTTTATTTCTTTCTCTAAGGCTCGAAGTGCAGAACCGGAATATATGTCATATGCTCTTAATTCATATTTAATAATATGTATTTCAGACTTTTTACTATTATCACTATAAGAACTTTGACCAATCATAGAGTTAATTTTTTCTTGTAATGAAAAAGGTATATCTTGGTTATATGTGAAGTAATACTTTCCATTATCAATTTTAAGTTGTTTATATTCGGTCATGTTGCATGAAGAAATAACAAAACATACCAATACTAAAAGCAATTCTTTTTTATAAATCATATTTATGGATATATTAAATGTTTAGCGAACAGAAATGTATTTAAATTACAAAATTAATTAATTTATCTTTTACATAAATAACTTTTTTAATTTGATTCTCACCAATGTTGTTACTTACGTTATCTACTTCAAGGGCAATATTTTTAATTTCTTGCTCTTCTAAATTCTTATCTATATTAATTTTGCCTCTCAACTTGCCATTAACTTGAATTATTAATTCAAATTCTTCAGATTTAATTATATCTTCATCAAATTTTGGCCAAGAAGATTCAATACATGATTCACTTGTATGAAAATTATTCCAAAGATGTTCACATATATGAGGCGCTATTGGAGATAGCATTTTTAATGAAAAGATTATTGCTTCATTTAAACAAAATTTTTGAGAATCGGTTGCATTTTCTTCTTTATAGCTTTCAGGAATTGAGTTTAATAGCTCCATGATTGCAGCGATTGCAGTATTAAAAGAAAATCTGACTTCATAGTCATGTTGAACTTTCTTCAATGTAGAATGAGACTTTCTTCTTAATTTAAGATCATCTTTACTAAAGTCAAATTTATTATTTGGTTCTATATTTTGTCTATCATTTACGAGATTCCAAACTTTTTTTAGAAATCTTGCAGCACCTTCAACTGAAGATTCACTCCATTCAAGACTTTGTTCTGGGGGAGAAGTAAACATCATGTATAGCCTTACTGTATCGGCTCCATATTTCTCAATGTAAGGTTGTGGATCAACAGTATTGCCCTTTGACTTCGACATTTTTGCCCCATCTTTTAGAACCATGCCTTGTGTAAGCAATCTCTTAAAAGGCTCATCTCCATCTAGAAGACCTATATCTCTCAATGCTTTATGAAAGAATCTTGAATAAAGTAAATGAAGGATTGCATGTTCAATACCACCAATATATAAATCTACTGGTAACCAATAGTTAGTATTTTTATCAAAGATTTCATTGTCATTATCTGCTGATGTAAATCTTGCGTAGTACCATGATGAGTCCATAAAAGTATCAAAAGTATCACTTTCTCTGAATATATTATTTCCTATATTTTTAAAATCTTCATTTTGATTAAGTGGGGTTGGTAATGAATTTTTAGCTAATTTTGGAAGCTCAACAGGAATATCTTTATCGTCAACCATTTTTGGTAAACTGTCTTCATAAATTACTGGAATAGGGCAACCCCAATATCTCTGTCTGCTTACTCCCCAATCCCGTAATCTGAATTGAATCAACTCTTTACCTATATCTAATTCTATTAATTCTTTAATAATTTTTTGTGAAGCTTCTTCTGAAGACATACCATCAAATTTACCTGAATTTACTAACACACCTTTGTCAATAATTGGTAATTTAGTTGAATCTGTTTCTATAACCTGATTGATTTCAAGATCATATTTTGAAGCAAATTCATGGTCTCTTGAATCATGCCCAGGAACTCCCATAACAACTCCAGTTCCATAGTCGAGTAAAACAAAATTTCCAATCCATACAGGAATTTTTTTGTCAGTTAAAGGATGCACAACTTTAATATTAGTATCAATACCAAGTTTTTCAGCTTTTGCAATATCAGCTTCTGCAGCCTTTGCTTCTTTACATTTTTCTAGAAATTCTGAAATATTTTCATCGTTTTCTGATAACTCTATTGACAAAGAATGATTAGGTGAAATCGCTAGAAATGATACCCCAAAAATAGTATCGGGCCTTGTTGAAAATGTTGTTAGGTATTTTTCTTGGCCATCTATCTTGTATTTTATTTCAGCACCATTAGACTTACCAATCCAATTTTTTTGCATTAACTTAACATTTTCTGGCCAGTCTAGATTATCTAGAGAATCAAGAAGCTCTTCAGCATAGTCAGTAATTTTTATAAACCATTGATCAATTTCTTTTAATTCAATTTGAGCTCCTGAACGCCAACCTTTTCCATCAATAACTTGTTCATTAGCTAATACTGTTTCATCAACAGGATCCCAATTAACTAAAGATTTTTTTCTATACACCAAACCAGCATCATAAAATTTCTTGAAAATTAATTGCTCCCATTTGTAATAATTTGAGTCACATGTTCTTAACTCTTTAGACCAGTCATAACTGAAACCCAATGACTTAAGTTGAGTTTTCATATTTTCAATATTTTGGCTTGTCCAATCTGAAGGACTTACTTTATTTGCTATAGCTGCATTTTCTGCTGGTAATCCAAATGCATCCCACCCCATTGGTTGAAAAACATTAAAATTTTGCATTCTTTTGTATCTAGAAATTACGTCTCCAATTGTATAATTTCTAACATGTCCCATATGAAGTTTTCCAGATGGATAGGGAAACATCGACAAACAATAATATTTTTCTCTATCATCAACTTTTGAGACATATCTTTCTTCTTTGTGCCATCTCTTTTGAATGGCTTCTTCAATAGATTTGTGCTTGTAGGCTGAACTCATTATTTGCTAATAGAATGTTTTGTTAGAGAATTTTCGTCTCATTTTACTTCATTGACTTTATTATCTGTTACTTGATTCTGATTTATTCTTTTAATGCTAACTTTATCATTGCCTTTTGAAATTCTTACTGACTCATCTCCCTGGCTAACCTCAATTTCATTTAAATTTGAACTCTCCAGCATTTCTATGAGTGTTTTTATTTTTCTAATATCCATATATTTACCTATTTATCTTAAGTGCTTCTTTTAATGCAAGAGTGTAACCTTCAGTTCCATGACCACTAAAAACTTTTTTAGCTATATCGCTAAAAAAAGATTTTTTTCTAAAGTCTTCTCTTGAGTCTATATCTGAGATATGAACCTCAAAAAAAGGTATTTGCACAGCTAAAATTGCATCTCTTAAAGCAACGCTTGTATGAGTATATCCAGCGGGATTAAAAATTATTGCATCAGTATTATCTTTGAAAGCTTGATGAATAGAATCAATTAGCTCATGTTCTGCATTACTTTGATAAAAATTAATTATACAGTTTGATTCTTTTGCAATTTCAAGAAGTTTAATTTCAATATCGTTAAGAGTTTCAGAACCGTATATATCTTCTTCACGCACTCCAAGCATGTTTAAATTTGGTCCGTTGAGTACTAATATTTTCATTTAACAGATTTTAACAGAATTTATTTCAAGTCTTTACTTTGTATTGGGTAGCAAAATCCTTGATCAGCACAACCTTGATAAAAAACTTTAATCTGAGCAAGATTAACTTCATCATTAATAGAAATATTTAGTGAATCTCTAATTATTTTTGTTTTCCCAAAGAATTCATCTTCATGTTCGATAATATTTGTTTCATTAATTTCATAATCGAGAGTATCTTCACCACGCTTAATTAGAATCGAATTTAAATATAAGTAATAATTTTCTTTAATTTCCCAATTTAAATGTAATTTAGATTCTTTAGTAAGATATGAAAGTAAGAAAACTTCTTCAGCAGGTTTAACCTCATTATCTTCAAAAAGATTTAAAAATGAAGCTTTATCTTCGGTTGCAAGAACTAAGAATGAAATTATGGAGATGATAAATAATATATTTTTCATTAATAACTAGGATAAACTTCACAAATTACAAAGTGAAGCTAAAGTTTTCATTATAATTAGTATTACATGATAAGAAATTTCTTTATAAATTTATTTTTTATAATTCCAGTCTGGATTATTAATATTGTCTATAAATTAAATAAAGATATAAAAAGAGAATATATTTTTGATGCTCAATCAAAGTTTCTCTTTGCTTTAATGCCTAAGTTTGATTTGCACTTAATAAAAGATAATGAAATTCCCAAAGTGAGAGACTTAATAAATGAAAGAAGAAAAAATATAAGGATGGCAAGTACAACTAAAAAGAAAGTAAAAACGACTGATCATTTAATTGGGAAAGACAAGAATCTTTTAATCAGAGAATATATTCCATATAAAACTGATAATGAGAATGTAATTCTGTACTTTCATGGTGGTGGGTATGTATTAAATTCAGTTGATACTCATGATCCAACAGTTGCGTATTTTTCAGAAAAGTTAAGAACAAAGATATATTCTTTAGAATATAGCTTGTCTCCAGAAAATAAATTTCCAGATGCCTTGAACGAAGCTCTTTATTCAATCGATTGGCTTATTCAAAATGATATTGAGATAAGTAATATTAGTTTATGCGGTGATAGTGCAGGCGCTCATCTTGCAGCTTCTGTAACAAATACTCTTGCTAATGAAAATAGAGAAAATGTTCATAGTCAGTTTTTAATATATCCTATGTGTGACCCAAATTGCGATTCAGAATCTATTGAATTATTTAAAGAAGGTTATTTATTAACTAAAAATGCGATGGAATGGTTTTGGGATAAATTTAGAAGCTCGGATAAAGATAACAATTTAAATACATTCAATCTTTTGCTTCTTGATTCAAAGAAAAAACTTCCTAACACTATCATTATTACTGCTGGATTTGATCCATTGTCTGATGAAGGAGAAAAATATGCCTTTTTACTTCATCAAAATGGTACTTATGTGAAACAATTACATTATCCATCTTTATTTCATGGATTTGCTTCCATGACAAGATTAAAGTCGGCAAAGAAAGCAGTAAATGATTTTTTATCAGCCTATAAAGAAATATTATGAAAAACATTGTAGAAGTAAGAAATTTAAGTATTGATTTTAAAATTAGAGACGGTGTATTTCGAGCAGTCGATAATATTAGCTTTGACATAGAACAAAATAAAACTTTAGCCTTAGTTGGTGAGTCGGGTTCAGGAAAATCAGTTACAGCAATGTCAATTATGCAGCTCCTTCCATCTCCTCAATCATCATATTCAAGTCAATCGTCAATTAAATTTGATTCTAATGAGATTATTAATGCCACAAAAAAAGAATTACTATCATTGAGGGGAAATATTATTTCAATGGTATTTCAAGAGCCGATGACTTCCTTAAATCCATATCATAGAGTTGGAGATCAAATATCAGAATCAGTTTTACTTCATTCAGCTTCTTCCAAAAAAGAAGCAAAATCTGAAGCAATAGACTTAATGAAACTAGTAGAAATTGATGATGTGGAAAGGAGATTTAATTCATATCCTCATGAGTTATCTGGTGGTCAGCGTCAAAGAATAATGATTGCAATGGCTTTAGTTAATAAACCTAAATTATTAATTGCAGACGAGCCTACAACTGCATTAGATGTAACCATTCAAGCTCAAATTTTAGATTTAATGTCAAAATTGAAAAGGGAGCTCGGAATGTCAATACTTTTTATAACTCATGATCTTGGATTAGTTAAAGAATTCTCTGATCAGGTTTGTGTTATGCAAAATGGAAACATAGTAGAAAGTGGAGACACCTCTAATGTTTTTGAAAATCCACAACATACGTATACTCAAAAGTTACTCAAAGCTGAGCCTCAACCTAAAACTGATATCAATCATCAAGAAAATGCTTTAATTGAAATAAAAAGCCTAGATGTTTTTTATGACATGCCTAGCATTAATCCATTTAAGACGAATAAGTTTCATGCGGTAAAAGATACCTCATTGAATATATATGAAAATACAACAATCGGTTTAGTGGGCGAATCTGGTTCAGGTAAATCGACCTTAGGGAAAGCAATTGCTAATTTAACAAAATATGAAGGTAGCATTTTTTTTAATGGACAAGATATATCAAAGTCTTCAAAGGAATTAAAAAAAGATATTCAGATAGTCTTTCAGGATCCATATGGATCTTTGTCGCCTAGAATGACAATTGGTGAAATAGTTGGAGAAGGTTTAGAGGTTCATTTCAAGCTTTCAAAAGATGAATCCCAATCAAGGATCGACAAAGTATTAAGTGATGTAGGAATAGAGCTTAATGCCAAGAATAAATATCCGCATGAATTTTCAGGAGGACAACGTCAAAGAATAGCTATAGCAAGATCCTTGATTATGAATCCAACGTTTATGATTTTAGATGAACCAACCTCTGCCTTAGATAGGTCAATCCAAATTCAAGTGATTAATTTACTAAAAGATATCCAAAATGAATATAAATTAACATACCTTTTTATTAGCCATGATTTAAAAGTAATTAGGTCCATGTCTGATTATATTTTTGTCATGAAGGATGGAAAAATAGTAGAATCTGGTCTATCAAATGAAGTTTTTGATTATCCAAAAGAAAAATATACTAAAAAATTGCTCTCAGCTGCGTTAAGATACGCATCCGATTGAGAAAATGATAGCAAAATGAGCACAAGAAAATATTCTAAAGAACTAGTCGATGGACCAAATCAGGCTGCATCTCGATCTATGTTGCGCGGCGCTGGATTCACAACTGAAGATTTTTCCAAACCTTTTGTGGGCATTGCTTCAACAGGTGCAAAAGTGACACCTTGTAATATGCATATTAATGAACTTTCAGAGGTTGTAGAAGATTCAGTTAATTCTTCTGGAGGTAAGGGCGTCTTATTTAATACTATTACTGTTTCTGATGGCATTTCTATGGGAACTCAAGGAATGAAATATTCTCTTATTTCTAGAGAAGTGATTGCTGACTCTATTGAAACCGTAGTTGGATGTTTAGCTTACGATGGGCTAATTACTATTGGTGGTTGTGATAAGAATATGCCGGGATGTTTAATTGGTATTGCTAGATTAAATAGACCATCAATTTTTATTTACGGAGGTTCAATAAAACCAAGCAATGAAAATACAGATTACGTCACTGTCTCTGAAAAAGTTGGTGAGTTCTCTAAAGGCTCAATAAATGAGAAGGAATTAATTCATTACGAAAAGATTTCAGTTGAGGGACCTGGATCATGTGGTGGAATGTATACAGCAAATACAATGGCCTCTGCCATTGAGGCTCTTGGAATGAGCTTGCCTGGAAGCAGCAGCCAAGATGCTATTTCAGATTCAAAAAACAATGATTGTATTAATGCTGGGGTTGCAATAATGAATTTATTAGAAAAGGATATAAAACCCTCAGATATTATGACAAGAGAAGCATTTGAAAATGCTATAACAGTTGTAATTGCTCTTGGAGGATCGACAAATGCAGTTCTTCATTTATTGGCTATGGCTCATTCTATTGGAGTTAATCTGTGTTTAGATGATTTTACAAAAATCGGTAAGAAAACACCTGTTTTGGCTGATCTTAAACCATTTGGAAAACACTATATGTCAGAACTAAACGCAAACGGAGGGATTCAACCATTGATGAAGAATCTGCTTGATAGAGGATTACTTCATGGAAAATGCATGACCGTCACCGGAAACACTCTTGAAGAAAACCTTCAAGCTATAAAGTCTTATGAAAATAACGAAATTATTAAATCTTTTGAAGATCCTATCAAAGAAGATAGTCATTTAAGAATACTATATGGAAATCTAGCTAAGGATGGAGCTGTTGCAAAGATAACTGGAAAAGAAGGCACTTCTTTTGAAGGAAAGGCGAAAGTTTTTAATTCTGAAGAGGAAGGAGTTGAGGCAATATTATCAAATAAGATCATTGAGGGTGATGTTGTTGTTATTAGGTATGAAGGACCAAAAGGTGGTCCGGGTATGCGAGAGATGCTCAAGCCAACTTCTGCAATTATGGGCCTAGGACTAGGAAATAAAATTGCCTTTATAACAGATGGTAGATTTTCAGGAGGAACTCATGGTTTTGTTGTTGGTCATGTTTCTCCAGAAGCTGCAGATGGTGGACTTATAGCGTTAATAGAAGATGGAGATACTATTTTAATTGATGCTGATAATGATCAATTGATCTTAAAAGTAGATGTGGATGAAATTGCTAAAAGGAAATCTAATTGGAAGAATCCAATAGAAGGCCCCAAAAAAGGTGTTCTTTCTAAATATGCCGAAAGCGTAAAGTCTGCAAGTTTGGGAGCAATAACTGATTAAAATGCCTATTGATAGAAAATATCCTAATACTCGCTTAAGAAGGTTGAGGCAAAATTCAAGCATTATTGATCTTGTTTCAGAAACTAAGTTGACTTCTAGCGATCTTATTCAGCCTATATTTATAAAAGAAAATTTTGATGGTGAAGAAACAATTGATTCAATGCCAAATATTCTTAGGTTTGGTATTACGAACGCACTAAAAGAAATCGAAGAAATTATTAATGCAGGCATAAATACTATTGCTGTTTTTCCGGTTATAGAATCATCAAAGAAAGACAGTATAGGAAGCGAAGCAGTTAATAAAAATAATTTTATATCAGATTCCATTAAGAAAATTAAAGAAGAATTTCCTGAAATTATTCTAATAGCAGATATCGCACTAGATCCATATACAGATCATGGTCACGATGGAATCCTTAAAGGTGATGAGGTTCAAAATGATGAAACAATTAAAGTACTAACGGATCAATCATTATTATTAGCTGATGCAGGTGCTGATATACTTGCACCCTCAGATATGATGGATGGAAGAATTGGTGTAATTAGAAATGCGCTAGAGGAAGAGAATTTTAAAAATACAATATTACTTTCGTATGCAGCTAAATATAATTCTAAATTTTATGGGCCTTTTAGAGATGCTGTTAAATCATCTTCAAATTTAGGCAAATCATCAAAGTCATCCTATCAGATGAATATCGGCAATAAAGATGAAGCGCTTCATGAAGTTGCTTTAGATATTTCTGAAGGTGCAGATATTGTTATGGTTAAGCCTGCAATGCCATATTTAGATATAATTCATCTAATTAAAGATAGTTTTAAAGTTCCAACTTTTGCATATCAAGTAAGTGGAGAATTCAGCATGCTAAAACTTGCAATTAAACAAGAATGGCTTGATGAAGGGGTTATGTTAGAATCATTAATTAGTATTAAAAGAGCTGGAGCAGATGCTATTCTTTCTTACGCAGCTAAGGATATATCAAAGGAGATAAATAACTAATGAGTAATGTTCTTGAAATCCAAAATAAAGAAGATTTTGTTAATAAAGTTTTAAATTCAGATGGCCCGGTATTAGTAGATTTCTGGGCAGAATGGTGCGGTCCATGCAAACAACTTGGCCCTCTTGTTGAAGAGGCATCCAAAGAATTTAAAGACAAAATAATAGTTTGCAAAATGGATGTTGATACAAATAGAGAAACAGCAGCTGAGTATGGCATTAGATCAATTCCTACATTAATGATTTTTAAAAATGGTGATCTTATTGGAACTGAAATAGGGGCTCTTACAAAATTACAACTTGATGAATTCATAAGATCAAAAGTTTAATTTTGAATATATAACTTTGCATCTTAGTTAAAAAGAGTTATCATTTTCAAATCCAGAGTTATTAATCCTTCCATTTACAATCTTTTCAAATTAAAAATAGTGGAATAATTATATGAATCTTAGTGAAGTAAAAGATAAACCTATCAGTGAGTTAGTTGATATAGCAACCGAGCTTGGCTTGGAGGATTTAGGTAGGCTTAAAAAACAAGAAATAATATTTAGAATTTTTAAACATAAAGCTTCTGAAGGAACCGATATTTACGGAGGAGGGGTTCTTGAAATTTTAAATGATGGTTTTGGTTTTTTAAGATCTCCTCAAGGATCATATTGTGCTGGTGAGGATGATATATATGTTTCACCAAGCCAGATTAGAAAGTTTGGATTAAGAAAAGGAGATTCTGTTGCGGGGAAAATACGAACTCCTAAAGATAAAGAAAGATATTTTGCCTTAATTCAGGTTGATACGATAAATGGTGAGGAACCAGCAAAAACAAAAAATAAAATCCTTTTTGAAAATTTAACTCCTCTTTTCCCAACTGAAAGGTTAATGCTTGAACAAGGAAGTGGTTCAAATGAGGATCTTTCATCAAGAATTATTGATTTGATTGCTCCAGTTGGAAAAGGCCAGAGAGGATTAATTGTTTCTCCGCCTAAAGCTGGTAAAACACTTATGCTTCAAAGTATTGCTCATTCAATTAAAAGCAATAATCCTGAAGTTGAGCTAATTGTTTTGCTTATAGATGAGAGACCTGAAGAAGTTACTGATATGTCAAGAACAGTTAAGGGAGAAGTAGTTGCAAGCACATTCGATGAACCACCAACAAGACACGTTCAAGTTGCTAATATGGTTATTGAAAAAGCTAAGAGACTAGTCGAACACAAGAAAGATGTCGTTATTTTATTAGATTCTATTACTCGTTTAGGGAGAGCTTATAACTCAGTTCAGCCTGCATCAGGAAAAATATTAAGTGGTGGAGTAGACTCTAATGCTTTAGAGAGACCAAAAAGATTTTTTGGGGCTGCAAGAAATCTTGAAGAAGGTGGCAGTTTAACGATTATTGCAACAGCATTAGTTGAAACTGGTTCAAAGATGGATGAAGTAATTTATGAGGAATTTAAAGGTACAGGAAATATGGAAATCCATCTTGAAAGAAAGATTGCTGAAAAAAGAATATATCCTGCAATAAATATTAGAAGATCTGGAACAAGAAGAGAAGATCTTTTAACAACAGATGATGAATTACAAAGAATGTGGGTTTTAAGAAAAATTCTTGATGAAATGGAGGACGCGCAAGCAATTCAATTCCTAATAGACAGAATTAAAACACATAAGACCAATGATGAATTCTTCAACTCAATGAAGAATGGCAACGGAAAGAAATCTAAATAGATTTTTTTATCGATTCTAAAATATCTTCGGAGAAGTAATCTATAAACTTTGCTTTATAACCACAATCAGATATGAACTTAATTATTCTGTTTGATATACCAAAGAATGTTGCATTTATGTCTGCCGAATAGACCTCATGAAAAAATATTTCTACAGCATAGGTGCTTGAGAAAATAATAGCATCAGCGTTATAAAAATCTTTTTTAATATCTTTATAGCTATCTAATTTGAATCTTTTATAGCAAATTATCTCTTGAACATCTTCACCACTTTCTTTTAAATAATTAAATACATCATTTAATCCATCTGCACCTTTTACAACTAAGTATTTTCCATTGTTTTTATTTTTAGCCAGAATTTTAATCAATTCCTTAGAGCCCGGCACATCTGGACAAATGGATATTATTCCTTTTTGTGATAAATAATTTTGGGTGGAAGTTCCCATTGAATAAATATTCTTATTCTTTAAAAACTCATCATCATTAAAAAATTTCACAGAAGGAATACTTTGAAAAATGATATTTGTGTAGCTTTTAGTTTTAAGTAAATACTCTGCCCCCTTAATTTGAAAAAGTGGAATATTCTTTACAGAACTCTTTTGATCTTTTATCGGGTTAATATTTGATCCTGTATCAATTATGTTCATTTAACAGTATGAGACCATTTTGTTTTTTAATATTTTGAATCGCTTCTTTACTTGAAGATCCAGAAAAGCAAATATATTTATCTTTTCCATATATTTCTCCTGATATTGCTAGATCATTCTTATTACTCTCAATAGAAATTGCAGAATTACAGCTAGCGTTTATTTCATCTAAGACAGTTCTTTGTGATTGTATTGAAGTATTAATTTTTTCAGTCACTTCATCAAGATCATTTAAATTAAGATAATGAAAATTATGTATAAACTCTAGGGCTAAAGTTCCTTGACCTGAAGCTGTAATCCATGTCATATCTTCATATTTTAGTTCATCTAGCATATCTAATCTTTCCAATCCTGCTTTAGCTAAGATTATGCAGTCATAGTCACCTCTGTATAGCTTTTCTAATCTTGTATCAACATTTCCAGATAAATCAAAAATATTTTTAGATCCCAAAAGATGCTTAGCCTGAAGTTTTCTCCTAAGACTACTTGTTCCCAACCTCATCTCTTTATCAAACTTAGTATCGTCTTTAAAGATTAATATATCTTTTGGTGTTTTGCTTAATAAAAAAGTTCTACTGATACCTTTTGATTCTTTTGCGGGCGTATCCTTCGCCGAATGAACAGCAATATCAGCACCGCCAGTTAAAAGACATTTTTGAATATCAGAAACAAAATGTGCTTTGTCAAATAGAGTTTCACCTCTAGCACTTTTTTTATCGCCCTCAGTTTTAACTTTAATTATTTCATAATTAGATATCTGATATTCAGAAACAAATTCTTCAACTTGAGCTAGGGCTAATTTTGAGGATCTAGAGGCTATCTTGATTGTCATTTTCTAAAAGAAGTGCTTTAACATCACCTATAGTTTTTTCCTTACATATTTTAAATGAATTCGGTATATCTAGATTAGTAAATTTACTAAATTCGATATAGATTTTACATGAAGATTTTAAATTTTGACTCTTATTAATAACTTCCAATACTTTTTTTTCATAATTTTGATTGAATGGAGGATCAAGTAATATCAAATCAAATTTTGATAAGTCATTTTCTTTCATCCAAGATAGGCCATCTTTAAAAAGTATCTTTGAAAATTTTTTTAAGTTTAATTCTGAAATAGATTTTTTAAGCACTAAATAGTTTTTTTTATTTGATTCAATAAAAATTGTTTTTTTGGCACCTCTAGATAAAGCTTCAATCCCAAGTGATCCAGTCCCAGCAAATGTGTCAAGACAACGAAGATTTTTAATCTCAAACTGTAACCAGTTAAACAAAACTTCTCTTAATTTACTAGAAGTTGGCCTTAGAGAACTTTTGAAATCAAAAGAAATTTTTTTTCCTTTAAGACTTCCACCAGTTATTCGTATATTATTTTTCATCTAAAATATTTTTCTTTAAGTATAATTCATAGTATGAGTATTCAAGACAATTTTAGACAGGCTATGCGAAGATATATTTACTCTGTAAGCATAATGTCTAATAAAGACGATGAAGGTGATTTAAATGCTATTACTGTTTCTTCTGTTACATCTATATCTATGGACCCTCCAAGTTTATTAATTTGTATAAACAAATCTGCAAGAATTCACGATACTTTAAGAATTGGGTCAAAATTTTGCATTAATTTGCTAAATAAAGATCAGGAAGACCTTTCAAATATCTGCTCTGATGAAGATAGCTATGAGCAAAGATTTAAAGATGAAAATTGGAATATTGAAGAGATTCCATTTTTAACAAATGCTCAGGCAAATATATTTTGTAAAGTAGACAAACTCACTTCATACCATACTCATTCTATAGTGGTAGGGCTTGTTGAGGGTGCAAATCATTCTGATGAAATATCTACATTAACTTATGTTGATGGTAGTTATAAATAAGTTTCTTAGATATTTTTGATAAATCTTTTTAGGTAACCATCTAAATCTTCATTGATTTTATTTACAGCTATGAAAGGAGTATCTGGCATCTCTACTAATTTTGCAGGAACTACTTCAAGTTTTCTTAAAAGACCAACTAGACCATGAAGATGAGCCCATATGTCTATACATTTTTCTTGAATAAATTTAGGATCTTTATTATTTGAGTGAGCTGCAAATAAAGTTGTTATATGTCGATATACACTGTTTGCAGACTTAAAAAGAGATGGATATTTAGTAAAATCTGGTACCGCAGTTCCAAACATTAAATCATAAGTATTTGAATTTTTTGTTCCAAATTTGAGATACTCTTTTGAAGCAGATACTAGAACATCTTGCGAATTTTTAGATTTTGATTTTGAAATAGCTTTATGAAGATTGTTAAAACCCTCTCTAGCAATTTCTGCGTATAGATCTTCCTTAGTCTTAAAGTGTCTATATGGAGCTGTTTGAGATACATTACTTTCTTTTGCAAGTGATCTTATGCTCAATTTTGTATAACCATCTCTTTCGCAAATCTTGCTGGCACAAGATATTAACTCTTGTCTTAAATTGCCATGGTGATATGAACTCATAAGCTTATAATTTTAATGTTGACACTGCTAACATAATACATTAATGTTTACACTGCTTACATTAAATTTTTTAATTTCAATTGTCAAATATGAAAACAATCAATAATTTTATTTCATTATTTTTATTTGCATCACTGAATCTTGGTGCAATAGAGGTTTTAGAAGTAAAAATATTGAACTCATACTCATTAAATCAACAATTTCCAGG
This sequence comes from uncultured SAR86 cluster bacterium, assembly GCA_902517505.1. Taxonomy (GTDB): domain Bacteria; phylum Pseudomonadota; class Gammaproteobacteria; order Magnimaribacterales; family D2472; genus SAR86A. The sequence goes on along the minus strand of CABYCL010000004.1, from coordinate 35,847 downwards.
AAAATTACTCCCAATAGAACAATCAAAATTAGCATTTGAAATTCCTGGAAAAATTAAAATTATTAATGTTGATGTGGGTGATGAAGTTCAAGAAGGTCAAATTCTTGCAAAGCTTGATAATAGAGAGGCACAAGCTAGATTGAATCAAGTTAAGGCCAGTTTTGACTTAGCAAAGCAAGTTTTTGACAGATTTCAAGATTTAAGAAAACAAGGACATATATCGATTCAAGAATTAGATAAAGCTCAGTCTGATTTAACAATTGCAGAATCAGAGTATGAATTCTTCAAGGTTAAACTTGAGCAAACTAACCTTATTTCTCCATATTCTGGGATTATTCAAAACAGATTTTTAGATAGTGGAACTGTAATTAATCAGGGGGTTCCTATTCTTGAGATTATTGATTCAAATTATGTTGAAGCGCATATTTCAGTCCCCGTTATTTATTTAAAAGATATGAAAATAGGTGCTGAATATAATTTTAAAGTTAATGGAAATGATACTAATGCAACATTTTCTAGGTTGGCTCCAATGTCTCCAGGAGGGTCAGATAGCAGACTAGCAATTTTTAAATTTAAAGAATTTATAAGTCCTGGGTCTATTGCAAAACTTAATTTAAAAATTAATAAAAAATCAAGAGGTACATGGGTACCCTTAAGGTCTTTATCTCAATCAGATCAAGGATTATGGGCTTTATACACGATAGATGAAAACAATACCGTTGTAAGAGATCTGGTTGAAATTATTTATTTTGAAGATCAGTATGCTTTTGTAAATGGAACTATAAAAGATGGAGATCTTATTGTTCTGGGAGGAGCAGCTAAAATTATCCCTGGTAAAAAAATAAACTAAATAATATGAAGTTTATAAATATTTTCTTAGAAAGACCAAGAATACTATTTCTTACCTTGGCATTTATTCTTTTATCAGGCATTTCATCATTATTCAGTGTTCCAATTCAAGAGAACCCTCAATTGGCTGAGAGATGGGGTAATGTTGGAGTTTACTATCCCGGTGCTTCACCCGAAAGAATTGAGACCCAAGTAATTAATGATTTAGAAATTAAGTTAAGAGAAATTGTTGAAATTGACGAGCTTGATTCAATTATTTCTCAAGGGTATTCAAAGACTCATATCGAGTTAGAAGAGAGCGTACCTCTGGATAAAATTGAAGAAACTTGGTCAAGGATTCAAGGAAAGTTAGATCAAATTATTCCACCTGATGAAGCAACAATAATTCTTAACAGGACAGCAGGCCCACCAATAACTCTTGAATATGTTATTGATTGGAATGGAGATGGAGAACCTCCAATGATCATGATGTCTAGGCTGGCGCAACAATTAAAAAGAAAATTAAGTTCTATTGCTCTAACAAAAGAAACAGCAGTTTATGGAGAGACTGATGAAGAAATAGTTATTGAAATTGATTCGGCAAAAATGTCTTCTTTAAACCTTTCATATGGTGATGTAGCTAATTCAATTCGTTCTTTTGATAACAAGAAACCTGTTGGTGTAATTTCAGACAATGATTCAGAGTTTTTAATAAGGTTAAAAGATAATATAAATTCTCCACAAAAAGTTGGTGAAATTCCTGTAAAGATTATAAATCAGTCTGAAATTATTAGACTACAAGACATTGGTAATATTTCAATTAAACCTATTTCGCCTGTAGAAGATATTTTTTTATATAACGGCAAACAAGTAATTTCAGTTTCTGCAACTGGAACCATGTCTCAAAGAGTCTATGACTATGTTGATAGAGTAGAGGCAGTTGTTGAGCAAATGAGAGAAGTTCTACCAGAAGAATTCTCTATTAACAGAATATATGATGAGTCAGTTTATGTTTCTTCAAAATTTAGTGAATTAATAAAAAGCTTTTCGATAGCAGCCTTTTTTGTATTAAGTTTAAGTTTTATTTTATTAGGAATAAGACCAGGAATAATAGTAACTGCTATTTTGCCATTCTCAGTTTCTTTAGTTTTATTAGGATGCAGACTAATTGGACTCCCCCTACATATGACTTCTATAACAGGAATAATTATAGCTTTAGGTCTATTGATAGATAATGGAATCATAGTTGTTGAGGATTATAAATTTAGAAGATCTCAAGGATTGTCTGTAAAGGAGTCAATAAATGAAACTTTAATCCAACTTACAACTCCATTAGCAGCTGCAACTGGTACAACTGTATTCGCTTTTATGCCAATTGTTACTGGTGAAGGGTCAAGTGTTGAGTTTGTTGGGGGCCTTGCAATAACAGTAATTATGTCAATTATTTCGTCTCTTTTATTAGCTTTAATAATGGTACCTGTGCTCATGAGTTATATGGAGAAGATACCTTATTTTGCAAATATAAAAGTTCATGAGGAAGGATATAACAATGAAAAACTATATAATAAATATAAAGAATTTTTAACATGGTCTTTTGAAGTTCCAAAAAGAGCTATCTTAATATCTACATCTTTACCACTTCTAGGGTTTTTGTTATTTAATACAATTGATAAAGATTTTTTTCCATCAAGTGACAGAGATATGTTCAGAGTCCACATAGATTTGCCTGAAAACTCCTCTTCAATAAAAACAGCAGAAAAAGCTAAAATTATAAGACAACAAATTATAGAAAGTGATTTGATTGAGATAGAAAAAGATTATTGGTTTGTAGGCAGGTGGATGCCCAGAGTATTAATGAATATTGTAGGAGGCATGGAAAAAACTGGATCAAATAATTCAGCACAAGCAGTTTTTTTTGCAAACGATTATTATGAAATGATTGATAACCTTCCAGATTTATCAAGACTAATTGTTTCAAAAAATCCTGATACAACGATATACATTGACAGTTTTTATTCTGGACCTCCATTTTTTTCAGATATTAGATATGACATTTCTGGTGATGATGAGAATGTTCTATTAGAACTTGGATCTGAATTAGAGTTAATTATTAACAATGCACCAGATATTAGCCACACTAGATCAGAAGCAACAAGTTCAAATACAAATGTTGAGTTTGAATTTGATAGTTCAAACATTTCTTTAGCAGGAAAGAATACTGAGTTAATGGTAAATGAATTGTTTGCAGCAAATAACGGACTTGTTATTAGCTCAATGTTAGACTCAAACATTGAAATTCCCATCAGAGTAAAGGGAATTGTAAATTCTTCAGATATAACAGGTAATAGTAGTTCAATTTCAATATCAAATTCTAACAGCATTGATTTTATAGGAAACTATTCTAAAACCTCATTGAATAAAAGTTCTAGTACTATTACTAGAATTAGTAGTCAGAGAGTTAACATAGTTGAAGGCTGGGTATGGACTGGAACTCTTGCTTCTGAAACGGAGTCTTACATCAAACAAGAAGTTGAGAGATTTGAAAAAAATCTACCACCTGGATATTCAATAAAACAAGGCGGGGAAGCAGAGGTTAGAGGGGATTCTCAGTCTCAAATATGGTCTTCAGCAATAATTTATATTTTCCTTATAACAATTGGATTAGTTTTTGCTTTAAATTCATTTAGAGAAACAGCCTTAATTTTATCTGTTGCTTTGTTATCAATGGGATTATCATTCATAGGCTTAATAGTAGGATTTCAAAATTTTGGTTTCATAGCAACAATTGGTGCTATAGGTCTGATCGGCCTATCAATAAATGATTCGATTATAGTTTTATCTCATATTAAAGAAAGAGCAAGGAAATCATTAATGACTAAAGCTGACCTTATTGAGGTTGTTATAAGATCAACAAGGCATATCATTACAACATCTTTAACAACTCTTGGAGGGTTTTTGCCACTAATATTTGCTAGTATTTTCTTCAGACCTCTTGCATGGGCAATGAGTGTGGGTGTACTTGGAGCAACATTAACGGCCTTACTTTATATTCCAGCAATGTATATATGGATGAAAAAAATTACTGATTAAAACAATCTTTGGAACAGTAAAATTTACCAAATCTTTTTAATAATAAATCTTCATGAACATAGGTTCCACATTTATTGCATGCAATCATCTCATTAGATTTACTTTGTTTTTTAGTAAATAAAATTGAGGATATATAGGACCTTATGAGCCTAATGAGAATAAAGATTATGAATGGGACAATTAAAGGTAATAACTTAAATAACACTAATTTTTATTATATTTCTTCTGGTTTAGATCTTTTTAGGAAATTCCATGACCAGGATTTTTTATCAGAGGTTTGTTTAGACTCTTCATTTAGGTAATTTGAATTTAAGACCTCTCTAACGTCATTAAGTAGATCTGAGTATCCTAGGTTGCTATAGCTATTTTCTAATATTTTTAAAGCTCTAAAATTCTCACTAGAATTTGGGATATTCTCAATAACATAATTCGCTCGTCTAATAGCAGCAACATAAGCTTCTATCGATATGTAATAATCTGCTGCAGCAAGTTCATTTTTTGCAATCATATTCCTTAAATATATATTTCTTTGTTTTGCATATGGGACATATTGGCTATCTGGGAATCTCGTTGTAAATTCAGTTAATTCTGCAAATGATTGCTTTGCTCCAGAAATATCTCTATTTGAAATGTCAGTATTTGTAAATCTTATGAGTAATTCTCTGTCTCGTGTATAACTTGATAAACCTTTCATAAAATATGCATAATCTATATTAGGGTGCCTTGGATGTAATCTTATAAATTTTTCAGCAGCGGAATGCGCAGCTTCAGTTTCAGAGTTCATAAAATGTGCAAATATTAATTCAACTTGTGCTTGCTCTGAATATTTACCAAAAGGATACCTAGTCTCTATAGCTTCCAATGCTTCTATAGCACCAAAATAATTTCCAGAGGCCATTCTTGCTTGAGCTTGGTCATAATATATTTTTTCTGGTTGTTCTATTTCTTCCCCATCAGACTTGCAGCCTACAAGTAATGACATAACAACTATAGTTAATAGCGCAAGCTTGATATTTCTTTTTGAATGTTCCATTGTTAGATTGCTAATTTTACCTGCATAATTACACTTTGGTCTTTAAAAACATGAAATTAGAACAATTTTTTTTAAATAAGTTCATATGGAAATAATAAAAACAATACCCGAAAATATTTCTAAAACAAGATTAGACAAGGCTTGTTCAAAGATATTTGAGGAATTTTCTAGATCTCAGCTAAAAAAATGGATTCTCGAAGGTAGGATTCTTTTAAATAATGAGATTGCCTCACCAAAAGACATAGTGAATAACAATGATGAAATCACTTTAAATCCTAATATTGAAAATAAGATCACATGGGAACCTGAAAAAATTGATTTTGAAGTATTATTTGAAAATGATAATTATTTAATTATTGATAAGCCAATTGATTTAGTTATGCACCCTGGCGCTGGTTGTAATAAAGGAACATTGGCTAATGGGTTGCTATTTAAATATCCTGAGTTGAGGACTATTCCAAGAGCAGGAATTGTTCACAGACTTGATAAGGATACTTCTGGTGTCTTATTGGTAGCTAAAACCGAAAGATTTAGAAACTATTTTGTTAAGTTACTTCAAGAAAGAAAAGTAAAGAAATTATATAAAGCTGTGATTGTTGGAAAGGTTATTGGTAGTTTTGAGATTAAAGAATCTATAGGGAGAGATAAAAATAACAGAACTAAGATGTCTGTAAGACCTGATGGTAAAGAAGCAACCACATTCGTAAAACTTCATGAGAGCTTAAAAAATTACTCTTTATTGGATGTCACAATTGAATCTGGAAGAACTCACCAGATTAGGGTTCATCTTGGTAGTAAGAAATTCCCAATAATTGGCGATAAAACATATAACCCTTCTAATAATGTTGCAAAAGATACCCCAGGTGAATTGATAGATATTATCAGAGCATTTCCTAGGCAAGCATTACACTCATTTCATTTGTCTTTTAACGATATAGATTCAAATAAGATAATCTCTTATGAGGCTCCTTTGCCCGAAGATATCAAGAACCTTGTTAAAACTATTAAAAAACATATTTAAAAATTACAAAAAAACTTGTTTTTATAAGTATTATTAATGTATAAACCTTTCTCTTAGAGAAAAATTATGAAATTAGCTGGAAATGATATATTAATTCAATCCCTTGTAGATGAGGGAGTTGAATATCTATTTGGATACCCCGGAGGAGCTGCACTTCATATTTATGATGCAATTTTTAATCAAAAAGAACTCCAACATATTCTTGTTAGACATGAACAAGGAGCAACTCATGCTGCCGATGGTTATGCGAGGGCTACTGGTAAACCCGGCGTTGTATTGGTTACATCAGGTCCAGGAGCAACGAATGCAATAACAGGAATTGCTACAGCTTTTATGGACTCTATTCCAATGGTAGTTCTTTCCGGTCAAGTTGCCTCACACCTTATAGGAACAGATGCTTTCCAAGAAACAGATATGATAGGCATATCAAGACCAATTGTTAAACATAGTTTTAGCATTGAAAGTGCAGAAGAAATTCCTAAAGTAATTAAAGAAGCTTTTTACATTGCAACCTCAGGAAGACCAGGTCCAGTTGTAATAGATATCCCTAAAGATACAACAGCCCCAGATAAATTATTTGAGTATAGTCCTCCTGAATCAGTAAAAATTAGATCTTACAATCCTCCAGTTGAACCAGACTCTAAACAAATTGGTAGAGCAGTATCTGAAATTTTAAAGGCAAAGAAACCAGTTATTTATGCAGGAGGAGGTGCAATAAATAGCAATGCATCGAAAGAACTATTTGAACTAAATGAGCTTCTAAATTTTCCAGTTACAAATACTTTAATGGGATTAGGTGTTTATCCTGCAAAAAATCAAAGATTTATGGGAATGTTAGGAATGCATGGAACATATCAATCAAATATGGCCATGCATAATGCAGATTTGATTATTGCAATCGGAGCTAGGTTTGATGACAGGATAACAAATACTCCAGATCTATTTGCTCCAAATGCAAAGATAATTCATTTCGATGTTGATCAATCATCTGTTTCAAAAATTATCGAAGCAAATATTGCAGTTTTTGGACAGGTTAAGAACTCTTTAATTGAATTAAATAAACAATTAAAAGATAAAATTGATTCAATTGATAGTACTTTAATTCAGCCCTGGCTTGATCAAATTGAAGAATGGACCTCACTTCATGGACTAAATCATGAATTATATAAAGAAAATTCTGATGAAAAAAAGATAATGCCTCAATCAGTGGTTCAACATGTTTATCAAATAACTGATGGTAATGCTTTTGTTACTTCTGATGTAGGACAACATCAAATGTTTGCAGCTCAGTATTATCATTTCAATGAGCCAAGAAAATGGATTAATTCAGGCGGACTAGGAACTATGGGTTTTGGACTACCAGCAGCATTGGGTGTTAAGTTAGCCTTTCCTAAAGAAGAAGTTGTCTGCATTACAGGAGAAGGAAGTATACAAATGTGTATTCAAGAACTCTCAACTTGTTCTCAATATGACTTACCTATCAAAATAATTAACATAAATAATGAAGCATTAGGAATGGTCAAACAATGGCAAGATATGAGTTACGGAGGACGACATTCTGAGAGTACATATCAAAGTTCTCTCCCAAACTTTATTGAACTAGTCGAATCGTATGGACATATTGGATTTAAAATTGAAAAAAATTCTGATTTAAAAGGCATTCTAGATGAAGCTTTTTCTATAAAAGATAAATTAGTCTTTGTCGATGTATATGTAGATCCAGATGAACATGTGTATCCAATGTTAGTAGCTCCGAATGGAAGCCTAAAGGATATGTGGATTGATAAAGATAAAAAAGTATGATGCAAAGAAAGTTATTAGTTATTTTAGAAAATAAGCCTGGAGCACTTGCAAGAGTTGTTGGTCTTTTCCATCAGAGAGGATACAACATTGAAAGTCTTCATGTTGATCCTGTCAAAGACATAGAGAATTATGCAGAAATTGAGAACTCCCTAAATTTAAAATTAAAAGAAAATGAAGTATCAAGGTTATTAATTACAACAACAGTAAGTGATAATCTGTTAAGACAAATACTTAGGCAAATAAATAAATTAATAGATGTCTTAATTGCTAAAGAGGAAATTTAATGAAAATATATTATGACGAAGACGCTAAGATAGAAATTATTAAAGATATGAAAGTTTCTATCATTGGATATGGATCACAAGGACATGCACACGCAAATAATCTGAATGATTCAGGGGTAGATATTACAGTTGGCCTTAGAGAAGGTTCTTCATCATGGAAAAAAGCTGAAGATGCAGGTTTAAAAGTTAAATCTGTTTCTGATTCAGTCATTGATGCAGATATGGTTATGATCTTAGCGCCTGATGAGTTTCAAAAAGGCATTTATGAGAATCAAATTAAACCTAACCTAAAACCAAATGCCATTCTGGGTTTTGCTCATGGATTTAATATACACTTTGAAAAAATCATACCTGAAAAAGGAAATAGTGTAATTATGATTGCACCAAAGGGTCCAGGCCATACCGTAAGAAGTACTTATATAAATGGTGGAGGAGTCCCATCACTTATAGCAATTTTTGAAGATGCAACAACTGAAAAATTCTCTGCAAAAGAAATTGCTCTATCTTATGCAAAGGCAAATGGTGGAACTAGAGCGGGAGTACTTGAAACATCCTTTAAAGAAGAAACAGAAACTGATTTATTTGGAGAGCAGGCTGTATTATGTGGAGGAATAACTGCTTTAATAAAAGCTGGCTACGAGACTCTTGTAGAAGCAGGTTATAGTCCAGAGATGGCATATTTTGAGTGCTTGCATGAAACAAAATTAATAACAGATTTAATTCAAGAAGGTGGTATTGCAAATATGCATTATTCTATTTCAAATACTGCAGAATATGGCGACTATTTAAGTGGACCCAAGGTTATAACTAAAAAGACCAAAGAAGCAATGAAAGAGATTCTTGATAATATTCAATCTGGAAATTTTGCAGATGAATTTCTTGATGATTGCAGGCAAAGCAATGATGGTTCAGGCGGACCATTTATGAAATCTAATAGAAAATCTACTGAAGATCATCCAATTGAAAAAGTTGGAAAAGAGCTAAGATCTAAAATGAAATTTTTGAATTCTGAAAAGCTTGTTGATAAAGAAAAAAATTAGTTTAAAAAAAGGTATCTTCTTATAACTAACTCCGTTAGAATACGTTTCCCGATCTTCGAGTCGGTTGGTTCTTTAAAATATTTGGTTACTCGTGTGGGTGTTCAAAATACGAGATAAAATTTAGATTTTTTATTTAAAAATCAACAAACATGATATTAATTGAAGAGTTTGATCATGGCTCAGATTGAACGCTGGCGGTAGGCTTAACACATGCAAGTCGAGCGAGAAAGTATCTTCGGATGCGAGTATAGCGGCGGACGGGTGAGTAACGCGTAGGAATCTACCTAGTAGAAGGGGATAGCCCGAGGAAACTCGGATTAATACCGTATACCTCCTTTGGGAGAAAGAGGGCCTCTCTTGATGCTCTCGCTATTAGATGAGCCTGCGTAAGATTAGCTTGTTGGTAAGGTAATGGCTTACCAAGGCTACGATCTTTAGCTGGTCTGAGAGGACGATCAGCCACATTGGGACTGAGACACGGCCCAGACTCCTACGGGAGGCAGCAGTGGGGAATATTGGACAATGGGCGCAAGCCTGATCCAGCCATACCGCGTGTGTGAAGAAGGCCTTCGGGTTGTAAAGCACTTTAAGCAGGGAGAAAAAGTTATAAGTTAATACCTTATAGCCGTGATGTTACCTGCAGAATAAGCACCGGCTAATTCCGTGCCAGCAGCCGCGGTAATACGGAAGGTGCAAGCGTTAATCGGAATTACTGGGCGTAAAGCGCGCGTAGGTGGTTTGTTAAGTTGGATGTGAAAGCCCTGGGCTCAACCTAGGAACTGCATCCAAAACTAACTCACTAGAGTACGATAGAGGGAGGTAGAATTCATAGTGTAGCGGTGGAATGCGTAGATATTATGAAGAATACCAGTGGCGAAGGCGGCCTCCTGGATCTGTACTGACACTAAGGTGCGAAAGCGTGGGTAGCGAACAGGATTAGATACCCTGGTAGTCCACGCCGTAAACGATGACAACTAGCTGTTGGAAGACAATGTTTTTCAGTGGCGCAGCTAACGTTTTAAGTTGTCCGCCTGGGGAGTACGGCCGCAAGGCTAAAACTCAAATGAATTGACGGGGACCCGCACAAGCGGTGGAGCATGTGGTTTAATTCGATGCAACGCGAAAAACCTTACCTACTCTTGACATACTTGGAAGCTCTTGTAATGAGAGTGTGCCTTTTGGAACCAAGATACAGGTGCTGCATGGCTGTCGTCAGCTCGTGTCGTGAGATGTTCCGTTAAGTCGGATAACGAGCGCAACCCTTACCCTTATTTGCCAGCGATTCGGTCGGGAACTATAAGGGGACTGCCGGTGATAAACCGGAGGAAGGTGAGGACGACGTCAAGTCATCATGGCCCTTACGAGTAGGGCTACACACGTGCTACAATGGGGAATACAGACGGACGCTAAGCCGCGAGGTGGTGCTAATCCTAGAAAGTTTCTCGTAGTCCGGATTGGAGTCTGCAACTCGACTCCATGAAGTCGGAATCGCTAGTAATCGCGAATCAGCATGTCGCGGTGAATACGTTCTCGGGTCTTGTACACACCGCCCGTCACACCATGGAAGTGGATTGCACCAGAAGTAGATAGTCTAACCTTCGGGAGGGCGTTTACCACGGTGTGCTTCATGACTGGGGTGAAGTCGTAACAAGGTAGCCGTAGGGGAACCTGTGGCTGGATCACCTCCTTAACGAAAAATGTGTTTTCAACGCCCACACGAGTAATCAAATATTAAAGTTTTAAAGTTCTGTAAAATAAATGGTATGTAATTTTCTAGTGTATACATTTTTGTATACATGAGATCACTGCAAATTAAAAAGTAGTTAATATATTTTATTAAGTACTCTCAAAATGAAAAATAACCTTTTTAAGGTTATATGATCAAGTAAAGGAAGAGCACAAGGCGGATGCCTTGGCAGCATAAGGCGATGAAGGACGTGGTAACCTGCGATAAGCCTCGGGAAGTTGGTAAACAAGTTTTGATCCGAGGATTTCCGAATGGGAAAACCCAATATACATAAGTATATTATCTTATACTGAATACATAGGTATAAGAAGCAAACCTAGGGAACTGAAACATCTAAGTACCTAGAGGAAAAGAAATCAATTGAGATTCCGGTAGTAGCGGCGAGCGAAACCGGAACAGCCCTTAAGCTTATTTTAGTCCAGCAAAATATTCTGGAAAGTTTAGCCATAGTAGGTGATAGCCCTGTATGTGAAAGACTAATATAAGTGAAATCGAGTAGGTCGGGACACGTGAAATCTTGACTGAACATGGGGGGACCATCCTCCAAGGCTAAATACTCTATGCTGACCGATAGTGAACCAGTACCGTGAGGGAAAGGCGAAAAGAACCCCGGCGAGGGGAGTGAAATAGAACCTGAAATCTTGTGCTTACAAGCAGTCGGAGCAGACTTGTTCTGTGACGGCGTACCTTTTGTATAATGGGTCAACGACTTAATTTCAGTAGCAAGCTTAACCATTTAGGGGAGGCGTAGGGAAACCGAGTCTTAATAGGGCGCTCAGTTGCTGGAATTAGACCCGAAACCGGGTGATCTATCCATGGCCAGTGTGAAGGTCGAGTAACATCGACTGGAGGCGCGAACCCACTTATGTTGAAAAATGAGGGGATGAGCTGTGGATAGGAGTGAAAGGCTAATCAAACCCGGAGATAGCTGGTTCTCTTCGAAAACTATTTAGGTAGTGCCTCGTGTATTACCATAGGGGGTAGAGCACTGTTTCGGCTAGGGGGTCATCCCGACTTACCAAACCGATGCAAACTCCGAATACCTATGAGTATGAGCACGGGAGACAGACTGCGGGTGCTAACGTCCGTAGTCGAGAGGGAAACAACCCAGACTGTCAGCTAAGGTCCCTAATTATGATTAAGTGGGAAACAATGTGGGAAGGCACAAACAGCTAGGAGGTTGGCTTAGAAGCAGCCACCCTTTAAAGAAAGCGTAATAGCTCACTAGTCGAGTCGGCCTGCGTGGAAGATATAACGGGGCTAAATCATAAACCGAAGCTACAGATCTTGTTTCAAGATGGTAGAAGAGCGTTCTGTAAGCCGCTGAAGGCAAGCTGTGAGGCGAGCTGGAGGTATCAGAAGTGCGAATGTTGACATGAGTAACGATCAAAGAGGTGAAAAACCTCTTCGCCGAAAAACCAAGGGTTCCTGTCCAACGCTAATCGAGGCAGGGTGAGTCGGCCCCTAAGGCGAGGGCGAAAGCCGTAGTCGATGGGAAACAGGTTAATATTCCTGTACTTTTTACAATTGCGATGGGGTGACGGAGAAGGTTAAGTCAGCACGGCGACGGTTGTCCGTGTTTAAGATTGTAGGCCGATGTTTTAGGTAAATCCGGATCATCAAAGCTGAGAATTTACGACGACCACTTATTAAGTGGGAAGTGGCTGATACCATGCTTCCAGGAAAAACCTCTAAGCTTCAAATTGTAAGAAACCGTACCCTAAACCGACACAGGTGGTTAGGTCGAGTAGACCAAGGTGTTTGAGAGAACTATGGTGAAGGAACTAGGCAAAATAGCACCGTAACTTCGGGAGAAGGTGCGCCGCGTTTGGTGACAAGACTTGCTCTTAGAGCTGAACGTGGTCGAAGATACCAGGTGGCTGCGACTGTTTATTAAAAACATAGCACTCTGCAAACTCGTAAGAGGACGTATAGGGTGTGACGCCTGCCCGGTGCCGGAAGGTTAATTGATGGGGTTAGCTTAGGCGAAGCTCTTGATCGAAGCCCCGGTAAACGGCGGCCGTAACTATAACGGTCCTAAGGTAGCGAAATTCCTTGTCGGGTAAGTTCCGACCTGCACGAATGGCGTAACGATGGCCACACTGTCTCCACCATAGACTCAGTGAAATTGAAATCGCTGTTAAGATGCAGTGTACCCGCAGCTAGACGGAAAGACCCCGTGCACCTTTACTACAGGTTCACACTGGACTTTGACTTTATTTGTGTAGGATAGGTGGGAGACTTTGAAGCTGAGACGCTAGTCTTAGTGGAGTCGTCCTTGAAATACCACCCTTGTAAAATTGAAGTTCTAACCTAGGTCCATTATCTGGATCAGGGACAGTGTGTGCTGGGTAGTTTGACTGGGGCGGTCTCCTCCCAAAGAGTAACGGAGGAGTACGAAGGTATCCTCAGCACGGTCGGACATCGTGCAAAGAGTATAAAGGCAGAAGGATGCTTGACTGCGAGATCGACGGATCGAGCAGGTAGGAAACTAGGTCTTAGTGATCCGGTGGTTCTGAATGGAAGGGCCATCGCTCAACGGATAAAAGGTACGCCGGGGATAACAGGCTGATACCGCCCAAGAGTTCATATCGACGGCGGTGTTTGGCACCTCGATGTCGGCTCATCACATCCTGGGGCGGGAGCAGGTCCCAAGGGTATGGCTGTTCGCCATTTAAAGTGGTACGCGAGCTGGGTTTAGAACGTCGTGAGACAGTTCGGTCCCTATCTGCTGTGGGCGTTTGGAGATTTGAGGGAAGCTGATCCTAGTACGAGAGGACCGGATTGGACGAACCTCTGGTGTTCCGGTTGTCACGCCAGTGGCATTGCCGGGTAGCTATGTTCGGAAAGGATAACCGCTGAAAGCATATAAGCGGGAAGCCTCTCCCAAGATTATATCTCCCAGAGACTTTATGTCTCCTAAAGAGTCGTCATAGACTATGACGTTGATAGGCAAGATGTGTAAGCGTTGTGAGGCGTTGAGCTAACTTGTACTAATAACTCGTGAGGCTTGATCATGTAACCTTAAGAAGGATTATATGAAATTCATAAATTTACAGTGATTGTAAAAATTACATACCAGTTTGCCTGATGACAATAGCAACTTGGTACCACCTGATCCCATTTCGAACTCAGAAGTGAAACGAGTTAACGCCAATGGTAGTGCAGGGTCTCCCTGTGTGAGAGTAGGAAATCGTCAGGCTTTTTTATTTTAGGCTCTTAGTAAATACTGAGAGCCTTTTTTTATGTCTGTGTTTATAATTAAACCATGATTGTTGGTCTTACAGGTGGAATTGGTTCAGGGAAATCTGCAGCTGGTAAATATTTTGTTGAATTAGGAATAGATGTTATTGATGCTGATGATATTTCAAAAAATATTCTAGATAAAAATATAAAAGCAAAAGAACTTTTTATTAAAAATTTTGGCGATAAATTCTTGGATAAAAAAAATAATATTAATAGAGACCTATTAAGATCAGAAATTTTTGTCAATGAGGAGAAAAAAAATATACTTGAATCTATTATTCATCCAATTGTAAGAGAAGAAATAGCTAAATTTATAAATCAGTCTGACAGTATTTATAAATTAATAATGGTTCCTTTAATATATGAAACAAATTCACAAGACTTTTATGACAAAATAATAGTTGTTGATTGTAATGAGGAAAATCAAATTCTTAGAGCAAGCGAAAGAGACAATAAATCAAAAGAAAATATTATAAATATCATAAAAAATCAGGCATCAAGGGAAAATAGAAATTCAATAGCAGATGAAATTATTTTGAATGATTCCACTTTAGATAATCTAAGAGACCAGGTTATTAAAGTTCATCAAAAATTACTTGGAATAAATATTGATGAATAAATGTCCTCGATGTAATAAACCCTGCTCTACCAAGCGAGAAAATCAACATAGACCATTCTGTTCTGAAAAATGTAAATTGATTGATTTTGGATCATGGGCGAATGAAGAAAATACAATATCTCGCCCTGTAAAGTCTGAAGATTTCTACGAAGATTAAGCATTTACTATGGTAAATGCTTAAGTTATTCTCCATTCACCAGAATCTATTAAGGGTTTCGCTTTTTTATATTTCATCTCTTTAGATTCATTTCCATTAGATATTTTTACTATTTCATTTCTTCCAATTTTGTGTTCTTCTCTGACAACAGGCTCTGGATTCTGATTAACATTTTTTGAAGTAACTTCACCTTCTTCATTATTTATTGGTGCTTCAGCTTTCTCTAAAACCATCTCCCTTTCATTATTTTCTTTCTGTTTTAAAGTTTCTAATTGATCTTTTGAAACAAGCTCTATTGAAAACAAAGCCCTTATAGTTTCTGCATCAATAGCGTCTAACATTGATTCAAACATAGAATAAGCTTCTTGCTTAAATTCATTTTTAGGGTTCTTTTGAGCATATGCTCTTAAACCAATACTTCCTCTAAGGTGATCAATTTCTGATAGATGTTCTTTCCAATGCACATCTAAGACCTGCAACATGACTTGTTTTTCAAGCAGAAGTCTTGTTTCACCAAATGATTCATATTTAGATTTATAAACTTCGATTGACTGATTGGTAATAAGATCCGCAATACTTTCAGGTACTAATTTTTTATCTTTTTGAACTCTTTCATGAATATCATTACCGATACCATAATTAATTAATAAAAATTCTTGGAGTTCCTCTGTCTTCCATTGAGATTCGATTGATTCTTCTGGAATATATAAATTTGAAATTCTTTTAAATTCAGATCTTATTAACTCGTTAATCGTTTCACTAATATCTTTTTCTTCTAAAAGCTGATTTCTTAATGAATATATAGCCTGTCTTTGATCATTGGAAACATCATCATATTCAAGAAGATTTTTTCTAGCATCAAAGTTTCTATTCTCAATTCTTTTTTGAGCATTCTCAATTCCTCTAGAAAGCATTTTATGTTCTATATGATCATCACCCATACCAATTTTTTCAAAAAGTGCTCTTCTATTGTCTGATATAAATAATCTCAAAAGATCATCTTCCAAAGATAAGAAGAATCTTGAATAACCTGGATCGCCTTGTCTACCTGATCTTCCTCTTAGTTGGTTATCTATTCTCCTTGATTCATGTCTTTCTGTTCCTAATATATGCAAACCACCAGATTCTAAAACTATCTTATTATTTTTACTCCAATCTTCTTCAGCTTGATCATCTTTTCTACCACCTAAAACAATATCAGTTCCTCTTCCCGCCATATTTGTAGCTATTGTCACCATCCCAGGCTTGCCAGCATTAGCAATTACATCTGCTTCTTTTTCGTGATGTTTAGCATTTAATATTTGATGAGGTATATTTTTTTCTTTTAAAAGTTCAGACACCTGTTCAGATGAATCCACTGATACAGTTCCCACAAGAATTGGAGCTGATTTTTTTCTTAAAGATTCTATTTCTTCTATTAAGGCCATATATTTTGCTTTTTTTGTAAGAAATACTAAATCATTGTGATCATCTCTTATCATAGGAACATTTGTTGGTATGATTACGACATCAAGACCATATATTTCTCTAAATTCAACAGCTTCAGTATCAGCTGTTCCAGTCATACCTGATAAATTAGAAAAAAGCCTAAAGAAATTTTGAAAAGTTGTTGAGGCTAATGTTTGTGATTCTCTTTGAATTGGAACATTTTCTTTACATTCAAGCGCCTGATGAACTCCTTCACTCATTCTTCTACCTGACATAGTTCTTCCAGTATGCTCATCGATGAGAAGAACATCATTATTTCTAACAAGATAATGCACATTCTTTTGAAATAAAAAATGAGCTCTTAAAGTTGCTTGAACAAACTTCATAATTTTTAAATTAGATACCGAGTAAAGACCGTCTGAATCTCCAAGCATATTCGCTTCATCTAAAAGATCTTCAACTAAAACATAACCATCGTCAGTAAGTTCTATACTTCTATTTTTTTCATCAATTAAATAGTGACCTCTCTCTTCATCAAGCAAAGGCTCTTCTTCTGTTCCTTCTCTATCTTGTTTTTTAAGATGAGGTATAAATTTCTTTATCTGCTTATAGAAATCTGATGTCTCTGAGGTCGGCCCAGAAATAATTAAAGGCGTTCTAGCTTCATCAATTAATATTGAATCAACTTCATCAACAATTGCAAAATCAAGAGAGCACTGAACTCTTTCTTCGACTGAAAGAGCCATATTATCCCTAAGGTAATCAAATCCTAATTCATTATTAGTTGCATAAATAACATCAGATTTATATGCATAGATTTTTTCTTTGGTCTGTTGATTTGAGTTTACTATTCCAACTTTCAGCCCTAGAAATTCATAAATTGGCCTCATCCATTCAGCATCTCTTCTAGCAAGGTAATCATTTACAGTAACAATTACTGCTTTATTACCCATAACATAGTTTAGGTATACAGGTAATGTTGCTACAAGTGTTTTTCCTTCACCAGTTTTCATTTCAGCTATATTACCTTCAGCCAATGAAATACCCCCAAGCAACTGAGAATCGAAATGTCTCAAACCTAAAGTTCTTTTACTTGCTTCTCTGACTGCAGCAAAGGCATACGGAAGAATTGAATACATATCATTTTTATTTTCGTTATATTTTTGAACAAGCTCCTCTTTAAGTTCATTAAAATACGAATCTGGTTTCCCTGATAACTCTTCTTCTAATTTATTTGCATCATTTACAAACGATTTCATTCTTCGAAGAATTCTATCGTTTTTAGATCCGAATATATTAGAAAACAAATTTAACATTTTAAAATTTTGAGGCATAACTCAAAATTACGCCTATTCAATATCCCCAAATGGAGGCCTTACATAAGAAATTGGGGCATTTTTTGAATTTTCAAATTCTACTGTCTCATACGCATCATCATCTTCAATAATTTTTCTAAGAAGTTTATTATTAAGCTCATGTCCAGATTTATATCCTGAAAACTCCCCAATCAAATTCCCACCTAAAAGATATAAATCGCCAATAGCATCAAGTGTTTTATGTTTAACAATTTCATCATTAAATCTCAAACCTTCATCGTTAAGGATTTCTTCTTCTCCAAAAACAATTGCATTTGAAACACTAGCCCCTAATGCAAGATTTCTAGACTTAAGTTCTTCAGCTTCACTCATTGAGCCAAATGTTCTTGCTCTGCATACTTCTTTTACAAATGAAGTTGTTGAGAAATCTATAATTGATTCATTTGGTAAAGTTTTATGAATAGGGTGGTCAAAACTAACTTTAAATGAGACCTTAAATCCATCAAAGGGCTTGATAGTTGCGTAAGCATCATCTCTCGTTACGGTTACTTCCTTTTTGACTTTAATGAATTTTTTAAGTGCGTCTTGTTCTTCTAAACCTGCAGATTGAATAAGAAAGACAAATGGACTAGAACTTCCATCCATTATAGGCACTTCAGGACCATCTACTTTTATTAAACAATTATCGACACCAAGACCGGCTATAGCCGACAATAAATGTTCAATTGTTGATATTTTTACATTATTTTTCACTAATGCAGTTGATAGACTGGTATCACCTACATTTTGAGCTATTGCAGGTATTACAAGATTTTCATCTACATCAGTTCGAATAAAATTTATACCAGTATTAACTTCAGCTGGTATTAGCTCCATATTGATATTTTGACCAGTATGAAGACCAATTCCTACAGCTTTAATAGAATTTCTTAATGTTCTTTGTTTTAACATGTGCGCTGCCTTGATACTTCAGCTAATATTATCCCAGTTGCAACTGAAACATTAAAGCTTTTAAAATTTTTATTATTACTAAGTTTAATTAGATAATCACAATTCTCTTGTGTTTTTTTTCTTATTCCTTGCTCTTCAGAACCCATAATAACTGCAGAGCTATCAATAAAGTTATTATCCGTATGCTGATTTTCTGCATGTTCGCTTAAGCCATAGATATTTATATTTGATTCTTTTAAGTACTTAATACAATTAATTAAATTAGATACATAAAAAGTTTGAACATATTCAGATCCTCCTGCTGATACAGAATGTGCAATATCATTCAAAGGCGCACAATGATGTTTATTTATTATTAATGCATCCACACCAGTAACTGCCGCAGATCTTATACAAGCTCCTAAATTTCTTGGATCGATAATGTTATCTAAAATTAAGATTATTAATTGCTTATTTCCTTGATTATTAAGAAATTCTTTTAGATCTTTAAAATTCAGACTGTTTTCGTTTGTAATTATTGCCTCAGGTTCTTGCTTAAGTTTTTTGGACATTTCATACTTAATACCATTTTTATCGGCCATTTTTATCAAGTTTATAATTCTAGAATCCTCTCTTGAGTAAGGTAAAAATAATTTTTTAATTTTATGAGGATTGTTTTCAATTATGCTTTCAATACTATGAAAGCCTATTCTTTTTTGATCACTACCTTTATTCATAATTACTTGGGTATTAAAATTATTTTTCTTTCTTCAGGAATTACATTAGCCAATTGAACTCTAATTTTTTGTCCTATTCTAAAGGTTCTCCCCGTTCTTTTCCCCTTCAGTATATTTGCTTCTTTATCAAAAATATATCTATCACGTCTTAGATCTGATACATGAACCAATCCAGATATAAAGTGCTTTTCAATTTCACAAAATAACCCAAACTCAGTTATACCAACCACCAATGATAAGAAATCATGTCCAATAAATTTTTTTAGATGATGGCATATAAGCTGTTGAGTAACTTGCCTAGATGAATTTTCTGCTCTTTTTTCTAGGGATGACAGTTCACTTAGTTTCTCTTCAAGGTTTTCTTTAGATTGAGTTGTAATTTTCTTGTTTAAAATGTTTTTTATTAGTCTATGAGATATTAAGTCCGGATATCGTCTTATCGGAGAAGTAAAATGAGAATATTCTTTCAATTGAAGACCAAAATGACCAATTTCATTTGTAGAATATTGCGCTCTTTTTAGTGATTGAAGTATTAGTATATTTAGCATTTTATTTTCTTTATGTTTATTAACGTGACCAATAAAACCATTTATTAATTCCAAAGAGTCTGAAAATGATTTTGAAGAAAGCCCCTTTAATGAAAAAAATTTTTTTAAATTCTCTATTTTTAAATTTTCAGGTTCTTCGTGAACTCTATAAACACCAAATCCAAGATGTTTTTTGATAAATTTAGCAGCGCAGATATTCGCTGAAATCATTGCTTCTTCTATCATCTGATGCGCAAATAGCCTTTTAGGAAGTGATATTTCATTTATTACATCTTTATTATCAAACTTAAGAACAGGTTCAGCAGAATCTATTTCAAGCGCCTTTCTTTTATGTCTTTTTTTAAGAAGTTTCTTTGTTAGCTTTTGTAGTGAAATTATAGAATTTAAAATATTTGAACTAATATCTGTATGCTTTTCTTTTGCAAGAAATTCAACCTCATTGTATGTAAATCTTTTATGAGAATTGATTACTGCTTCATTAAATTCATATGAGTTAATGACACCTTCAATATTAAAAATAATTTCACATACCAAAACATTTCTATCTTCTTTAGGAACAAGAGAACATAGATTATTTGAGATTTCCTCTGGCAACATCGGTATAACTCTTCTTGGGAAGTAAATAGATGTACCTCTTTTTAATGCCTCAAAGTCTATCTCTGTTTCTTCTTTTACAATATCAGCAACATCTGCAATTGCTACTTGAAGCATGAAGCCATTAGATTCTTCTCTACAAAAAATAGCATCGTCAAAATCTTTTGCATCTTTTCCATCTATTGTTACAAAAGGTTGAGACCTTAAATCTATTCTGTTGTTGGATTCTTTTTTATGCTTAAGCTCTTTGATTTCGGTAGCAATACCTTTTGACCATTCATGGGGTAAATCATTTTCTTCAATTACCTGGTCGATAGCATTTATTAGGTCATTCATTTTTTAAAAATACCTATGAAGTTTCAGAAATTATATTCAATATTTAATCCTAAAATCCTTCCTCTAGGATCATGCAATCTTGTATCAAAACTAAAATCTGGAGCATCATAAAGCCTTGGAGCAGATTTATTGAACATATTAGACAGATAAAGATTAATATCTAAATCACCTCTTGTTATATCAATATTTTTTCCAAATGATATATCATGAACAAAGAAAGATTTTACTTGATTATCATATCCATAGGTCAGTCCCAATCCAGTTATTGTTCGCTCATTAAAATAGCTATCCAAATATCTCGAATTTAAGCTCAAACTGTAATTATTAAAGTCCCAACTTATAAAAGAATTTAGTCTTTTCTTTGGTAAAGAAAAAGTATGGCTATCAAAATTAAATTTTCCAACCCGATTAATCATAAGATTTGGATCTGTAAGACTTGGGGTTTTGAAGTCTAATAAATTTGTGCCCAATATATTAATTGAGACTTCTCCTTTAATGAGCTCAATAAGATATTGTATTTGGATATCCATGCCTCTAATTAAAGTATTATCTTCATTGAAGTATGTTGTTGTAACACCAATTAGATCACCGAATTCATTTCTTGTAATGCTAGATCCATTTGGATTAGAAGATAAGATTGCTTGAGCACTTTCAACCTCAATTCTATCTTCATAATCTATTTCCCAAATATCAAAACTCAATCTAAGGCTATTTTTTTGAAATATTAATCCTAGATTTGAGTTATTAGAGGTAGCTGGTTTTAGATTTGGATTACCTATTGAAGCCTGCCTTACAAAAACTGAACTACTAATGTCTCTTACACTTCCTAGATTAATCTCACTAGAAAACATTTGAGCCATGGAAGGGGAAGAAAATGCAGTTCCTTTTGAAAATCTTATTGTAAATAAATCAGAGACCATATATTTAAAAGAAATTTTTGGATCAAATGAGGATTCATTTTTCATAGACTCATATCTTGCAGCAAGTCTTATATCTAAATTTTCATAAGCATTTTTTTCTAATTCAAAGAAAATTGCATTGCTATTTCTTGATTTTGATAAATTAATACCACCACCAAGAAAGAAAAGATCTGCTGTCTTTAATAACTTTCCATCTTTATCAAACTCAGCTCTGCTAATTTCATCATAATTTATATCAAGGCTTTCTCTATTAAGTTGAAATCCATAAGCTAAGCCTAAACCCCTTATTTCTGTATTAAATATTCCATTTAAGGAGGTAAGGTCAGCTATTTTTGAGGAAACTTCTGCACCTCTGACAAAATCAATAAGCGATTGTGAGTTTTGGTTTGAATCAAAGATATTCCATGTTTGATTACCACTAGGTCCGCCATTTCCTTTTATGGCTGCAAGAAATCTTGAATCAATTATGTCTGGTCTAAAATGATTATTTGAGTGCTCACTTTTAGTAATCGAAATTTCTGCATCTGTTTTTTGATTAATTAAAAAAGATAAGCTGTAATTAAAATTAAATTGCTCAATGTCTTTTGGTGAATGCGGCGATTTAAACTCTGAACCAAGAGGTCTTCCATACCATACAACTGGAACATTAAATGGGCTACCACCTTCTCCTGGCTCGATGTTTCTTGATAGAAATGGAAGGGCAGGGTAAGAAGGAGACTGAGGATTATCATTTACCTCAACTTCAGAGGATATGAAATGAAAATCATGTCTTAAAGAATTAGTTTCTTTTGAAAAATTTATATAAATTTTTCTATGACTCTCATCATTAACAATATTAAATCTCTCTCCATATAGAAATCTACAAAAACTTCCATCAAGAATGCCTCCATTATCTTCACAATTTGGGTCAGGAACAAATTGACTTTCTTTTGGATAAACTCCAGCATAAAGTCCAGATGAGACTGTATCTGGTCCAAGAACTTTAAAGGTTTTTCCAAGACCACTTAAACCAAGTTCAGCAATTCCTTCTATTTCATTAGCTGATAGGGGAGATCTTTCAAGCGCATTCAATCCAATCACAAGATTTCCATTTAGGATTTTCATCCCATAGAGGATTCCAACACTATCATCATCTTGGTTATAGTCTGTTGTTGATTGTTTTCCGACTTTTATCCTCAGCCCGTCAAATTCCTTAAATGTTAAAAAATTAATTACTCCTGCAATAGCATCTGAGCCATATATTGATGTAGCACCTTCTTTAAGAATTTCTATTCTTTCAATAGCAATTTCTGGAACAATATTTGCATCAATATAACCATTTCCATTATTAGAAGGCGTTCCTGAGAAGGTATGCCTTTTTGAATTTAATAATAATAAAGTAGCTGAACTATCCAAACCTCTTAAAGTAATAGATGACATCCCTTGATCAATTCCCTCAAGAGCATTAGATTGAAACCTTGATCCAGAGCTCACATTTAGATATTTGCTAATTTCACCAATATTTGTGATGTTAAGATTTTTAAAATTATTTTCATTGATTACTTGAACTGGTGATAGATCATTCTCTGCATTTTTTACCATCGAGCCAGTAACAATTATTTCTTCAACATCATTTGAATATACAAAAAATGTTGCAAAAATTAGAACAAGGACTTTTTTGTTGAAGAACATAAACATGATTATAGATTCTTATTTATGTAGATAACATAAAAATTAGAATATATAGAAAAAACATTGGCCCTAAAAGGGCCAATGTTGTTTGAGTTGTAGAAAGTTTAGAAAGTTAAATTAAATTTTAGTCCAACATTCTTACCAGGAAGTGGAACCTGATCTTTAACAAATGATGCATGATTTCTAGCTTTCTCATCAAGCAAATTTCTTCCATATAATGAAACTTTTAATTTGCTTTCTCCATCTAAATCAAATGTTTTAGTAAGCCTTGCATCTAGCATGCTATATCCATCAGTTGCAGTCTCACCCTCACCAAAGTCATTTTGTTCATCAACATCTTTTAGATTAAGTTTGAAAAGAACGTCGCCTTGATCATAGATAAGCGAATAAACGTTTCTTGCTGGATTGATTCTTGGGACATTATGACCATCAGTAAATTCAGCATTTACAACGTCTCTACCAAATGAAAGAGTAAGATCACCATTTGCCATTTTAATAGTTCTTCCAAGCTCAATTTCATAACCATCAAACTCTGCATCTTCTTGAACATAATTTGCGTGGATTAAGTTGCCATGACCATGATCATCATGACCATCTTCATGCTCATCATCATCATGATGCTCATCTTCGTCGTCATGATGCTCATCTTCATGCTCATCATGATCTTCGTCCTCATCCATTAATGTAATATAGTTATCAACATCTGTTACATAAAAGCTTGCATAACCATAATAATCACCATTATCAAAACTAAAGGTGATATCAAAGTTATTAGAAGTTTCTGCGGTAAGTGTTGGATCGCCAACTTCAAATCTTCCAGTAGCCATATGCGGCCCATTCATAAAGAGCTCTATAACTGATGGAAGCCTTTCAACACTCGCAAAACCTAAGTTTACGTCCAAAGTATCACTAAGATCACGGCCTAAGCTAAAAGCAAAACTATTAGTAGTATCATCTATTGAATAATTATCAACATCTCCATGATCTTCGTCAGTAACACTACCAGATCTATCTATTTGATCAATTCTCATTCCTAAGTCAACATTAAATAAATCAAAGTCCTTACTTAAATAGTAACCCATAGTAAATTCTTCATTATTTGCTGGATTCATGAATGCCTCTTCTCCAACAATTGAATTATCTTCATCAACAAAATTTAAAACAATTTTTTGAGTTGCATAATCGTTGGAAATATCGAAGATTGCTCCATATTCTGTAGCTTGATTTGCAAAGACAGTTGGGGCATGTTCCTCATGTTCTTCCTCATCTTCATCATGGTGTTCTTCTTCGTCATGATGTTCTTCTTCATCATGGTGCTCTTCTTCTTCGTGGGCTTCAGTTAAAGTGTAATCAGAATCACGATAAGAGAAGTCGATTTTATTTATTAGGCTACCATTAACATTGTAAGAACCTTTGATAGTGAAAGTTTCTGAGTCAGTAGTTGAGAAAATTCTTTCTTCTCCATGTTCATCATGCCCTTCTTCATCTTCATCACCATGCTCATCTCCATGTTCGTCGCCATGCTCATCACCATGCTCATCTCCATGAAAAGGAATACCATAAACACTTTCAAGATTGTCTATTCCAAAACCTATATAACCCCAATCTCCTGTTTTTGAAATACCAAACTTAGTTGCTTCAACTGCAAAATCTGAGTTATTTACATACCCTAAATCCTCTTCATGATGTTCATCTTCATGCTCATCTTCTTCATGCTCATCTTCATCATGATGCTCTTCCTCTTCATGCATTACAGCTCCATCAGGAATATCATAGTTTCCAAAATCTACATCTTTAAAACCTAGGCTAAAATTAAATCCACCTATATTTTCTTTGTAACTAAAAGATTGGGCTTCACCATCATTTACTGATTGAGTTTCCAGGCTAAAGTCTGCTTCAGGAGCCTCAAAATTAACTGTTGATATAGTGTCATCAACTACATTGATAATTCCACCGATTGTTCCATTTGCATAAAGCAAAGAGGATGGACCTTTGACAATCTCAATTTGAGATATATCATTTAGATCAACATCATTTAAGTGATCAACTCCAAGTCCGGAAACGTCACGATTGACCATTCCATTTTTAAGGATTTTAACTCTTGGGCCTGACATACCTCTAATGATTGGTTGTCCTACAGCAGCGCCATAGTCAGCTATAGATACACCCAAATAAGTATCGATTGCATCACCCAAACTAGTAGTAGCATCATCTAAAATATCATTTCCATCAATTACATATAGTGGATTTGTAATTTCAGTTGTATCAACCAGCGCAGAAGTAACAACAATCTCTTCAACATCTTGAGAAATTATACTGTTCGAATGAAAAGCGATTAATACTATTATCGCGTTAAAAAATTTTTTCATATTTCCTCCTTGAGTATGAAAATTAGTTAAAAAAATAAAAATTAACTAATGTGAAGGAGGGGCTCTAGATAGGTTTGATTTTTGTTTTTGATTTACAAATCCATTGGTTAGATTTGCTTCAGGGGATTCTTTTAAATAATTGCTCTTGTTTTTTGTTGAAGCAATTTGGATTTCAACATTTTCTTCACATGCTTGGCACTCAGCAATGTGCTCTTCTTCAAAACTGAAATGGTCATGATGATCAGCAAAGCTATGCAAAGATAGACTAGCTATAAAAATAAAGGAATATATTAGATATTTTTTATTCATAATTATTTATGGGACATACTAGACCATTTATTATTTAATTTTTCAAGTAATTTTTACATTGCCTCAAGAAATAGTTTTTCCCACTCTTCTTGAGAAGGTAGTCTAGGCGTAGTTAAATTACTAGGATCAGTTATAGCGTGAGCAACCAGTCCAGGAATCATATCTTCAGTGACGCCCATTTCTGTTAGACTGCCTGGCATTCCAATTTTTTCATTTAATTTTTCAATTTCATTTGCTAAATTAGATGATTCATTTATCCCCATTGCAAGTGCAATCCTTGAGTATTTATTACCAACATGATTTTGATTAAATCTTAGTACCGATGGCAATATAACCGCATTAAGAGTTCCATGATGAAGTCTCAATTCTTGGTTAGCTCCTAATGCATGACTCATTGAATGTACTGCCCCTAGGCCTTTTGAGAAAGCCATAGCGCCCTCTGTGGATGCCATCATCATACCCCATCTTGCTTCCTTATCTTGTCCGTCTTTGCAAGCTCTAACAAGACTTTCCTCTTTGATAATTTTCTCAATTCCATCTATGCCAACAGCTTCAGCTGGGGGATCATTGATTGGAGATAAAATGGCTTCTATACAATGAGTTAAAGCATCCATTCCAGCTCCGGCTGTAAGGATAGGTGGCAAACCAATTGTAAGTTCTGGATCACAAATTGCTGCATCTGGCATTAAATGAGGACTAGCGAAAATTAATTTTCTTCCATCATTCATTGTAATTAAAGATCCAACAGATACTTCACTTCCAGTTCCGGAAGTGGTTGGAATAGCAATCATAGGGACTGTCTCAGTTATTTTTCCATACCCACCTTCATTTACAGAATAATCTATGAGATTACCTTCATGGTTTGCCATCAAGGCCACTGCTTTAGCTAAATCTATGCTCGACCCACCTCCAAATCCAATAACACAATCACAATCATTTAATTTATATAACTCTAAGGCTTCATTTACAGCTTTTTCTGTTGGATTAGCAGGAGTTTCTTCATAAAATGATGAAGAAAAATCATTAGCGATAAGATCTTTAATTTTGTCAGTCATGCCTATTGAAGAGAGGCCAGGATCGGAACATATTAGAGGGTTTTTAATTCCAAGAGACTTTAAAACTTCGGATATTTTATTTATTGCTCCGTTTTCGAAATAAGGCCTATTAAAATAATTTAACTGCATAATATATTTTTTGTTTTTTGATTATTATAGATTATATTATTCATTGTATGGCCAAGTTAATAAAATATTACTTTTTAATCTTTGCATGCTTTATCCAAGCTGAGCCATTTCAATCAACATATGAACCTTTACCTTCTGAAAATATTCTAATTAGAAATGCAAATATTTATGATGGTGAAGGTAATGAATTTATAGAAACTGATCTTTTAATTCAAAATAGAAAAATTGTAGCTATTGGAAAAGACTTACCAAGCACTAATGACTTTAAAGTAATTGAAGCGTCTGATAAATGGGTAACGCCTGGAATTATAGATATACATTCTCATATGGGCGTTTATCCTGCTCCTGGAGTAAGTACAAGTTCTGATGGAAATGAAGCTACAAGTCCAGTTACTGCTGATGTTTGGGCTGAACATTCTATTTGGGTTCAAGACCCTCAATATGCTTTAGCTTTGAAAGGCGGCGTAACTGCTTTTCATATTTTGCCAGGATCAGCTAATTTAATTGGAGGAAGGGGCGTTACTGTTAAGAATTTACAAAGAAATACTATTAATTCTATGAAATTCCCTGATGCTCCTCATTCCTTAAAAATGGCATGCGGAGAAAACCCTAAAAGGGTTTATGGCAATCGACAACAAGCACCATCGACTAGGATGGGAAATGCAGCTGGTTACAGAAAATCATGGATTCAAGCAGAAGCTTATTTAAACCGACTAAATGAATATGAATCTAAGTCAGATGATGCAAAAGAGATGGGATATGCACCACAAAGAGATCTTGAAATGGAGACTCTTGCAGGAGTTCTTAGGGGAGAAATATTAGTTCACAATCATTGTTATAGAGCAGAAGAAATGGCAACAATGATAAATATTGCTAATGAATTTAATTACAAGATTACTGCATTTCATCATGGTGTCGAAGCATATAAAATTGCAGACTTATTAGCAGAAAATAATATATGTGGGGCTTTATGGGCTGACTGGTGGGGATTTAAACATGAAGCATATGATATGGTTCAGGCCAATATAGCTATTGTTGATCAGGCTCTTGGCGGAAAAGGATGTGCGATTGTTCATTCAGATGATGCAATTGGGATTCAGCATTTAAATCAAGAAGCATCAAAAGCTTTATCAGCTGGATTAAGAGCAGGTTTTGATATTACCAAGGCAAGAGCTATGAATTGGATTACTTCTAATCCTGCAAAAGCAGCAGGCATTTATGAGCAAACTGGTTCTTTAGTAGTAGGAAAAAATGCTGATGTTGTTATATGGTCAAAAAATCCTTTTAGTGTTTATGCTCTTGTTGAAAAAGTATTCATTGATGGCGCAACTGCATATGACAAAGAAAGTGATTTTCAGCCTGCAAGCGATTTTGATGTAGGGATAATTAGCCCAAATAAAAATAGGATAAAGGAATGATGAACTTTTCAAAAAAAGTCATTTTCATTTTTCTAATATTTTTTAATGGAGTTATTAATTCTGAGAGTACTCTTATTCAAAATGTAACCATATATGACGGAAAAAATAACGATGCTTTTATTGGAAATGTTTTAATTGAAGATAATAAAATCTCTAGAGTCTCAACCTCAAATCTTCGTGGTGATCTTGTTATAGATGCTACAGGTAAAATATTAACCCCAGGCATTATACCTACTGATACTGACATAGGAATTGTCGAAATTGGGGCATTAAGTGTAACCAGAGATGACTCGTCTGATTTATATCAAATCGGTTTTAGTATTTATGACGCATTTAATCCAAATTCAGTTTTAATTCCATGGAATAGATCTAATGGAATAACATCAACTCTCACCCTTCCTCAAAACACAGATAGTCCCATAGGCGGGCTCGGATCTTTTTTCGTGCTTGATAGCAATATCAAAATATCAGGCTCCAAAGATATTGTAATGATTGGCAGAGTAGGGGGCTCAGGCGGTAAATCAAGAGCAGAGACATTCTCAATTATTGAAGACTTACTTGAATTTGCCTCCTCTCTAGGTTCAAGAGACATGGAAACATATAAAGAAATTGCTGAACTCATTGATGATTCTCCAATTGCGGAAACTATGGAGCTTCACCCAAGAGACCTTCAAGCATTATATAAATTAGTTAACGATGATCTTCCTTTAATAATTGATGCTAATAGAGCTTCAGATTTATTAAAGTTAATTGAGATAAAAAGAAAATATGATTTAAACCTAATAATTATGGGAGCTCAAGAAGCTGGTTTAGTTGCTAATCAAATAGCAGAAAATGATATCCCTTTGATAATAAATCCTATCAACAATATCCCTGAATCATTTGATGAGCTAGCAGCAAATATTGAGCTAGCTGCAAAGCTAGAGAAGCTAGGCATTACTATAATGTTTAATGCTCCAAGGAGTCATAATTTTCATCTTGTCAGGCAAGGGGCTGGGGTAGCTGTTGCTAATGGAATGTCTTATGCTGGCGCAATCAAAGCATTAACTCTTTCACCAGTAGAAGTTTTTAATCTGGGGGACAGAGGACAAATTGCTCAAGGTAAAATTGCTGACCTTATTATCTGGGATGCTGATCCATTAGAGCCATCTTCAATGCCTGAAAAGGTCTTCATAAATGGAAAAGATGTTGATTTAACCTCTAGGATGACAAGGTTAACTGATAGGTATACTAAAAATAAAGAAAAGCCTAACGGATATAGAAATTAATTATCTTTATTTTTTACAACCCAGTATAAGAGGCCAATTAAAACTAAATTGCCAATAATATATGTTGTAAGGTCCATTTGTTAAGTTGCTAAAACAATAAGACAAATTACCAAGAAAACATAAATTGCAACATATACATATTGTCCAATTTTAAAATCTTTCTTTAGATTCTCGTCTTTACTAGTTTTAGATTCGTTTTCTGAATTCATATCTCATACTATTAAATAAATTAAATTTTGACAAATAATGGAGCCACCTGTCAGATTCGAACTGACGACCTGATGATTACAAATCAACTGCTCTAGCCAACTGAGCTAAGGTGGCGAAGCGCAAATTTTACATCATTAGTTATTAACTTGAAAGATACATAATGTTTACATTTATTATGTTGCATAAATAAATATATTAATATAATTTAAATACTCAATTTTTATTTATGGAGAGAAAATGAAAAAAATTATATTAAGTATAGCTATGATATCCACGCTTGGATTAATTGCTGATGACCATACTGAACCAAATTATTCTAAGTTCCAGGCAAACTATTTCTTTAGTTGTCCTAATGAACCTGCGTGTGGAGCTGCATTCGATAAAATGATGAATAGTCCAGACATAAAAGAGCAAAAATATGAGGCTGCTTTATCAAGGATTAGTCTTCAAGGTTATACAAACATTACCCATTCGATAAATTTTTATTATAAGAGTGCTGAAAGATTTCAAGAAGCATCTGAAATATTTTCTAGTTCACCTGCCTTTGCCGTATTTGGTCAGGAGATGGCCGCTGCTGGAGCGGAACCTTACTATCAAAATCTGACTAGCTATTTGATAGTTGAAGGTGATGGAAGAGGTGCTAATTACGGAGTCACTTTTGTAAGTGAAGTAAGCAATCCTGTTGTTTATTTCAATGCTTTTAAAAAGATGTCAGCAAAGATGTTTAAAGAATCTTTTGGTGGTGAAGCATATCTTTTGAGGCAACAGCATACTGGTGGAGGAAATGTTACTCATTCAGTTTCTGTATACTTTAATTCAAATGCTGAGGCACTTGATTTTTTAGCAAACTACATGAATACACCTCAGTTTGCAGAGTTTGTTCAAGAAGCTGGAACAACATTTAAATCTGTAAGAACATACATGGAGCAAGCTTTACTTCAGTATAATCCTGATTAATCTTTAATCTAGAGTACAACCAGTTCCGCCTAGCCCACAATATCCATTAGGATTTTTGGCTAGGTATTGCTGGTGGTATTCTTCTGCCAAAAAGTAATTCTTTATTAAACTAATTTCAGTTGTAATATCACCATATTTATTTTTGCTTAAAACGTTTTGAAACTTTTCTTTGCTA
Source organism: uncultured SAR86 cluster bacterium (assembly GCA_902517505.1). GTDB lineage: Bacteria > Pseudomonadota > Gammaproteobacteria > Magnimaribacterales > D2472 > SAR86A. The sequence continues at coordinate 4,609 of CABYCL010000004.1, read as the reverse complement.
TGATTGGCTCTTTTAATGTCATCCTCATTTGTACAAAAGATTACCGATCGGTATTGAGTTCCAATATCATTGCCCTGCCTCAGGCCTTGAGTAGGATCATGACACTCCCAGAATATTTTTAGTATTTCATTGAGGCTAATGACTTTCGGATCGTAATAAATCTTTACTACCTCAACATGACCGGTATCTTTATAACAAACATCTTCATAAGTTGGATTATCTGTATCACCACCTGAGTATCCAACTGATGTAACAAATACTCCAGATAAATTCCAAAATTTTCTCTCTACACCCCAAAAACAGCCAGCTCCAAAAACTATTTCTTCTAAATCCCCAGGAATATTTTCATTGATAGAAATATTTTTAACATAATGTATCATTTTTAATAAATTCCTTTGATGCTAATTTCGCCGCTGGATATTAATTCTCTTCCTTGGTCAGTTTTAACAATTGCATTTCCATTCTTATCAACACCTAAGAATATAGCTTCCTTTTCAAAGGCGTCACCATTATTAATTTTGATTTTTTTATTCATATGAATACAACTATTTTTCCATTCATCCATCCAGTTGAAATCTAACTTATCAGATTTTTCAATGAAATTAGATAATATTTGGTTAATAAGTTCATTTCTTTTGGCTTCAATACTAAATTCAGATAGATCACCCCACCATGATTCTTCTTTTTTTATTTTTATATTAATGCCAATACCGATTATTGTTCTTATTTTTTTATTATAAATTTCACTTTCAACTAAAATTCCACCAATTTTTTTGTTATTTAGCAGAATATCGTTCGGCCATTTCAGCATTATTATGGATTTATTAGAAATTTTATTGATAGCTTTTTTACAAATTAATCCTGTTATAAGACTAATAGGTAATTTAGAAAGGTCATTTTCAGTACATATTGTCATATAAATATTTCCAGAATTAGGACTAGACCATTTTTTTCCAAGTCTGCCTCTACCTTTTGTTTGCTTTTCAGCAATAATTACATGAAAATCTTTATCTAAATTAATTCTTTTAGCCTCATTGTTAGTTGAGTCGATATCATGATAAATCTTGAGATTTACCTTATTTAAGGGCAAATTATGAAGAATTTTATCTTTATTTAGCTTTTTCAAAGAAAGAAATTAGTTGACTTAAAGACATTCTAGAACAAAAATACTTAACTTCAAATGGAGAGGTGGGTGAGTGGTTAATACCAGCAGACTGTAAATCTGCCGCTTCGGCTACGTAGGTTCGAATCCTACCCTCTCCACCATGATTTTTTTTGATATTTTTGACCTATAAAATATCTTATAAAAAAGGTTGAGTTTGTAGCTTTTTAAGGGGATAATACGGCACCAAAAATGGGATGCTTGTTAACGGGCTCATATAGCTCAGCGGTAGAGCACTTGCTTGGTAAGTAAGAGGTCACCGGTTCAAGTCCGGTTATGAGCTCCATTTATAACAATTTTAGAGAGGCATAAAAATGGCTAGAGAAAAATTCGAGAGAACCTTACCCCACGTTAATGTGGGTACTGTTGGTCACGTTGACCATGGTAAAACTACACTTACAGCTGCTTTAACAAAGGTTGCTGCTGAGGTTTTTGGTGGAGATGCAGTTGATTTTGCAAATATTGATAATGCTCCCGAAGAGAGAGAAAGAGGCATAACTATCGCTACTTCTCATGTTGAGTATGTATCAACAGCAAGACACTATGCTCACGTTGATTGCCCAGGCCACGCTGATTATGTAAAAAACATGATTACAGGTGCTGCACAGATGGACGGTGCAATTCTAGTTGTAAGTGCTGCAGATGGTCCAATGCCTCAAACCAGAGAGCACATTCTTCTTGCTAGACAAGTAGGTGTTCCATATATCGTTGTATATATGAATAAGGCTGATCAAAATGATGATCCAGAAATGCTTGAATTAGTTGAAATGGAAATTAGAGAGCTACTTAACGAATACGATTTCCCAGGAGATGATACACCAATCATTGTTGGAAGTGCGCTTAAGGCACTAGAAGGAGATACTTCTGATATCGGTGTTCCTTCTGTACAAAAGCTTATTGAAACTCTTGATACATATGTACCTGAGCCTGAAAGGCCTGTAGACGGTAACTTCCTAATGCCTATTGAGGATGTATTTACTATTTCTGGAAGAGGTACTGTCGTAACAGGAAGAATTGAAACTGGAATTGTTAATACTGGCGATGCTTTAGAAATTGTTGGTATCAAAGAAACATCTGAAACAACTTGTACTGGTGTTGAAATGTTTAGAAAGTCACTTGATGAAGGTCGAGCAGGAGAGAACTGTGGTGTCCTTTTAAGAGGTGTTGAAAGAGAAGCTGTTGAAAGAGGTCAGGTTTTAGCTAAACCTAAATCAATCTCACCACATACTAAATTTGAAGCTGAGATATATGTTTTAAGTAAAGATGAAGGTGGAAGACACACTCCCTTTATGAATAATTACAGACCTCAGTTTTATTTCAGAACAACTGATGTAACTGGTGCTTGCGAATTACCAGAAGGTACTGAAATGGTAATGCCAGGTGATAATATTAAGATGGTTGTTTCACTAATTGCTCCGATCGCTATGGATGAAGGACTTAAGTTTGCAATTAGAGAAGGCGGAAGAACAGTTGGTGCTGGCGTAGTATCAAAAATAGTAGAGTAATATAAGACTTTTTGGCCGAGGCTATATGCCTCGGCTTATTTGTCTTTGTAAGATATGAAAATAAAGTTTAGGCCAGTGGCTCAATTGGTAGAGCATCGGTCTCCAAAACCGGGGGTTGGGGGTTCGAGTCCCTCCTGGCCTGCCAAGAGGAACTAACTGGTAGAGAGAGTTGAAATATGAATAAAGAATCTACTTCAAAAGCTCTTGATAACCTAAAGTGGTTATTGGCTATGACAGTATTTGGTATGGCTGTTGTTGGAAATAGTTATTTTGTTGAAGTTGCTTTTTTATATAGGGTGCTTGGAGTTTTATTTTTATTTTTGGTTGGACTTAGTTTAATTGCTATTACAAATTTTGGCTCTAACGCAATCAAACTAATGAGAGAGTCAAGAACAGAAATACGAAAAGTAGTATGGCCTACAAGAATGGAAACAACTCAAACTTTTATGATTGTTTTTGGAGCAATAATTGTTTTGTGCTTATTTTTTTGGGGACTTGAGTCATTATTAAGCTTTTTAACTGGATTGGTATTAGGATAATTTATGGAATGGTATGTTATACAAGCTTATTCAGGCTATGAGCAAAAAGTTAAAGCAGCTCTTCAAGAGAGAATTGTATTGAATAATCTATCTGAAAAATTTGGTGAAATATTAATTCCTACTGAGCAAATAGTTGAACTAAAAGGTGGCGCAAAGAAAACTACGGAAAGAAAGTTCTTTCCTGGATATATCTTAGTGCAAATGAATCTAGAAGATGACTCATGGCAATTAGTTCAATCAACACCAAGAGTTTCTGGGTTTGTCGGAGGGACAAGAGATAAACCATTACCTATATCAGAAGAAGACGTAAATAACATTATAAATAGAATTGAAGTTGGTGAAGATGCTCCTGCTCCAAAAATCATATATGAGCCTGGAGAAGTTATTAGAGTATGTGATGGCCCATTTAATGATTTTAATGGCGTTGTTGAGAACGTAGATTACGAAAGAAGCATGGTTAAGGTTGCAGTCCAAATCCTTGGAAGAGCAACACCAGTTGAATTAGATTTTATGCAAATTGAGAAAACATAATGGCTAAAAAAGTAGTTAATATATTAAAGTTACAAATACCAGCTGGTGGGGCAAACCCTAGTCCTCCTGTTGGACCTGCTTTAGGACAAGCTGGTTTAAATATAATGGATTTTTGTAATTCTTTTAATTCAGCAACTCAAGAATCAGAAAAAGGCATGCCATTACCTGTCATTATAAATGTTTATGAAGACAAATCTTTCGATTTTGTTGTTAAAACACCACCTGCTGCGGTCTTGATTAGAAAGGCATTAAATATACCAAAAGGAAGCGGGGAGCCGAATAGAGAAAAAGTTGGAAAATTATCAAGGGCTCAGTTAGAAGATATTGCTAAAACAAAAGAACCAGATTTAAGTTCAAATGATATGGATGCAGCTGTAAAAATAATTGCTGGAACTGCAAGAAGTATGGGGGTTGAAACTGACCTATGAGTAATTTAACAAAGAAACAAAAAATTATTCAGGAAAAACATGATCCTGAAAAAACATACTCTTTAGAAGAAGCTATGGACATTATTCAATCAGTTAAATCTGAAAAATTTGATGAATCAATAGATATCTCAGAAAGTTCAGAAACCTTCAAACCTCTTGCGTCAGAAATAACTAATGAAGATGCATTGGATGCAACTTCTTTAACTTCCCGGACTATATTTTCTTTTTCATTTTTAGATAATGCCACAGCAATTCTCCAATTAAAGCCTTTCGACTATTTGGCGACAAATTGCAAAAATTACAATTTGAACACCACCTGCGTAGGAAATTAAGTCTCTCAACACCTACGGTCTTCGACGGCTGCGTAAACGCAACTATCTAGTTTTGTATTTTTACAAAACTAAAACTTATACCAGCTCACCAGGATTAATCTTTACTCCTGGT
>CABYCL010000003.1 GCA_902517505.1 uncultured SAR86 cluster bacterium | reverse complement strand
TTAGGAAAAACTATTGTTCCAATATTTAGGAATTATTCTTTAGATATTAATTTCTATTCTTCCACTGAAATTTTCCATGAAGCAAATGATATAAAAAAATTAGTGGATTTTGAGAGTACTTATATTCCATTTAATGATAAGTTGATTGAAAACATTATTAATAAAAAAACACCTCTAATTAAAGATGAAATAGAAAGAATATTGATCAATGATTTTCTAGTGATTGAAAAGATTCACCAAAATAATCTTTTTAGAAAAAATATTTTTCCAGAATCTGGAAATCTAAAAATTCAAAGAAGCGGCTGTATAAATCGAAACTTGTCTTTATGGAAAGTTTCTACTTCAAATTACATTAATCAGATTTGAGATCTCTTTCTATAGATGAAAGACTATCTAGAAATCCCGGTCTTTCAAAAATAGAATTTTGATAATCAATCAATGGCTTTAAATGTCTATTAACAGGCAAATTGATACCAACTGATTTTAGTCTCCATAAGATTGGTGCAAAGCAACAATCTACTATAGTAAATTCATCACTCATAAAGAACTTAAACTCTTTAAAGGTAAGCGCTATCGATGAGATTTCATGCAATAATTCTTCTCTAATTTTCATTAACTCTTTTTCTGTCTTTTTACCTTCAATCAATATGTCAAGCAAAGGGCACCACTCTCTGTCAATTCTTAACATTAAGGTTCTGCTATTTGCGCGTGCAACTGGATAAACTGGTAAAAGAGGAGGATGAGGGAATCTTTCATCTAAGTATTCCATCATTACTGATGGATCATGAATAGCTAAGTCTCTATCAACAAGTATTGGTAATTTATGGTAAGGGCTTATGGAGAGAATCTCGTCAGGAGTCTCTTCTGCTTTAGCTTCATTGATCTCTGCAGTTATATCTTTTTCAGCAAGCACTATTCTTACCCTTTGACTGTAATGATCGTCTCTATCTGAATATAAAATCATTTTCTCCTCACTTATTTATTATAATCTTTATGATACTCTCTATATAGCAATGATGATAAGGCTGTAAAAATTAAAAAATAAAACACAACATACCAACCTATTCTTTCTCTAGTTGCTTTAATAGGTTCCCCCACATAAACTAAAAAGTTTGTTAAGTCATATATTAAATCATCAAATTCTTCCTTTGATAATTTTCCTGTGCCATCTTCTACTTTAAGGAATCCACATTTTTCTTGATATATGGTATTTCCAGATACATCTCTTTTTTCTCCACCATTTCTAGCTATTACTGGAACATCTTTGCAAACCAATCTTTGATTGCCTTGAAGAGATAACAAAACATTGGGCATAGCGGTACCAGGATAAACCAAATTGTTAACACCATATTGTTTTGATGAATCTTCGTAGTAAGCTCGAAGGTAAGAATAAATCCAATCATCACCCTTGTATCTTGATACTAATGTTAAATCCGGAGGAGCCACTCCGAACCAATTAACTGATTCTTCAGACATAGCTCCAACCATTAAATCTCCAGGCTTTATTGATTTATCAAAAACAAGATTTTCAAAAAAAATATCTTCTGGAATTTGAAGGTCTTCAGCAACCCTATTCCACCTTGAATATTTTAATGAATGACAACCGTAACAATAATTAATATATGTTGAAGCACCTCTTTGAAGAGATTCAACATCATTTAATGAATATTTAAATTCATCGCATTCACCATAATCCTTACATGGCCCTCCCTCTGCTGAGTTGATATTATTTACAAAGAAGACTGAAATAAAGATACATAAACTAATTACAAGATATTTTGGAGAGTTTAGATTAATTTTCATAATCTTTTTGGCACTTCTTTGGTTATTTCATACTTTGTGTAAATAGGCATTAATAAGAAATATGAAAAATAAATTATAGTGCATATTACACTCATAGTTTTTCTAATTTCCGTAACTCCCACTGTTCCAAGATATCCTAAAGTAAGAAAGCTTACTCCAAACATAGTTAAGGCAATTTTACTATATATTCCTTTGTATCTAATGGAGGCAACTTTACTTCTGTCTAACCAAGGAACAATAAAGAATATTGCAACTGCAGCAGCCATTACTATTAAACCACCAAGAGGATCAGGAATAGCCCTTAACATTGTGTAGAAGGGTGCGTAATACCATACCGGTGCAATATGTTCAGGTGTTACAAGAGGATTCGCTTCCTGAAAGTTAGCCATTTCAATAAAGTAACCTCCGCCTTCAGGAAAAAAGAACATAATTATTGAAAAAACTGTCATAAAGACACCTATTGCAACTAATGCATTTAAAACTTTGTATGGAAAGAATGGGACGCTATCTAAAGGAACTCCGTCATCATCTAAATATTCTTCAATGTCTACGCCTTCTGGATTTCCAGCTCCAACTTCATGCAACGCAACTAAATGCAAAAAAACTAAAGCTATTAATACTAAAGGTAAAGCTACAACATGTAATGCAAAGAACCTAGATACTGTAATACCAGATATGTAGTAATCTCCCCTAACCCAAAGTTCCAAAGATTCTCCAATATAGGGAATAGCTCCAAAAAGTGAAATAATTACTTGAGCGCCCCAATATGACATTTGACCGTAAGGTAAAACATATCCAAGAAAACCTTCTGCCATCATTGCCAAATATATTGTGCAACCAAAAATCCATACTAGCTCCTTTGGTTTCTGATATGAGCCATATAAAAGTCCTCTAAACATATGAAGATATACAACTGCAAAAAATAAAGATGCTCCAGTAGTATGGATATACCTAATAACCCAACCATAGTCGACATCTCTCATTATGTATTCAATCGATGAGAAAGCCTGCTCTTCCGTATTTGAATATGGCATTATTAACCAAATACCAGATACAATTTGGATGATTAAAGTTACTGCAGCTAATGCTCCAAATAGATACCAAAAGTTAACTTTAGATGGCACAGGATGTTTAGAAAGATGTCTCTCAAAAGTATTTACAATTGGAAGCCTGCTATTAACCCATGAAAATAATTTTCCTGCCATTTCGCTCATTTATAACTCCTTATCCTCTCCAATTGTTAGTATAGTTCCTTCAAACATATGAGGAGGAACCACTAAATTTGTAGGCGCTGGAACACCTTTATAAACTCTTCCAACAATATCAAACATTGATCCATGACAAGGGCAAAAAAACCCCCCTTTCCAAGATGCATCCCAAGCCTTTGGCTCTACTTCCGGATGATATTTTGGAGAACAACCTAGATGAGTGCAAACACCAGACATAACTGAATACTCTGGATTTTTAGATCTAGATGGGTTTAGACCTTTATATGGTTCAATAATTTGATCTGAGTTGGGGTCAGCTAATTTATCTAAAGATAAATCTAAACCAGCAAGACTCTCATTTGTGTGTCTTACAATGAAAACTGGCTGCTTTCTCCAAGCAACTTGAATTTGTTGTCCATATTGCATTTTTGATACATCTAATTTAACTGCGGCACCAGCTGCTTTAGCCTTAGCGCTTGGGTTCCAAGCTGCTATGAATGGTGTTGCAACAAAGGGTAATCCTGACAAACCTACAGCGCTTGTTAGGCCAATTAAAACCTTTCTTCTTGTCTTATCTTTTTCTTGCATTTAGGCTGTGTGCTACTCAAATAACGGTCAAGATTATAACATAATTATGCAATATAAAATTCAGTTATAATTGAAAATAAGCAAGAAAGATTTGGTATTATTATCTTTTTGAGAACTGCTTACTTTTTCTTGCTTTTACTAAACCAGGTTTCTTTCTTTCTACTCTTCTAGGATCTCTAGTAAGAAGTCCAGCCTTTTTGAGTTGAGGTCTTAGCTCCTCATCAAATAAAGTTAGAGCCCGCGATATACCATGCCTAATTGCACCAGCTTGTCCAAAACTACCACCACCTTTAACTTTAACTTTAATATCAACTTTTTCAGAAAGTTCTACTAACTCCAAAGGTTGCTTCACCAACATTTGAGCAACTTTCCTACCAAAATATTCATCTAAGTTTGTATCATTAACTGAAATAATACCCTTACCTTTTTGAAGATAAACTCTTGCTGAAGAAGTTTTTCTTCTTCCAGTTGCATAATAGATTTCAGCACTCATTAGATTGGATTCCACTCAGTAGGTTGTTGTGATTCATGATCATGCTGTGATCCTTTGAAAACTTTAAGTTTTTTTATCATTGACTTGCCGAGTTTATTTTTTGGAAGCATACCCTTTACTGCCTCCTCGATAATTCTTTCAGGATTTTTCTCACTAAGTTCTTTAAATGATTGAGACTTTAAACCACCAGGGTAAAGAGAATGACGATAATATTTTTTATCAGTATATTTCGTTCCAGTAACTTTAATTTTTTCAGCATTAATAACGATAACATAATCACCACCATCGGTATGAGGAGTATATGTTGGTTTATCTTTCCCTCTGATTCTATCTGCAATCTTTGTTGCTACTCTTCCAAGAACTCGATCAGATACATCAAGAAGAAACCAGCTTCTTTCTACTTCTTCTTTTTTAAGCGAATAAGTTTTCATAATCATTTAATTTGAGAAGCGAATATTAATGTTTAGAAGGAAATATAGCAATATTTATATGAATTTTATTTTAATTACTATTTAAATATTCGTAAGTTCGCATTTCAGAAAGTCTGCTAGCACACCTATTCCAGAGCAGATCAATTTTAGATCCGGTATATAGTTCATTTATATCAAGATCGTTAAAGAAAATTTTAATTTTTGCTTGATTTGCATATGCTATATCAATAAATGAGATAAATCTTCTAACAATATCAATATAATTATCATCGCTGCTTTGAAGTTTACTAATAAATATCCAATCAAATTTATTGCATATATGTTTATAGTCTTTTGCACCAGTAGGTGCATTAAAAAAACTTGAGTATTCTATCCATAAAATATTATTTGAAACTACCTTACATCCAAATTTCCTATGATTTATTTCAACTTCATTTGATTCCAATTTATCAATACCAAAATTTTTTTTAATTAGTGTTGATATGTCTTCATCAGAATAAATTGTGTCATCATTTTTAGCTAACTGAATGATATTTCTAGTTCTATAGTCAGTCTCTCCTTTAAGTTCGTGAATGGTAATATTCTTTAGAAAAGCTTCAATTGATTCTTGAAATTTTTGTCTTTGAAGACCATCTTTGTATAAATCATTAGGATGAGCATTTGAAGTTAATATTAACTTTGTACCATTTTCTTTTAACTGTAAAAGCAGATCACCTACTATCATTGCATCAGCAACATCTTCCACCTGAAATTCATCAATAAAAATCAATCTATTCTTACAAAGATTTTTAGAAATTTTCCTTAATGGATTTTTTAAGCCTGAAAAATTATTTAATTGATCATGGACATAATTCATAAAGTCTATGTAATGAAAAGTTCTTACATCTTTACCCTTGATGTGCTTTAAATATTCATTTGTAATTAGTGTCTTACCTCGGCCTACATCACCCCAAATATATAGACCAAGATTTTTTTGTTTGGAAAAAATTTTTAAGCTGAGAAAATTTTTTCTGCTTTGCATTTCACAAAGTTTTTTTATTAAATCAATTTGGGCCAAATCTGGATTTGTGCCTTGGTTTTTTAGGGCATCGATGATATTTTGTTCAACTGACATTATGAAATATTTTCAAACAAATTTTTTAAGTTATTTTTTAGTAATATTATTAACCTTTGCAGGCACATGGTACTTTATATCTAATGATAAAAACAAATTAGTAACTGCTTCAGAAAAATCAATCCCATCTGTAGTCACCATTTCTTCTGAAAATTTATCGTTTTCAAACAATAGAAGCGGTATTGGTTCTGGAGTAATTTTTTCAAATGATGGATATATTGTAACCAACCTTCATATTCTCACTGGTCAAAAAATAATTGTAAAAACTAACAAGGGTAAAAATTTTCCAGCAAGTATAATTGGTGTTGATAAAAATACAGATATTGCCGTTTTAAAAATACAATCTGATGAAAAATTAGAACCTATTGATTTTGCAGATTCAGACAACCTAAAAATTGGTGACGAAGTTCTTGCTATTGGAAATCCTTATGGAATTGGTATATCAGTATCAAATGGAATTATTAGTGCAACGGGTCGCGACTATGGAAATCCATATCTTCAATTAATTCAAACTGATGCTGCCATCAATCCAGGTAATTCTGGTGGAGCTCTTATCAATGAAAATGGTAATTTGATTGGCATTAACTCAAAAATATTTTCTAGAACTGGTGCTTATCAAGGAATTGGGTTTGCTATACCCTCAAATATAATCGTCCAAATAGCAACTCAATTAATTAAATTTGGTGAGGTAAGAACTCTTTGGATTGGGAATTTTAGGGTTTTAGGTGTAAGAATTAATAATAATAATTCAATAATAAATGGCTTAAGAATAGTTGAAATGCAAAATACGGGTCCACTTTTTGAAAAAGGTGTTAAAGTTGATGACATTATAATTGGTATTAATGAGAAAAATGCAAATTGGAATAATCTAATAAGTTCTTTGAAATTTGCGACCCTTGGCGAGAATCTTAAACTGGATTTGATTACCAGAAATGGTGAATTGATTACAATAAATTTTGATTCTCTTAGTAAGAATTCTAACTAGGAAGCCTGACTATATTTGCACCCAAATAATTTAATTTTTCTTCTATTCGTTCATATCCTCTATCAATATGATAGATACGATCTACAACAGTTTCACCTTGAGCACATAACCCAGCAATAATAAGGCTTGCTGAAGCTCTCAGGTCTGTTGCCATAACTTCAGCGCCATAAATTGATTCTACCCCTTTAATAATTGCGTGATTTCCATTAACTTGAATATCACATCCCATTCTATTTAATTCCAATATATGCATAAACCTATTCTCAAAAACTGTTTCATAAATATTTGCAGTTCCTTTAGAAATAGCATTGATTACTGAAAATTGAGCTTGCATATCTGTTGGAAATTCAGGAAAAGGTGCTGTAGTGATGTCAACTGGCTCAGGATAATCTTGTGTCATGGAAATCGAGATTGAGTCATTAGTCATTTCAATTTCTGCGCCAGTATTTTTTAGTTTATCTATTACTTTCATCAGCCTGTCTGGATTTATGCCTTCCACTTTTATATTACCTTTTGTAACAGCTGCAGCAACCAGATAAGTCCCCGCTTCAATCCTATCGGCAGGAATATCAAAATCAGTTCCATTTAAACTATTAACTCCATTTACAGTAATTGTATCTGAACCAGCACCAATAATTTTTGCACCCATAGAAGTAAGCATATTAGCTAAATCGATGATCTCAGGTTCTCTTGCTGCATTTGAAATAACTGTCTCACCTTTGGCAAGAGTTGCTGCCATCATTATATTTTCTGTTCCTGTGACGGTTATTCCTTCAAATCTAATATTCGTGCCTAATAATTCTTTTGCAGAAGCTTCGATATAACCATTTCTTAATTCTATTTTTGCTCCCATCTGTTTCAAGGCATCTAGATGATAATTAACAGGTCTTGAGCCAATTGCGCACCCACCAGGGAGAGCAATCCTTGCTTTACCATATTTTGCAATCAAGGGACCTAAGACTAATATTGAAGCTCTCATAGTTTTTACTAACTCATATCTGGCTTCAGTGTCTTTAAGTGCAAATGATGAGATTGTAAAATTCATATTCTCATCAAGTAAAATATCAGCTCCCATCGATCCCAATAGCTCAAACATAGTAGTGATATCTTGAAGGTAAGGTAAATTTTTAAGAGTTACTTTTTCATCACAAAGAATTGTTGACGCTATCATTGGTAGAGCTGCATTTTTAGCTCCAGAACAGCATATTGTTCCTGAAAGAGAATTTCCACCTTTAATCAATAATTTTTCCATTATTAAATTATTTTTGTTTCCAAGCTAAGAGCATGAAGCTCACCAGACTCAAATTTATCTTCTAGTAATCTCATAACTGTTTTATGTTGTTGTATCAAAGTCATTTTTAAAAATATTGAAGAAGATACTACTAATCTTAAATTACATTCATCTCCATTAAAATAACATTCAGCATCAGGTATATTGTCTATAATTATTTCTTCAATAATCTCTCTCATCTTAAGAAATACCTGCATCACCTGCGTCAGATACCCAATTATTTATAGTGGATTCAATATCTTCATTATTTGAAATTGCAAGAGCCTGGAACTGATTCCTGAATGTCAATCCTAAGTTAACACCATTTATAATAATATTAACAATCTTCCATCCATCTTGACTTTTTCTTAATTTATAGGAGATAGGATAGTTACTGCTTCCAGTATTTAAACTTTGTTTAACTTCAATATTTTTTATTTGATCATTGATTTTTAAACTAGAAAAATCTGTAGAAATTGTTGAATCACCCCATTGAGCAAGTGTTTCAGCATAGGTATCCAATAGAGAATCTTTAAAGATTTCTACAAAATCTTCCCTTTGAGTGCTTGTTGAGAGTAAATAATATTTTTTTCCCATTACGCTGGCTGCAACTCTTCTGAAATCAATCATTGGTTCAAAAATTTCTTTAATTTTATTTTCATATAACTCTCTATCTGACAAAAATAAATCAGAATTTTCTTTAAGAATTGTGACCATTTTTTGTGCATTTGAGTCAATATATATAAAGGGATTATCCTCTGAATTGATATAAGCAGATGAGAACAATATTAAAAAAAGAAATAAATAATTTTTATGTGAACATAACATTGGTCTATTATAACATTAGGGTAAATAGAAAATTTTTAAATTTAATATGAAAAAATATAATTACATAGCTTCTGCTAAAAAAACTTTAAAGATTGAATCTAATTCAATAAATGCGATTGCCGGGCAGTTGGATAAATCTTTCACGACACTATGTGAAAAAGTCTACAATTTAGAGGGAAAATTTATAATAATGGGTGTTGGAAAATCTGGTCATATAGCCCAAAAGATTTCAGCAACGCTCTCAAGCACAGGAACCGCTTCAATATTTATTCATCCAACTGAAGCGGCTCATGGAGATATGGGACTAATTAATAAAAAAGATATTGTTCTTTTAATATCAAATTCAGGTGAAACAGATGAAATTGTAAATATACTCCCTTCCCTTAAAAGGCATGCAAAAGAAATAGCCTCTCTTACAAGTAATAATAAATCTACTATTGCTAATTCATCAGATATTAAAATACAACTAAAATCAAAAAAGGAAGCTTGTCCTCTAGATTTAGCTCCAACATCATCAACTACAAATGCTTTGGTTTTTGGTGATGCGCTTTCAATAGCTCTTCTTGAAGCAAAAGGTTTTACAAAAAAAGACTTTGCTTCATCTCATCCAGCTGGAAAATTAGGTAAAAAATTAATTACTCAGGTCAAAGATTTAATGCATAAAGGAGCTGCAGTACCTAGAGTATCTCCGAACACAATTTTAGATAAAGCTTTAATTGAAATAACTAAGAAAAATCTTGGCATTACATTAATAACTATCAAATCCAAAGTAGTTGGTATTTTTACTGATGGAGATCTAAGAAGATGTATTACTAAAAAAATTGATATTCAAAAAACAATGATAAAAAATGTTATGACAAAAAACTTTAAAACAATTGATTCAGAATCTCTTGCAGTAGATGCCGCGAAAATAATGGAAAAAAATAAAATTTTTACACTTATTGTTATTGAAAAAGGCAAAGAAGTTGGTGTTATTTCAATGCATGACTTAATTGAAGCAAGGATTCTTTAGTTGAAAATTAAATTTTCACAAATTATATATTTATCAATAATCATTGCCTTCAGCCATTCAGTGGCAACGTTTGAAAAAGAAATTCAAATTAAATCTGATACTGTTGAATTCTTAAAAGAAATAAATCAAATTAGTTTTTTAAATAATGTTGAAATCATCTCAAATTTCGTCAGTATTTCTGCAAAATCAGCTTTATATGACGATCTTAGCGAAGTAATATCAATAAAAGGTATGCCTACTTCAATAGAATCAAATAATGGAGATACACTTTTTAGCGGTACTGCAGAAAAAATACTTTTTTTTAATGATGAAAAGGTCCACCTAGTTGGCAATGCATCAATGAAATATGAAAATATCTCAATTTCTTCTAATATAATTATCTTTAATCCAAAAACAGGAAAAATTTCATCGAAAGAATAGGTCATGTTAGAAATAAAAAAAATATCAAAATCTATAAAAGAGAAAGAAATTGTTTCAAATATTTCTTTTGATGTTAAGACCGGTGATATTTTTGGATTGCTAGGGCCTAATGGCGCCGGTAAAACAACAATATTCTATATGATTGCAGGCCTTGTTCATGCAGACAATGGAAAATTTATTCTAGCTGGTAAAGATATATCTAATATTCCGATGCATAAAAGATCAAATCTTGGTATAAAATATTTACCTCAAGAGCCATCTATTTTTCAAAACCTTTCTGTATATGAAAATCTTTATGGATTAGCAGAGCTATCCTTAAATAATAAAAAAGATATTAAAAATTTCATAGATATTTCAATGGAAGAATTTAATCTGACAGATATATCTAACCTTAAGGGCAGGCAATTATCAGGAGGGCAGAGAAGAAAAGTAGAAATTGCCAGAACTCTTGTAGCAGAACCAAAAATTATTCTTCTTGATGAGCCTTTTGCTGGCATTGATCCTATTGCAATAGAAGATATTAAAAATGTGTTAAAAAAATTATTGAAAAAAGATATAGGAATTTTAATTACGGACCATAATGTAAGAGAAACCCTAGAAATATGTACTAAAGCAGCAATTATTAATAATGGCGAGATTATTGCACAAGGAGATAAGCAATCTCTTACCACTAATGATTTGGTTAAAAAAGTTTATCTTGGAGATATGTATAATTAAAATGGCAATTGTTTTATCTAAAAACCTTAAACTAAGTCAAAGTATAAAACTTACACCTTCATTAAAGAAATCTATCGATTTACTTCAGCTATCAAGATTTGAATTAATTAAAAAAATTGAGAATGAAATAATTGAAAATCCATTTCTAGAAAAGACTGAAAATAATATTAATTCGTCAGACTTAGGTGGATTTGATTTTGATATCGAATCAAAATTAACATTAAGAGAGACTTTGATAAAACAACTAGATGAATTTCATCTTGATAAAAGAGAAATAGAAATCTCTAAATTGCTCATAGGCTGTATTGATGAATCAGGAGAGCTTGTTGAAAGTATGGAGCAAATAGAAGAAATATCAAATTTTGATTTTAATCAAATAGAGATCAAAAATGTCCTTGAAAGTGTTATACATAAATTAAATCCAAGTGGTGTAGGATTTAGAACACACAAAGAGTGTATAAAAATTCAAATTGATAACAATCTAAATATATCGAAAAATAAAAGAGAACTAATTCATATTATTCTTTCAAATGAAAAACTTGATAACATCGATGAAATAAAGAAGCTAATATTAAAAAATGGTTTTTCAGTAAATGATTTTAACTCTGCTCTGGATCAAATTAAAAATTGTGATTTAAGTCCAGGACTAAATTATGAAAATACGCATTATATAGAAGCTGATTTAAAAGTATCCATAAAAGATAAGGGTTTTAAAGTAAATTTTAAAAATGATGGTTTCCCTTTAATAAAATTAGATGATGAGTTGATTGATAATGTAAAAAAAGAATTGAAATCAAAAAAAAATACTAAAATTCTAGAAAAAATTAATGATGCAAAATGGTTGTTAACATCTGTAAAAAAAAGAAATGAAACAGTTCAGAAAGTCGGAGAATATATTTGCTCAAAACAAATTGCTTTCTTTGAAAATAATCCTCTTAAAATTAATACTTTAAGCAATAAAGAGATAGCAGACCAGATTGGCGTTCATCCCTCAACAGTTTCAAGAATACTTAGAAATAAGTATATCGATACACCCAAAGGTATAATGCCTATGAAATCTCTTTTAATGTCATCTGTGTCAAAAACTAGAGATATATCTTCAACTCAATTAATGAAACTAATTGAGGTCATAATAAGTTCAGAAAAGAAGCCTAAAAGCGATAAAAAAATCGCAATTGAATTAAATAAAAGAGGTTTTAGTCTCGCAAGAAGAACAATCTCAAAATATAGAAAGAAAAATAATATACCATCATCTAGAAATAGGTAATTTTTTTCAGGTTAAAATGAAACGATGGAAAATACTGAGAATAAAGATAATTTAAAAATCATCTTAGATGATGCATCAAATTTATCTTTAAATCAGATAAGAAGATTATTAAATAAGATGACGCCTTCTGAGATTGCTCATACACTTGAGTCATCACCACCGAAGCAAAGAACTTTATTATTTTCATTGTTAAAGACAGATGAGGAAGGAGATGTTCTTTTTGAATTAGGGGAAGAGATCCAGCAAGATCTTGTTTCAAATATTTCTAATGAAGAGCTTGCAGAAGCTGTAAAAGAACTTGAATTAGATGAAGTTGTAGATATCCTACAAAATCTTCCAGAAGAAAGAATGGAGAAGATACTTTCAAGTATGTCTATGGTTGATAGACAAAGAATTGAGATGGGCCTCATATTTCCTGATAATACTGCTGGTGGTCTTCTTAATACTGATGTAATAAGCGTAAGACCAAACAATACAATTAATGAAGTAATTATTTATTTAAGAGGTCAGAAAGAATTACCTGAAAATACAGATAAAATATTTGTAGTAAATGATTTAAACGAATATTTAGGTGAATTATCTATAAGTAAAATAATAACTTCTGATCCATCGTTAACAGTAAAAGAAATAATGGAAACTGATATTTTACCTATTGATGTGGAGGTGGATGATAAAGAGGTTGCAACAATTTTTGAACGAAATGACTTAATTTCATCTCCGGTCATTGATCAAAATAAAAAATTGATAGGAAGAATAACCATCGATGATGTTGTTGACGTAATAAGAGAGGATGCGGACCAAAATTTGCTAGGAATGGCAGGTGTTGCTGAAGATACTTTTGCTCCCCCTGGTAGAGCTGCAAAAAGTAGAGTTTTTTGGTTAAGCATGAATCTCATAACTGCCTTCATAGCTGCGAGTACAATCAATTTATTTCAAGAAGTAATTGATAAAATTGTATATCTTGCAGTTTTAATGCCTATAGTGGCAAGCATGGGTGGTGTTGCAGCAACTCAAACTTTAACTATTGTTATTAGAGGGCTAACGCTTGAACAGATTAATACATCGAATATACGATGGCTCTTTAAAAGGGAGCTTGCTGTCTCAATACTAAATGGAGTTGTTTTGTCTCTCCTAGTGGGTATTGCAACTTATGCATGGTTTCAAGATATGACAATTGCATTGCTTATATCTTTTGCTCTTGTGATAAATCTTATAAGCTCAGTAATTGCTGGGATTTTGGTTCCTCTTATTTTAAGGAAATTGAAACAAGATCCAGCAATTGGAGGTAGTGTTGTGGTAACAACTGTTACAGATGTCGTTGGATTTTTATCATTTTTAGGCTTAGCTACGATTTATCTAGTCTAATAATCTTTGGGTCATTTATAGAACCGATAACATCAAATTGAAATGTTGAAACATCATCAAGCCTTTCATCAATAATATTTTCAAACACAAAGCCACCTGCAAGAGCCGGGATACCTCCAAAAATAGCTGCATACCAAGGGATATTCTCTGAAACTTTTAATCTCATTTCTAAATCTAGATCTAACTCATCCAGCAAGCCATTTGTATTTTTTATAACCTCTCCAGACCAATTCATTTTAGCTTCTGCTGTCTCTAATTTTATTGGTTTGCTAATCAAGGCTCTATTTTTGCCAATATATAAATCCCCTTCAGCTCTGTTAATAATCAAATTCGACGATCCAAGATTTGAATCATTATTTAAATTTCCAATAATTGAATTTAGATTTAAGATTTTTAGTGCTCTTAAAAATGCTGAATCTGGTAAAGATGTTTTTGATTCAAGATCCTTTATCTTAAATTTAATTTGTCCCTCAAGATCCTTAAGTTCTTTTAGGCTAACCCATTGAACATTTAAATCGGTATATAAATAGCCGAAATTATAATTAATTAAATTTCTAAAGGCATTATTTTTATTATTGATTTCATAAGATCCTCTTATTTTGTACAAATCATTTTTATTGTTAAAGCTTATGTATGCTTTTTCATTATCTTGAAAAGGCTTGATATTAAAATTTGTGCTTGAGATATTAATGTTATCAAAAGTTGTAATTTTTTCATTCTTTAAAAGATAAAAATCTATTTTCTTGAATACATCATCAAATGCTTTGACATTTTTACCAACAAATCTAAGGTTAATATTATTTTTCTTAGAAGAGTCATATTGATTAAGGGTATCTACTCCTTGAAAATCAAATTTAGTATCAAAAACATCAACTCTTATAAAACCTGAAGAATCAATCCTCATGCTTCCATTAAGATTTTTACCTGAAAAAGATGCCACTGTCTCTTTAGGTAATAAATTAATTTCAAAATTTTGATTAAAAAAAATATTATCGAAGAAATTTAATTTATCTACTTTTAGTTTTATTGATTTTAAATTTGAATTATTTTCTGTTTGATTGCTAGAAAAGAGGCTATCAATATTTAATTCTTTCAAAGATAAAAATATATAAAAACCATCTTGATTTTCTATCCTATCAATATCATCATTAAATAATGATCCAAAAGCAAAATAACCATTATTATTTTTATCAATAAAGGTTTTAAATTTTTTATTTTCAATATAATAAGTTGGTTTAGACATATCTGATATAAGAATTGTCGTCTCTAAATTAGTTTCTAAGTCTTTATTTAAATCGTTGATATTTGATCTAATTAATGTATTTTCTAAATTGCTTGTTAGCTCTAAAGAAGCGATTTCATTTATGTCTATCTTTACAGCAAATTCTTCCTCACCATTTAGTTCTAGGTATTGACCATAATTAAAAATACTTTTCATATCTAATTTAATTTTTGATCTTAATGAAATATTTTTATTATCTGCTTTAATTGAGCCGTCAATTCTTTGATCTGAAATATCTGCAGAAAATACACCACTTAGTTTTTCGTCCATATTTGTATATAAAATGCCATCGATATCATTAATTTCAAAACCAGATTGTGTAACTAATTTTGTATCAAAAAAAAAATATTTATTTATTGAGATTATCTCTTGTCCTGCTGTATCAAAATATCCTTTACTTACAAGATTAAGATTTATATCTTTTTCTGAAAATTGATTAAGGTCAACCAGCTCTTCTTTTTCTAAATCATCTTCATTTAATTCAAAATTAGCAGAGTAAAAATATAGAGGTGATTCTATCTTTTTAAATATACTCACTTCTTTATATGGAATGTTATTGACATACCCTATCCTATTAGATATTGATAAATTACCATTAGTATTTAGGAGAGTCGTTTCTTTTGATGAAAAAATAGCATCATTAGAACTAATAAATATATTATTAATCTTTAATTTATATATTCTTTTACTATTTTCAGATTTAATATCGTCTATGATTCGAATATTTTTCAATGAAAAATTATCTAAATGTATATATCTTTTTGTTAATGATTTCAGGATTTTTATGTCTAAATTAACTTCGTCTATACTTATAATTTCTTTTTTTTCTTTATTTATTATTAGAAAATCTTTTAAAGTTATTGTTGGAGATAAGAATCTATATTCTGATTCTATGCTTTCGAATTCAAGAAAATAATTATCATTTAAGACTTTATTTGCTACTGAAATAATATTTTCTGGTCTATAAACTAATAAGAAATAAATTAAAGATATTATCAAACATATAAATAATATTAATAACGTAAAAGATTTAAATATTTTTCTTATAAGAGTCATTTTAGATTTTCATTTTGACATTTCTAGGAAAGTAAACTGAAATGACTGCAATCACAACGCAAAAGATAATATTTACTATTGCACTCACAAAAAGTATTTTGTAAGAAAAATTATATAAATTTATTACTAACTGAGTGAATCCTACATATGCAGTGGATGACAGACCAAAGAAAAAACATATTTGTAAATAAGAAAATAATTTAAATGCATTCGCATATGAATTAATCACATATGTAATTAAAGAAAATATAATTGCATTTAAGCCAAAATATGAATCAGAAATTAAATCAATAAATAAACCTACTAAAAATGCCTCGATTGCACCTATATTATTATCAGATCTATAAACATAAAAGGAGTAGGCTAGGAAAGTAAGCGGGATAATAATTAAAAGGTCAGAAAAAAATCCAGAAATATTTTGATCAATAAAATTAATAAAAACAATTATTAAAAATCTTTTAATTAACTTATTCATTAGTACTTTAATACTCCAAACAAGATATCATCAAGTGGATTAGCAAATAATTTAATCTCCAAATTAGTAAAATTTGAGCTAATCTTTTCGATACTTTTTATATAGCCAATCTTAATATTTTTCGGATAGATTCCTCCTAAACCAGATGTATAAAAAATCTGATCTAGCACAATATCTTCATCCCAAACTAGTGGATTATAAGAACATATAATTATTTCTGGTCTACCACTTCCGTTTGCATTGCAAAAAAATTCATTGGATTCAGACTTTACTGGTAAGGAATGAGTTATGTCGGTAAGTAATAAAACTTCAGAAAATTTACTTTTATCGATAATCTGGCCAACTATTCCAGAGCTATTAAAAACAATACTTTCTATATATCCATGTTCAGAAGTCGCATTAACTTCGATAAACATTCTGTGCTTATCGCAGCATTTATACATATTTGGATTAATGTTTCTTAGTTGAGCAATATCATATTCAAAAGTATATTCACCATCTTTATGTGCTTTTCTAATAATTTCTTCATCTTTAAAAAAGATATTATCTCTTGAGACTAAATAATTATTTAAATAGCTTTTATCAAGTGCTTTTTTTAAATTCTTGTTTTCTTGAATCAATTCATTTTTAGATCTTGAAAGATTGATTAAAGATTTTATGGGTTCAATTGACAGATTTTTAACTATATAAACAGATGAAATTTTTATGGATTTAAATCCATTTTTTATATTGTCAAAATTGTTGGTGGTTATATCTAAATATAAGATGAAGGCGCCAAGAGCGGTTATAAAAAAGAATGATATCTTTTGACTAGGAGTTGGCGAAATCCTAGCCATTTGTTCTATTCAGATGACAAAAGATCAATATTGTATTTGTCCATTATTTCTAATGCTTGCCCACCACCCCTAGCAACACATGTTAGAGGGTCCTCAGCAACAATAACTGGAATTCCAGTTGAGCTAGAAATTAACTTATCTAAATCTCTTAACAAAGCGCCTCCTCCTGTTAAAACAATACCTCTTTCAGCTATATCTGCAGCCAACTCTGGTGGTGAAAGTTCTAGAGCATTTCTTATAGCTCTTACAATTCCATACAGTGGATCTTTCATCGCTTCAAAAATTTGCTCACTATTAATATTAAAAGTTTCGGGTATACCTTCTGCAAGATTTCTTCCAGTTATAGACATTTCAAGTTTTTCTGATTCTGCAGTTGCACAACCAATTGTATATTTAATTTTTTCTGAAGTAGATTCACCAATTACACATCCATAATTCCTTCTTATCCATGAAGTAATAGATTCATCCATTTTGTCTCCACCAATTTTTACAGATTCAGAGTAAACAACTCCATTAAGAGAAAGAATTGCTATTTCAGAAGTTCCGCCACCAATGTCAACCACCATGTTACCGCTTGCTTCTTCAACCGGAAGACCAGCACCAATTGCTGCGGCCATAGGTTCCTCTATAAGTTTTACATCTCTTGCGCCTGCTCCAAGAACTGACTCTCTAATTGCTCTTCTTTCTACTTGAGTCGATCGGCATGGAACACATACAAGAACTCTTGGACTTGGTTTAATGAATAATTTCTCATGAACTTTAGCAATAAAGTGCTGTAACATCTTTTCGGTTACCTGAAAGTCAGCTATAACACCTTCTGAAAGAGGCCTTATTGCTTTAATATTACCTGGAGTTCTACCAAGCATTTTTTTTGCCTCTGTTCCAACTGCAACAACAGTTTTTTGCCCTCTATTCTCACGAATCGCAACTACTGAGGGCTCATTTAACACGATACCAACATCTTTGGTATAAATTAGAGTATTTGCTGTCCCTAAATCGATTGATAAATCGTTAGAGAAGTACCCTCCAACGATCTTAAATAAGTTAAATTTCACTCGATATCCTTCAATAAAATAATTTAATTAATTTACTAGTTAGGTTAATATCTCCCCACTAAACTATAATAATATCCTATATATGGACAAGAAAACAGTAACAACAATATCTTACTTATCAAGATTAAAGATTGATAGTGAAAAAGAGCAAAAAATTGTAAAAGATTTAGACAACATTATTAAATTTGTAGATCAGTTAAATGATGTTGATACATCCTCTATAGAACCATTAACAAATCCTCTTGAAAAAACTGCTAAAACAAGAAAAGATGAAGTGACTGCTAAAAATCTTAAAAAAGAGCTATTGGAAGTTGCTCCTTCAGCTAATGAAGACTACTTTTTAGTTCCAAGGGTAGTTGAGTGACAATAAAATACAAAACAATAAAAGAAATTAAAAAAATGATTTCTCAAAAAGAGATTTCAAATAAAGAAATTGTTGAAGAGGTTTATAAGTTAATTGATGAGAATTCAGACTTAAATGCATTTGTAACTCTTAATAAAGATAGCTCCATTAAAAAAGCTGAAGATTTAGATAATAATCCATCTGATTCTTCCTTAGCAGGAATACCGATTGCTCAAAAAGATCTTTTTTGTACAAAAGGAATCAGAACTACATGTGGTTCAAAGATTCTTGATAATTTTATTCCTCCATATTCAGCAACCGTTATTGAAAATCTTGAAAATGCAGGTTGCATATCTGTTGGTAAAACAAATATGGATGAGTTTGCTATGGGTTCTTCAAATGAAACTAGTTTCTTCGGCAATGTTCATAATCCTTGGGGTGAAAAATTAGTTCCTGGAGGAAGTTCAGGTGGCTCTGCTTCTGCTGTCGCTGCAGGCATTGTTCCAGCAGCATCTGGAACAGACACTGGAGGTTCTATAAGGCAACCTGCTTCATTATGCGGAATTACAGGTATCAAACCAACTTATGGAAGAGTATCAAGGTGGGGAATGATTGCTTTTGCCTCAAGTCTTGATCAGGCTGGTCCAATGGCAAGAACTGCAGAAGATTGTGCATTGTTACTTAATGAAATGTGTTCACATGACATAAAAGATACAACTTCTTTAGATGAAAATATCCCAAATTTTGAAGATAGCATTAATGAGCCACTAAAAGGTAAAAAAGTTGGAGTTGTAAAAGATCTTGATTTATCTAGCTTGGATGATGATGTTATTAGTGTATATGAGAACTCATTGCAAGAATTTGTTTCTCTAGGGGCTGAGTTGGTGAATATATCATTGCCAAACCTTTCTCTGTCTGTGCCAACATATTACGTTGTTGCACCAGCTGAATGTTCATCAAATTTATCTAGATTTGATGGAGTAAAATTTGGAAGAAGATCTGAAAATCCAAAAGATCTTGAAGAGCTATACATTCAGACTAGATCAGAAGGTTTTGGTGATGAAGTTAAAAGAAGAATATTAATAGGTTCTTATGTTCTTTCTGCGGGATACTATGATGCCTATTATAAAAAAGCTCAACAAGTTAGAAGGCTTATAAAAAAAGATTTTGATGAAGCATTCTCCGATGTAGATGTAATTATGACGCCAACGACGCGAGGACCAGCATTTGAGATCGGTTCAAAAGTAAGTGATCCAATTCAAATGTATCTTGAAGATTTATTTACTATTTCTGCAAATCTTGCAGGATTACCAGCAATGTCTTTGCCTAATGGAAATATTGATAACAGGCCTATAGGCTTACAAATAATTGGAAACTTTCTTGATGAAAGCACAATCTTAAACTTTGGTCATATGTATCAAACTAAAACAAACTGGCATATGTTTACACCTGAAGGAGTTAAATAATGAGCTGGGAAACAGTTATTGGTTTAGAGATACATGCACAACTGTCAACAAAATCTAAATTGTTTTCAGGTGGCTCTACAGAATTTGGAGCAGAATCTAATACACATGTTGATCTTGTTGATATGGGATTGCCTGGCGTTCTTCCGGTTGTTAACAAAGAAGCTTTTTATAAAGCCATTAGATTTGGACTTGCTACTGGTGCAGAGATCAACCAAGTTTCATCTTTTGATAGAAAGAATTACTTCTATCCTGACCTACCCAAAGGTTATCAAATTACTCAAATGACTAAACCTATAGTTGAAAAAGGTTCAATAAAAGTCTTAACGGATGAAGGTGAGAAACTAATTAATATTACAAGAGCTCACCTTGAAGAAGATGCTGGTAAATCCATTCATGACCTTTTTGAAGGAGAAACAGGAGTTGATCTTAATAGAGCTGGAACACCTCTGCTTGAAATTGTCTCTGAGCCTGAAATTTCAAGCGCTAAAGAAGCTGTTGCATATTTTAAAGCCATAAGACAGCTCGTAACTTTTTTAGACATATGTGATGGAAATATGGCACAAGGATCTATGAGATGTGATGTAAATGTTTCTATTAAAAAAAGTGGTGATAAGGAATTAGGGACAAGAGCTGAATTAAAGAATATAAATTCTTTTAAATTTATTGAAAAAGCTATTAATTATGAAATTGAGCGTCAAATTAGAGTAATTGAAAATGGTGAATCTGTTATTCAAGAAACAAGACTATATGATAGTGATAAAAATGAAACTAGGTCAATGAGGTCTAAAGAAGAAGCAAATGATTATAGATATTTTCCATGTCCAGATCTTCTTCCAGTGGTAATATCAGATAAAGAGTTACAAGAAATAAGAGATAATCTTCCTGAACTTCCAGAAGAGAAAGAAAGTAGATATGTTTCAGAAATTGGGCTTGAAGAATCTGAAGCAAAAATCATATCTTCCTCAAAAGCAATGGCTAATATGTTTGAAGAAGCTTCAAGTAAAACAGATGATATAAAGCTTGTAGCCAAATGGTTAGTTGGTGATATAAGTGCTTTGTTAAATAAATATAATATAGAAATTGATGAATCAAATTTATCACCAGAAAATTTTGGAAAATTAATTGAAAGAATATCAGACAACACTATCTCCGGAAAAATTGCAAAATCAGTTCTTGAAGAAGTTTGGGATAATGGTTCTGATGTTGATGAAATAATTCAAACAAAAGGCCTTGTTCAAATTCAAGATGAATCTTTGCTTGAAGACATAGCCAGGAAGGTTATTGACTCTAATTCTGATCAAGTCGCTGCGTACAGGAGTGGGAAAGATAAGCTTTTTGGTTTTTTTGTTGGGCAAGTAATGAAAGAAACCCAAGGAAAGGCTAATCCAAAAAGTGTTAATGAAATACTTAAAAAATTACTTAAATAATTTCAAACAATAAACATGGTTAAGGCTTCTGCTACATATGCAGGCTTTTCAACACCTTTGATTTCCATAGTAACTTCAAATTTTGCAAGATATTGACCAGGATTTTTTTCATTAATATCCATGCATTTCATTCTAATTCTTACCTCAGAATTTACAGGAACTGGACTTAAAAATCTTACCTTATCTAATCCATAATTTAGTCCCATCTTAGTTCCTTCTAGCACCATACCTATTTCTTGTTCAAAGGGTATACCAGCAATTAGAGATAGTGAAAGAAATCCATGAGCTATGGTGGATCCAAACACTGGAGTTGCTTGTTCAGGATCAACATGAATAAATTGATGGTCCATTGTTGCTTCAGCAAATTTATCTATTCTTTCTTGATCAATAACAATCCAGTCTGATAAGCCTACTTCAGTCCCAATAATTGACTGAATTTCTGACGTTTTTACGACTTTTAACATACTATTTCTCCATATAATGATTGTTATATTCTTCTCTTAGCTCAAACTTCTGAAGTTTACCTGTAGCGCCGTGAGGCAGTTCTTTTAAGAAGATAATCTCATCTGGTAACCACCATTTAGCTACCTTATCGCTTAAGAAATCAATGATACTTTGTTTTTCAATCGGTTCTCCTGAATTAGTTACAATAAACAACATTGGTCTTTCGTCCCATTTAGGATGAGGGATTCCAACAACACAAGCCTCAGCAACTTCAGGATGACCAAAAGCAGCATTTTCTAGATCAATTGAACTAATCCACTCACCACCAGACTTAATAACATCTTTAGCTCGATCCTTAATCGTCATATACCCATCTTCGTCTAAAACAGATATATCACCAGTATCGAACCAACCGTTTGAATCTACAGCATCTTTATCAGATTTAAAATATTTCTGAAGAATCCATGGGCCTCTAACTAATAAATGACCTTGTGATTCGCCATCATGAGGAAGTTCATTTCCAGCATCATCAACAACTTTTAACTCAACTCCATAAATTGGCCTGCCCTGTTTGAGTTGAACTGCATACTTCTCTTCTTTGCTCATATTTTCCATTTCAGGCGTTGGAATATTTGTAGTTCCCATAGGGCTCATCTCAGTCATTCCCCATGCATGAATTACATTTACATCATGAACCTCATCAAATTCTTGAAGTGTTGCTAAAGATAAAGCTGATCCTCCAATAATAGTATTTTTTACAGAACTTAAAATTTTATTATTTTCTCTACAATAAGCTAAAAGGCCCATCCATATAGTCGGAACTCCAAATGCTAATGTTATATCTTCTTTTTCAATAAGCTCATAAAGAGGTTCGCCTTCCATTTGCATTCCTGGCATTACTAATTTTAAACCTAACATTGGTCCAAAATATGGAATACCCCAAGCTAAAACATGGAACAAGGGAACTACCATTAAAATAGAGTCATCTGGACTTATAGTCATTGCGGTTAGAGCTGCTTGTGCATGAATAACATTTGATTTATGGCTATACAAAACACCCTTTGGATTACCTGTAGTTCCAGATGTATAACAAAGTCCACAGGCAGCATCATCTTTTAAAGTTGGCCAAGTATAATTCTCGTCACCGTCCTTAATATATTCCTCATAAGAAACAGCATTTTTTAATGAAGTTTCAGGTAATTCATTTTCCTCACATAAAACAATAAATTTTTCTACATTAGGAATTTGATCTTGAATTGCTTCAAGAATTGGAATAAATGGAGTTTCTACAAATATAATTTTATCCTCAGCATGATTAATTATATAAACTGCTTGTTCTGGATGAAGCCTAAAATTAAGAGTATGTGTTATTGCTCCCATTCCGGATATCCCATAATACATTTCGAGGTGTCGATAAGTATTCAAAGCTAACGTTGCTAATACGTCTCCCTCTTTATATCCATCTTTTATTAAAACTGATGCTAACTTTCGAGATCTTATACATACTTCTTCATAATTTGATCTATGAATTTCTCCTGAGACTAGTCTACTTATAATTTCTGTTTTTGGATGAACTTTTTTAGCGTGCTCAATTATTCCAGCTACATTTGGTGTCCAATTTTGCATATCTCCGATCATTTGAATTGCTCCATTATCCTGTTTGTATTAAATTATATAAGAAGCAACATTATTTGATAACTAAATTATGAATATAAAAGAAGGTATTGAAAAACGATTTTCTGTTAGAGCTTTTAAAAAAGAAGTTCCAAATATGAAATTAATTAAAGAAATTCTAAAAACTGCTAATGCCGCACCATCTGGAGGAAATATTCAACCTTGGAAAGTATATGTTCTAAATGAAAAAGCTAAAAATAGTTTAGCAAAAAAAACCCTATATAATTTTGACAATGGGGTTCAGGAGGAAATCGAATATGATATTTATCCAAAGCAACTTGCAGACGAGTATAAAAAAAGAAGATACGAATGTGGAGCAGATATGTATAACGCTCTCTCAATTGAAAAAGAAGATCTGAATTCCCGTTTCAAACAAATAAGAGAAAATTATAATTTTTTTGGCGCTCCTGTTGGCATGATAATAACTATAGATAGATCATTTGGAAATAATGGATGGGGTCATGTGGGAATGTTCTTAGAAAACTTATGGTTGAGTGCTATACATCATGGTTTGGGATTATGTCTTCAAGAATCATGGTCAATATATCCTAAAACTGTAAAAGATTTCATCAATCATCCAGATAATGAAATAGTATGGTGTGGTGTTGCAATTGGTTATGAAGATGAAGATCATCCAATCAATCAATATAGAACACGAAGAGAAGATCTAAAATCTTTTGTAAAATTTATCGATTAAGATAAGAATGAAAAATTCTAACAATCTGAAAATTGATAACTCTTATGCAGAAGAGCTTTATGAAATTTCAGAAAAATGCCCTCCAAAGGGTTTTAAAAAGGCTGAAATGCTCTTAAAAAATTATTCTCTTGCTAAAGAACTTGGTTTTGATAAGAGTTTTGTAGACTCCGATGAGTGCTTAAATATATTTGCTGGAAATAACTTACTTCAAAACTCAATACCAATAGCCCAAGGTTATTCTGGACATCAATTTGGTCATTTTAATCCACAACTTGGTGATGGAAGAGCAATCTTATTATGTGAAATTAATAAAATGGATATTCAATTAAAAGGAATTGGTCAAACTCCATATTCTAGAAGAGGTGATGGTAAATCAGCTTTAAGTCCAGTTCTTAGAGAATATATGATAAGTGAATTTATGCATACATTGAAGATACCAACGACAAGGTCTCTTTTTGCAATAAAGACAAATGAGGATGTTTTAAGAGAAACAACACTTCCAGGAGGAGTTTTAACTAGAATTGCAAAAAGCCATATAAGAATTGGTACATTTGAGTATGCACGAACAAAAAATAATCAAATACTCAAGACATTAGCTGATTATTCTATTGATAGACATTATCCAGATTTAAAAGAAACCGATAACAAATACCTAAGTTTTTTTGCAGGTGTCTGTGATAAGCAAGCTTTATTAGTATCTAAATGGATGAGTATTGGATTTATTCATGGAGTTATGAACACTGATAACATGACAATTTCTGGTGAAACTATTGACTATGGCCCGTGTGCCTTTATGAATCATTATGATCCAAAAACAGTATTTAGTTCGATTGATCATAGCGGAAGATATTCTTATCAAAATCAACCAGCAATACTAATTTGGAACCTAGCGAAATTTGCTGAAACCCTAATACCATTGATAGACGAAGATAGCGAAATTTCAATAAAAAAACTCACAGAAGTTCTGCAGCACACAATGCCATCATATCAAGAATATTTCTATAAAGAATTTGCTGAAAAACTAGGTCTTCAAACTATTGATAATAAGAATATAAAAATAATTGATAGCTACTTAAAAATATTACACTCTGAATCGATAGACTTTACTTTATCTTTTAGAAATCTTGCAAAAATTGTTGATCAATCTTCGACCATAGAAGATTCAGTCTTCAATAAATCTAAAGATTTTTCAACATGGTACAAATCCTGGAAAAAAGAAATTAATGTTGCAAATGTTTCTAAGGAAATGGATTTAAAAAATCCTTGCTACATACCTAGAAATCATCTAATTGAAGATGCGCTTATGAATGCTGTTGGTGGAGACATGAAAGAAATTAATTTGATGACTGGGTTACTAAAAGAGCCTTTTACAGAAAAAGATGGATTTAAGAAATATACAATTTCGTCCTCCTCTGATGAACGTTATATTACCTATTGTGGTACTTAAAAAATTAAGTAGATAAAAGAACTATTCTAAAGTGGCTAAAGTAATTCTAGGAAGATTTTGAAAGTCTTTAAAATTTTTAATGTCTAAAAAATTATTCTCTTTTAAAATATTTCCAACTTCGTTTTCTTGCTCGCAACCATGTTCCAAGATGAGCATACCCCCTTTTTTCAGTACTTTTGTAGATTGCTCTATAATTAATTTTAAATCTCCTAATCCGCTATCTTTAGCCACTAAAGCCTTTTTGGGCTCATGTTTTAAATCCTCTAAGTGGGGATCTTGATCTGCAATATAAGGAGGATTGCTAAGAACTAGATCAAATGTTTTTGTCTTAAAGCAGGATAACCAATCTGCACAAATAAGTAAGAAATTTTCAACATTAAGATTATTCTTGTTAATTGAAGCAACATTTAGTGCAACCTCTGAGGATTCTGATCCATACACTTGAAAACTTGGATTTTGTAAAGCAACTGATATTCCAATGCACCCCGAACCTGTTCCGGCATCTAGTACCTTAATAGGAGATGAAAAATGATTATTTACATAATCAACTAAAATTTCTGTTTCAGGTCTAGGAATTAATACTCTTGAATCAACAAAGAATTCATATTCATAGAACTTAGAAGAATTTAAAATGTAATCTAATGGGACCCCCTCTTTTTTTTGTTTGAGGAATTCTTTTATGAGATATTTGTTTGTATTTGAAATAGCTTTGTCTGAATCAATATAAATTTCACTATCATTGAAATGTAATTTTTCTTTTAAAAAAAGAATAAATTCATTTTTGATAGCATCACTATCAAACATATTTAAATAATGGATTATTTGTTTACTCAATTATTCTGATTCTAGTTGTGAAAGCATAGCTAATTGGTTTTCTGCTAGTAATGCATCACAGATTTCTTTTATATCGCCATCCATAATTTGATCTAAATTATGTTGAGTTAACTTTATCCTGTGATCTGTCATTCTTCCTTGAGGAAAATTATATGTTCTTATTTTTTCACTCCTGTCTCCTGTTCCCACTAATATCTTTCTTTCGCTTGCAATGCTTTCTTGTTGATTATCAATTTCCTGCTGTTTTAACTTTGCTGCAAGAAGAGATAGTGCTTTCTCTTTATTTTTATGTTGTGATCTTCCGTCTTGGCATTCAACTACCAATCCAGTTGGAGTATGAGTTAATCTTACTGCTGAATCAGTTTTATTAACATGCTGTCCTCCAGCTCCAGAAGCTCTAAAGGTATCGACTCTAAGATCATTTTTATCAATATTAATATCCTGGACTTCTTTAACTTCTGGTAAAACAGCTACTGTACAAGTAGATGTATGAACCCTTCCTTGTGATTCAGTTTCAGGAACTCTTTGAACTCTATGAACTCCTGATTCAAATTTCAGTACCTTAAAAACACTCTTGCCATTTAATTTAGCAACCACCTCTTTAAGCCCGCCTTGTTCAGATGGTTTTATGTCAATCACTTCTATCTTCCAACCTTGTCTTTCTGATAATCTTGTATACATTCTAAGAAGATCGCCAGCAAAAATACTTGCCTCATCTCCTCCTGCACCTGATCTTATTTCGAGATATGCCGAGCCATCGTCAGCAGAATCTTTTGGTAGCAGCATAAACTTTAGCTCTTGCTCAAGCTTTTCTGGGATTTCCTGATAACTTTTTAAATCATCTTCAGCTAAAACTTTAAGCTCTTCATCACCTGATTCGATAATTTCGTTAGCGTCTGTAATACTTTTTAAAATAGTCTTATATTCCTCAAATTTTTCAACTACTGGTTTTAATTCAGAAAACTCTTTGTTTAACAAAGTATATTTTTCGATATCTTCAATTGTTTTAGAATCTAAAAGAAGATTTTGTATTTCATTTATCCTATTTTGAAGCTGATCAAGCTTGTTTAACATTGATTCATGCATTATTAAAAAACGTTTTAATCATAGATTTAATTATATGATCATCCAAATTTTTGATATCTTGAAAATTATTCAAGTATTCATCATCTATATTCATACTTTTGATTGATTCGACTAAATTTGAGTAATCGCCACTTGATTTAAATTGTTTTATCTCATGATTAGATAAACCATTTAAAAATTTATCTAATTGAAGGTTAGCTAAGTCTTTGGAAGATTTAAGATAAAAATTTTCTAGTTTAGATTTAGATTCAAGAACGATTATATTCATTGCTTTATCAGCTTCTATAGAACGTTGTCCATAGTTATCTTGAGTAATTTTTTCAATATCATCAATTGAATACAAATAAGCTTGTTCAATATTTCTAATCTCATCTTCAATGTTCCTAGGAACACCTAAGTCTATTAAAAGGATTGGCTTATTCTTTCTAATTTTTAAAGCATTCTCAATTGCACCTTTACCAATTAAGGGTAATTCAGTTATTGAAGAAGAAATTACAATATCTGCTAGCTCAAGCTGGTCATGAAGCGTATCAAGTGAAGAAGACAAAATCTCAAAGTTACTATTTAATTCAATCTTTTTGACTGTTCTATTTACTAATTTGATATTACGTATTCCTTTATCATATAAATTTTTGATAACGTTTTGTGAAAGAGAGCCAGCTCCAATGATTAATATGTTTTGATTTTCTGGTGCTTCAAAAATATTTTTAATTAAGGTTAAGGCTAGTCCGCTTACTGATAAAGAATTGATTCCAATTTTAGTATTTGTTCTTGCATTTTTAGAAATTTCAATAACTTTATCAGCAAAATAAGATAACTTCTTACCAACTATTTTGTATTCTTTTGCACTTTTAAGTGCAGTTTTAAATTGTCCAAAAATTTCTTGCTCACCTAAAACTTGTGAATCAATGCCAGAAGCTACTTTACACATATGCACAAGGGCATCATGATTCGAAAGAAAATAGAAACTATCCATAGAGATGTCTTTTACATCTAATCTTTTAAGCGCTTCTCGTAAGACCTCTTTTGAGATGCCTGATTTACCTACAAAATATATTTCAGTTCTATTACATGTAGATATTCCAAAAAAAGATTCAAGATCATCATAGAAGACTTTTTTTAAATGACTATCCAGCAAAATTTGGTTAGACTCATTTATAATAAATTTTTCCCTCTCAGCAACATTAGAGGTCTTGTGATTTATGCCAAATAATTGTAGTTCCATATTGAAAAATGTCTTTAATACTTTATTTATTTTCTTATTAATATCCTGTGCAAGTAATAACAATTATAGCAATTCGGTTTCATATAAAGGGAAAGTGCTTGTAAATCCTATCAGTTCTGAGCAGTCATCATTTAACATTCTATTAACTAGCAATAAAAATAACACTATTATACAGATTAAGAAGCCGTTTTATGGAAATGTTATTCAAATAAAAGTAAATAATTCTAAAAATTTAATGAAATATATTAACAAAGAAGGAAGTTATGAAATCAAAAGTAACATTCCAAAAAATATAGAAATTTTGATAAATAATTGTATTTTTAAAAATAGTTTTAATATTTCTGAGATTTTAGATAATCAAATTCTTGATCTAGAGTGCTCAAAAGAAAATGACAGAACAAATTTTTATATAAAATATAAGAATTCATTTTACGAAGGTTTTTTAATTAAAAATGAGTGAAGTATTAATAAAGTCTCCTGCAAAAATTAATCTATATCTTCAAATACTAGATAAAAGAGATGATGGATATCACAATATAAAGACTCATCTTCAACTAATTGATATTTATGATCATATTAAATTTAAAGTAAGCAAAAATAGAGGTATATATATTAAATCTAAAGAGTCGTATCTTCATAATGAGGATAACACTATTTATAATGCTGCAAAAAAATTACAAAAGTATCAAAAAAGAAACGGTTTTAATGGAGTTGAAATCGAGATTGATAAAAATATTCCAGTCGGTTCTGGTCTTGGTGGGGCAAGTTCAAATGCAGATTCAACATTAATAGTTTTAAATAAACTATGGAATTTAAATTTTAGCAAAGATAAATTAATGAAAATTGGAGCTACTATTGGAGCAGATGTGCCATTTTTTGTTTATGGCAAGAATGCTTTTGGAGAAGGTATTGGAGAAAAGCTAAAAGAGGTCGATGTGATACCTGAGAAGATATTGATTTTTAATCCAAATATCCACTGCTCAACAAAAAAAATGTTCAACCTTTACGACAAATTTTTAAAAAATAATAAAAATATTTCTTTATCTAATCAAAATCATTTTTGGAATATTTATCTTGATAAAAATCCAGATATTAAAGATTTCATAATAAATAATCAGTTAGAACAGAAAATAAATTTAAGTGGGAGCGGCTCTTGTATGTTTATCAAGTATAAAAATAAAAAGGATATTGAAAAAATTATTGAAAAAATGCCAAGTAATTGGAGACTCTTTTTCTGTAAAGCATTACAATATTCGCCGATATGTTATATCGAATGACTTTGGGGTGTAGCCAAGCGGTAAGGCAACGGGTTTTGATCCCGTCATGCGTAGGTTCGAATCCTACCACCCCAGCCATGGTTTATAATATATGTTGGGGAAAATATGAGTAAAAAAAAATTGGACATATTTACTGGAACTGCAAATCCTGAATTTGCATTAGAAGTATCTAAAATTTTGGGAATTAAAATTTCTGATGCAGATGTAGGTTACTTCTCGGATGGTGAGCTTAAAGTTGAAATTGAAGAAAATGTTAGAGGTCATGATACCTTCATAATTCAATCAACCTGCTCCCCCACAAATAAAAATGTAATGGAAATAATGCTTATTGCAGATGCTTTAAAAAGATCATCAGCATCAAAAATTACAGCGATTGTTCCTTATTTTGGATATGCTAGACAAGACAGGAGAGTAAGATCAGCAAGAGTTCCGATTAGTGCGAAGGTTGTTGCAGATATGTTTGCTTCAGTTGGGATTGATAGAGTATTAACAATTGATCTTCATTCAGAAACAATCCAAGGGTTTTTTGATATGCCTGCTGATAATGTTTATGCAACAAAGTTCATGGTGGACGATATAAAAGAAAATAATGACAGAAACAAAGTTGTTGTAGTATCGCCTGATGTTGGAGGAGTTGTAAGATCAAGAGCACTCGCCAAATTACTAGATGATACTGATTTAGCTATAATTGACAAAAGAAGAGATGCTGCAAATCAATCAGAAGTCATGAATATAATTGGTGAAATTGAAGGAAAGGTTTGCATTGTTCCTGATGATATTATTGATACTGCTGGAACTCTTTGTAATGCAGCCATTGCTTTAAAAGAAAAAGGCGCTAAGGCTGTAAAAGCATATATTACTCACCCTGTTCTATCAGGTCCGGCAATAGAAAGAATAAATGATTCTGCTATAGACGAATTGGTAGTTACAAATTCAATTCCTTTAAACAAAGAGGCACAAAAATGCAGTAAAATACGCGTCATTTCAATAGCGAATATAATTGCTGAATGTATAACTCGTTTGAGCAATGAAGAATCATTAAGTGAAATGTTTTTATAGAGGAAATTATGACAGACCAAATAATATTAAATGCTGACTCAAGAGAAAGAACGGGTACAAATAAAGCTCGTGAAATAAGAAATATTGATGGAATGGTCCCGGCAATAGTTTACGGTGATGAAAAGGAAACGCTAAATATTAAACTAAAACTAAATGAATTAACCAAAGCATCTGAAAATGAACTTTTTTATACTCAAGTACTTTTAATTAAGACTGAAGGTAATGAAGAAAAAGTTGTTCTTAAAGAACTTCAAAGAGATCCTGCAAAAGGTAAATTTCTACATGCTGATTTCCAAAGAGTTTCTAGAAAAACAAAACTCAAAGTTATTATTCCTGTTAACTTTATTAATGAAGAAGAGTGTGTGGGTATAAAAATTGATGGTGGTGTTGTTGCAAAAGCAATTCGGGAAATTGAAATTATGTGTCTTGCTGGAAATATTCCTGAGTCTATAGATGTTGATATTGAAAATCTTAATCTTGGTGATTCAATAAGGTTAACAGAAATATCTTTACCTGAAGGTTCTGAAATTCCTGGTCTTACTGAAGAAACTGATCAAATGGTTGTTTCTGTAAATGCTCCTAAAGCTGTTGAAGAAGATCCTATAATTGAAGACGAGCTTGAAGATGGTGAAATTTCAGATAGTGAAGAAGGCGCTGAATCAGCTGAAACAGATGACGCTGGATCTTCTGAGGAATCTGATAAAGAAGAAAGCTCAGAAGAGAATTAATAAAACGTGTATAAATTATGTGTCATAGGGCTTGGTAATCCGGGCTCAAAATATGATCATACAAGACATAATATTGGTAAAGATTGGCTTATAAATTTATCTGATAAATTTTCTTTAGAATTCAAGCACAAATCAAAATTTGAAGCTGAAGTTGCTGAATCTCATGATGGTAGTATTTTATGGATAATTCCTTCGAATTACGTAAATGATTCAGGAAATACTGTCTCAAAAATTCTAAGATCAACAAACTTAAGTAACGAAAATCTTTTTGTACTTCATGATGAGCTTGATTTAAAAACAGGTGATATAAGGCTTAAGAATGATGGTGGACATGGAGGGCATAATGGACTGAGAGATATAATATCTAGAATAGGTAATACGAATTTCAAGAGACTTAGAATAGGAATAGGTCATCCTGGTTCTAAAAGTGAAGTTACAAATTGGGTGCTAACAAAATTCTCACCAACAGAAAAAAAAGCTATAAAATCAGCTTATATTAAATTAAGTAAAACCTTTGAATTAATTCTAAATGGTGAATTCGAAGCTATGCAAAAAATCTTACACACAAAATAATATTATGGGTTTTAAATGCGGAATAATAGGACTTCCAAATGTTGGTAAATCCACCCTTTTCAATGCTTTAACTAAATCTAAAATCCCAGCTGAAAACTTTCCTTTCTGTACAATTGATCCAAACGTAGGAAAAGTTCCCTTACCAGACAAAAGGTTAAATAAAATAAATGGCATTGTAAATTCAGCAAAAATTATTCCTGCGGCATTGGATCTGGTAGATATTGCTGGGCTTGTTAAGGGTGCTTCAGAGGGTGAGGGTCTGGGTAATTCATTTTTATCAAATATAAGAGAAATGTCCGCACTTGCTCATGTTGTTAGATGTTTTGATGACGAAAATATTATACATGTTGATGGTTCAGTTAATCCACATAGAGACGTTGAAGTAATTAATTTAGAATTGATTCTATCTGATTTAGATTCTGTAAATAAAAGAATAAGTAAATGCGAAAAATTATTAAAAACTAATGATAAAGATAATAAATATCAGTTTGAATTGTTAAAAGTTATTAAAAATAATTTAGAACGAGGTGAATTAATTAATATTAAAAAATTTAATGCAGAAGAAAAAAATATTATTAAACAATTTCAATTACTTTCATCTAAACCAACCTTTTATATCGGTAACATTTCAGAATCAGAAAAATCATCTGAAGAATTAACTAAATTAGAAGAAATTGCAAATGAATTAGATTCATTTGTTATACCGGCATCAATTAAAATTGAACAAGAGATATCATTACTAAAAGAAGAGGAAAAAAAAGAATATCTTGAGTTAATGGGAATGGATGAACCAGTTCTTAATAAAATTATATTTGAAGGATACAAAATGCTTGGTTTAAAAACTTTCTTTACTGCTGGCCCTAGTGAAATTAGGGCATGGACTATAAAAGACGGATTCTTGGCACCAAATGCTGCTGGTGTAATTCATAGTGATTTTGAGAGAGGTTTTATCAAGGCTGAAGTAGTAGATTATGATGATTTTATTGAATGCGATGGAGAGCATGGAGCCAAAGAGAAAGGAAAGTTAAGATTAGAAGGAAAGGATTATTTAGTTAAAGATGGAGACATTATCCATTTTAAGTTTAATGTTTAAAAATAATTGACTCTTATGAGTATAAGATTATCATTCAACGATTGGCTATGTAGCTCAGATGGTTAGAGCACAGCACTCATAACGCTGGGGTCGGTGGTTCAATTCCACCCATAGCCACCATTTTGAAAAAATTTAGTCTTTCTTAAGGTATGCGAGAATTATTATCAAAGAAAGTAATACTAAAAGACCATCTTCTCCAAGCATTGTAACAATTGAAGACACATTTCTGTATACATCTCCTACAAAGGGTGTATCTGTGCCCATTAAAATACCAAGTAATAAAGAAACTACCACAAGAGGTATTAAAATTTTTGTTAATTTATTTAAAAGAGCTGTTATGCCTGCGAATGTAAATTTAAAGTTCATAATTTTAATTTAATTTAGGAAGGGTTTTATCCCTTCCTAAAAGGTTAGTTAAGTTAATTACTTAACAAGACTCATTAAGATTGCTAAGACTAGAAGTCCTACAACACCATTAGAAGTTAACATTTCAACTAATGCTGTTATATTACCAATCACGTCAAGTCCAAGAACATCACCGAAGACTAAAGCTCCAACAATTCCTAAACCAAGCACTCCTATTAGCACGTCAGTTAAATTACCAACTATGCCGTTTATCATCTTCCATGCATTATCCATAATTATTCCCCCCTATTAAGGTTTTTTATGTTTTGCATGTTCAATCAGAACATAAAATATGAGGTGAATCAAATTATGTTAAGTAAAACTAGACACAAGATTTGACTTTTTAAAATTTATCGAATATTGACATACTTTGTATGTTTTTTTAGTCAGATTCTTCTTTTTTGTTAGTTATTGCCTTCATTGATAGTTTCATTTTACCTCTATCAAAACCAATAAGTTTTACTTCGATTTCTTGATCTTCTTTAAGAACATCTTCTACATTTTCAGTTCTTTCTTCAGATATTTCAGAGATATGAAGAAGGCCATCCTTGCCAGGTAAAATATTAACAAAAGCTCCAAATTCAACAATCTTCACTACTTTACCCTTATATATTTTATTTAATTCAGGTTCTTCAAGAATTTCTTCAATAATTGCTAAACATTCCTTCATTGATGATTGGTTTTGACCAAAAACTGAAACAGTCCCATCATCCTTTACGTCAACTGTTGCTCCTGTTTTTTCTTGCATACCTTTAATTACTGCACCACCTTTGCCAATAATCTCTTTGATCTTATCTTTATCAACCATAAATGTTTTCATGGCTGGAGCATTTTCAGATATATCTTTAGCAGATGAAATTACTTCATTCATAATGCCTAATATATGATTTCTTGCATTTTTAGCTTTTGCTAATGCAGTTTCCATAATTGATTCATTAATGCCTTTAATCTTAATATCCATTTGAAGAGCAGTGATACCTGCTTCGGTTCCGGCAACTTTGAAGTCCATATCACCCAAATGATCTTCATCTCCTAAAATATCAGTCAGAACAGCAAAATCATCTCCTTCTTTTATAAGACCCATGGCTATTCCTGCAACTGGACTTGAAAGAGGCACACCAGCATCCATTAATGATAATGAAGTTCCACAAACAGAAGCCATTGAGCTTGAACCATTAGACTCTGTAATTTCTGAAACAACTCTCATGGTATAACCAAATTCATCAGTATCAGGCAATACAGCTTTGATAGCTCTTTTTGCTAAATTTCCATGTCCGATTTCCCGTCTTTTTGGGCCCATTGGCATACCTATCTCACCAACACTATATGCTGGAAAGTTATAATGAAGCATAAAGTTATCAGAACCTTCGCCTTCTATTGCTTCAATTCTTTGAGCATCTCTTGAAGAACCAAGAGTTGCAACTACTACAGCTTGAGTTTCACCTCTTGTAAATAATGCTGAGCCATGTGCGCTAGGCAGGACATCTGTTTCAACAAAAATAGGTCTCACTGTGTCAAGATCTCTTCCATCAATTCTTGGCTTATTATTTAATATATTTCCTCTAACAATATTTTTTTCTAATTCTTTGAAAGAGCTTAAAACTTTGCCAAGCTCAAACTCATCTAAATCTGAATTATCTTCAACTATTTTATTTTTAATATTACCTAGAGCTTCATTTCGTTCTGATTTATTAGATATTGTAAAAGCCTCTGTTATTTGTTCTTTATATTTATTTTCGACATCAGAGTAATAGTTAGCAACGTCTTCATCTTGTTCAATAACCCAATCTTCTTTTCCAGCCTTAGTTTTTAATTCATTGCATGCATTGATAACAGCTTTCATTTCTTGATGACCAAAAAGAACCGCACCAAGCATGAGATCTTCATTTAGTTCTTTTGCTTCAGACTCTACCATTAAGACAGCTTCATCAGTTCCAGCCACAACCATATCTAGATAAGAATCATCTAGTTGTTCAAATGATGGGTTTAAAACATATTCTCCATCAATAAATCCTACTCGAGCTGCTCCCATTGGACCATCAAATGGCACTCCTGAAATAGAAAGTGCAGCAGATGCTCCTATCATTGCAGCGATATCTGGATTCTGCGACTTGTCAGATGACATGACTGTACTAAATATTTGTATCTCATTCTTAAAGGTATCTGGAAACATAGGTCTAATTGGCCTGTCTATCAATCTTGAAGTTAATGTTTCTCTTTCAGTTGGTCTTGCTTCTCGTTTAAAAAAACCACCAGGAATCCTCCCGGTAGCATAAAATTTTTCTTGATAGAAAACTGCTAAGGGAAAGAAACTCTTTGCCGGATCAGCTTCTTTCTTTGCTACAACTGTAGTTAATACTACTAAATCACCGATTGTGACCACAACTGCCGCCGTAGCCTGACGAGCAATTTTATTTGTTTCAATTTTTACTTGTTGATTTCCATACTCAAATTCTACACATGTAGATTCTAATTTATTATTTTCCACGATTTTCCTTTTTAATTTTTATTGTATTACCCTCTTAGATTCAACTTCTTTACAAGCTCTGCATAACTTTCAGCATTTTTCTTCTTTAAATACGCTAAAAGCTTTCTTCTGAGGTTTACCATTCTTATTAGACCATTTCTGGAATGATGATCTTTTTTGTGACTTTTGAAATGATTTTGAAGTTTATTTATATTTTCTGTTAAAAGTGCTATTTGCACTTCTGGTGATCCAGTATCGCCTTCATTTCTTTTATATTCATTAACTATATTTGCTTTCTCTTCAGTTAATAATGCCATTTTAAATATCCTTGTAATGTTTTTTTATGAACAACGCTAACCTCACATTACTAAAGTAAGCGGTCGAATATTATAACTTATTACGTTATTAAACAAGTTGTTTATGTTTTAAATTGTTTTTATTGATTTCACCAATACCTATGAAAGTATTATTTTTAGAAAAAACTCTATATATATCATCTTTATTATTAAATTTAGATATTGTTACTCCATTAATAAATTTTTTCTCATCAAGCGGTTCTATGGTTATCTTATTTAAATTCTTAAATGCATTTTCAATACTAATGATATGTTCTCCTAGTATATCTGATGTACTTTTTGCATCAGATATATTGAAATTGCCTTGGGACAGTCTTATGAGTGATTTCACATGAGCACCGCAACCTAATTTTTTACCAAGATCTCTTGCAATTGACCTGATATATGTTCCTTTTGAACAATAGATTCTAAAAGAACAAACTTTATTA
Source organism: uncultured SAR86 cluster bacterium (assembly GCA_902517505.1). GTDB lineage: Bacteria > Pseudomonadota > Gammaproteobacteria > Magnimaribacterales > D2472 > SAR86A. Next base: position 71,463 of record CABYCL010000003.1, on the reverse strand, counting down.
TTAAGATCTAAGTTTTCTATACAAGTGACTGAAATTTTTCTTGGGGGTTTGGAAATAAACTCACCTCTTCTTGCATATTTATATAATGGTTTGCCTTTATATTTTAATGCAGAAAAAAATGGTGGTATCTGCATAGACTCCCCAATAAAACTTTCTAGATGATTTTTAAGTAAGGTTTTATTTGGATAATCATTAGATTCATAAATTATTTTTCCTGTTGAATCATCTGTATCGGTAGAGGTGCCAAACTCAACTTCAACATCATAAGATTTATCAGATTCAAAAAAATAACTTGAAAACTTTGTTGCTCTATTAACTGCTAAAATTAATAAACCTGATGCTAATGGGTCTAGAGTTCCCAAATGGCCAATCTTATCTGCTTTAATTTTTTTTTTAATCTGTTGAACAACAAAATTAGAGCTAACACCACTTTCCTTGTTAACTAAAATAAATCCATTCATTGCTTTAAATCATTTAATAATTTTTCGATATTTTCTGAGTATTCAATGCTCTCATCAAACCTAAATTGAATCTTTGGTACTCTTCTTATTTTTATTTTTTTAGATAAATTTGATCTAATCATACCTGAAGCTTTTATAAGAATTTCTTTATCAATGCTGGATTTAGATTTATGTATTGATTCCCCAATGACTGTATAAAAGACAGTAGCTATTCCTATATCATCAGAAACTTTTACAGCAGTAATATTAATATTTTGAAGTCTTGGATCTTTTATTTGGTTGGCAATGATAAGAGATATTTCTTTCTTGAGTAAGTCTCCAACTTTATCTGATCTACTAGAGGCCATATATTTTAAATTTCTTGTGCTTCTTCTTTTCTGTCAAAAACCTCGATTTTGTCGCCAGGCTTAATGTCTTTATAATTCTTAATTCCCATTCCACATTCGTTACCATTCTTAACTTCATTAACATCTTCTTTAAATCGTCTAAGGGAATTAAGTTCACCTTCAAAGATTACAATATCATCTCTAAGAACTCTTACAGGTTTATTTCTTAATACGCTGCCTTCAATAACATTACATCCAGCAACTTGGCCGAATTTTGGGGAATTAAATACTTCAAGAACTTCTGCAGTTCCGACAATTTCCTCTTTAATTATTGGATCAAGAAGGCCACTCATTCTAGCTTTAACATCATCTATTAGCTCATAGATTATACTGTGATAGCTTAGAGGTACTGATTCTGATTCGATAATTTTTTTTGCAGTATTGTCAGCTCTTACATTAAAACCAATTATTATAGAATCTACTGCTACAGCTAAATTAGCATCAGACTCACTAATCCCTCCAACTCCACTTGAAACTATTTTTACTTTAGCTTTTTCCGAATCCAAATCATTTAAAGCGCCAATAATAGCTTCACATGTACCGCCTACATCTGTTTTTATTATTACATTAAGAACTTTCTTTAGGTTTTGACCAAGAGTTTCAAACAAATCTCCAGCTGATTCATCTTTTTGTTTTAGTAGCTTCTTTTCTTTTTCTTTGGAAACCCTATATTCAGATATTTCTCTTGCTTGTTTTTCATTTTTAACAACTAGAAATTGATCGCCAGCATTTGGAACTGAATTTAAACCAAGGACCTCAACCGCTGCTGAGGGTAAAGCTGATTTAATTTTATTACCATCACTATCAACTATACTCTTAATTTTTCCAAGAGCATTTCCTGAAACCACTAAATCTCCAACTTTTAGATTGCCATTTTGTAGTAAAAAAGTAGAGACTGAGCCTCTAAACTTATCTAATTCTGATTCAATTACAACTCCTTGAGCAGGGCCTTCATGATATGCCTTTAATTCTAGAATTTCTGCTTCAAGAGCTATTCTTTCTAATAGATCATCTATACCATCTCCTTTTAAGGCTGAAATAGGAACCATTTGAATATTTCCTCCCCAATCTTCAGGAGTTAAATCTTTTGCCGCAAGGTCTCCTTTTACCTTATCAATATCTGCACCATCTAGATCAATTTTATTAATTGCCACAACTATTGAAACATTTGCAGCTTTTGCATGGTTAATTGCTTCTTCTGTTTGAGGCTTTATACCATCGTTAGCTGCAACTACTAGAACAACAATATCTGTAGTATTTGCTCCGCGAGCTCTCATAGATGAAAATGCAGCGTGGCCAGGAGTATCAATAAAAGTTAATTTTCCTTTTGATGTTTCTACTTCATATGCACCAATATGCTGAGTAATACCACCAGCTTCTCCATCAACAACTTTTGTTTTTCTAATAAAATCCAAAAGAGTTGTTTTCCCGTGATCAACATGTCCCATAACTGTAATAACAGCTGGCCTTGTTTTAAGTTTACCTTCGTACTGAATTAAATTTGCTAGATCATCTTCAATATTTTCTTGTTGAATAGCAATGCCGCTATGACCAATTTCCTCTACAACCAAAATAGCAGTTTCTTGATCAATTACATCATTTATTGTTGCTACGACTCCTAAAGACATTAGATTTTTGACTACCTCCCCGCCTTTTACAGCCATTAATTTTGCCAATTCACCAACCTGAATAGTCTCGGGAACTTCTACATCTTTTTTTATAAATTCAGAGGGAACTTCAAATTGATGTTTTTCTTCAATAGCTGCTCCTTCTTTTTTCTTGTAAGCATTAACTGCGCTAGATAATTGATCTTTAACATCGATTGGATTTTTATTTATCGAAGATTTAGCATTTCTTGCCTGTTTCTTTTTTTGTTCTTGATTTTGTTTTGCTGCTTTAAGCTGTTCTTCTCTTTTAACTTGTTGTTCCTTAAGCTGTTCGGATGCTTGTGCTCTTTTTGCTTCAATATTATCAGAGTAACTTTTACCAGATGTTTGAGTTGAGGAAGCTTTTCCTTTTGATGTAACTGTTACACCAGATTCTGAAGTCACTGATTGAGATGAAGCTTTAGAACCCTTTAAAGATTTTAAAAGCGCTTGTTTATCTGAAGCAGTAATTTCATCAGAACTTTTTGAATGACTCAAGCCGGCATTTTGCATGCGATCTAAAAGTGCCTTATCTGAAATTTTAAGAGTTTTTGCGAAATCTTTTACTGTTAATGACAAAGTATATTACCTATTAAATTAATTAAACCAATGTTCTCTTGCTTTCATAATCATTTTTGAAGCATCGTCTTCAGATATTTCAATTATTTCTTGAAGCTCATCAATTGAGAGTTCAGCTAAATCATCTTTATTTTTTATTCCTTTATTTGATAATTTTAGAATATTTTCATCATCTAGATTGAGATCAGTTAAAGATTCAACATTATCCTCTTCTTCAGTTATAACACCCATTGCTTCCATTAGTGCAGCATCCTCAGATGCCGATTTAACTCTTTTTATTTCTTCATCTGAATTAATAAATTCTTTAAAGGTTTCATCAGATGCATAAGCAATTTCATCAAAGGTTGAAAGACCAATTGAGATAATGTTTTCAGCTATTTCATCTGTAACTCCAAGGCTGTCTATAATCTTTGCTAAAAATTCTGTTTCATCAACCTTAACTTTTGCTTCCGCTTCTTCGTTACTAATTATATTTAAATCCCAGCCGACTAATTTAGATGCTAATCTTATATTTTGGCCTCTTGATCCAATTGCAAGAGCTAAATTATCATCATTAACTGCGATATCCATAGACCTAGAATCCTCATCCATTACTATCGACTCAACTTTTGCTGGCGAAAGAGCATTTATAACTAATTGAGCTGGATTGTCATCATAGATTATGATGTCAATTCTTTCGTTTCCAAGCTCAGAGGATACTGCCTGAACTCTTGAACCTCGCATGCCTACACATGCGCCAACCGGATCAATTCTTCCATCATTTGTTTTGACAGCTATTTTTGATCTTGAGCCAGCATCTCTTGCAACACCCCTAATCTCAATTACATCTTCATTAATTTCAGGCACTTCAATACTAAATAGTTCTGTGACCATCTCTGGACATGAGCGATTAAGCAAAAGTTGAGGACCTCTACCTTCAACTTCAACTATTTGAAGAACTGCCCTTATTCTATCGTTAATCTTATATATCTCTCCTGGCATTAGCCTATCTCTAGGAAGCAATGCTTCTGCTTCATGAGTTATATCTACAATAATATTATCTCTTGTAACTCTTTTTACTGAACCGGATACAAGTTTGTTATTTTGTGATCTAAATTGATCGACTATTTTTTCTCTCTCTGCCTCTCGGACTTTTTGGAGCATTACCTGTCTTGCAGCTTGAGTTTCTATACGTCCAAATACAACATTATCTTGTTCCTTTGAGTAAGTTTCGCCAATATCAAGCCCTGAATCTTCCTTAGATACATGAGTTTCATGATGAAATTCATCATTTAATTCGTCAAATACAATCCAGTTTCTATGAGTTGTATATGCTCCCGTATCTCTATTTATCTCTACATATAAATCAGCATCTTCGTGAAAATGCCTTTGAGATGCAGAAGCTATAGCAACCTCAATTGCTTTGAAAATCAGATCTTTATCAATACCCTTTTCAGTTGAAACTGAATCAACAACAGCTAAAATTTCATTACTTTCCATAAGAACTTTCCTTCATAAAAACATTATAATTTGGTTTTAATTTACATAAATCGATATCTGAAAATTTAAACTTCAGTTCATTAGAATCTTTTATTGAATCAATGAAGATGTATAATTCGTCGCAACTCAGTAATTTACCTGAAAATCTTCTTTTCCCTTCAAAACTTTGCCTTGTTTTAAGCTCTAATTCTTGACCTATATAAGCTTTTAATTGATTCAAATTAAAAAATTTTCTATCAATTCCTGGAGTAGATACCTCCAAAATATAATCATCTCCCAAATTCAAATCAATCAATGGTTCGTAAGTAAGATCTTTTGAAACATTTTCACAATCATTAATATCTATATTTTTTTTAGAATCAATATAAACTCTTAATGTCACTCTCTTTTTTCCTCTTAAAATTTCAATACCCCAAAGCAAGCAATTATTCCTGTTTACAACAGGTTCGATTATATTTTTATATTCATCTATATTCATATTTTTTATATAAAAAAGGGGCTCTTGCCCCACAAAAAATTATTTTACTGTGGTAGCGGGGGCTGGATTTGAACCAACGACCTTCGGGTTATGAGCCCGACGAGCTACCAGACTGCTCCACCCCGCAACGCAGCGAACATGAAGTTTATGAAAGTAACTATGATTGGTCAAGTTTATTTTGTATTAGAACAAATATAATATTGCTATAATCACGTTCTTTTTGCCGAAGTGGTGGAATTGGTAGACACGCTAGCTTGAGGGGCTAGTGAGTGAAAACTCGTGCGGGTTCAAGTCCCGCCTTCGGCACCAACAAACTATTCAGTAGGTATTTCGTCAGATAAACCCTCTTCAATTGCTTCTTCAATTAATGGGGTTTCAAAAATTACTTCTGTATTTTCATTTTTTAATAAATAGGCTAGTAAAAATGAAAGTATTAACCATATAGCAACAATAGCATACGTTAGTCGTCCAAGAAAATTTGATGGTCCTAATGCACCGAACATTGAATTAGAAGATCCGCCACCAAATGCTGATCCTAAGTCAGAACCCTTTCCTTGTTGAAGTAAAACTATACCAATAATAACTATTGCCAGAAGAACAGAAGTAATTGTTAAAAAAATGATCATAATTTTTTAATTGTATTAAATATATTTACTATTTTTGCAAATGTTGTGCCATCAAGTGAAGCTCCTCCAATCAAAGCACCATCTACAAATTTTTCTCTAAAAAAGCTTTCAGCATTTTTATCTGTCACACTCCCACCATACAAAATTTTTGGTGAAAGGTTATTAGCAGAGTTGGATTGTACAACATCTTTTATGTATTTATGAATTTCATTTATATCTTTTGGTTCTGGAGTTAGACCACTTCCAATTGCCCAAACAGGCTCATAAGCTACTATAAATTCTTTATCTAATTCAAGTTTATTAACTATCTCAAGTTGATTCTTAAGAATATCTTTAGTTAACCCTTTTTCATTTTCTTCTTTAGTTTCTCCAACGCATAAAACAACCATAGCTCTTTTGTTAAGACTTTTAAGTTTTTCTTTTATTAAATTATTATCTTCATGGAATATCTCTCTTCTTTCTGAATGACCAATAATTGCAAATCTACATCCTGTTTCAATAATCATATCTACTGAAATAGTGCCTGTTCTAGAACCATATAAATGATCTACATCTTGCACACCTACCTTAATTTCACTATCCCCTTTACCTAAATTAGTTACTAATTTATCAAGATATATTGTTGGTGGAGCCACTCCAATTATCGCCGAGTCAGACATAGATTTATAAAAATTGTTGAAATTCGTATACCAATTATTTACATCGATAATATTTGATTTCCAGTTAGCAATAATCATGTTTTTGATTTGATTAGTTTTTCAATATCTCTAGCAAACTTTTCTGCAACATTTTTTTCAGGAGCTTCAACCATAATCCTTATCTTAGGTTCTGTTCCAGAAGGTCTTACTAGTATTCTTCCAATGGTTAGATCTGATTGAATCTCTTTTAAAAAAGACTTTAACTCTTTGTCATTAATAATGTCTTTGTTATTAACTTTAATAGCCTTATTAATTTGTGGAATCTTTTTGAAGTTTGATAACACCTCACTTGGTCTTTTTTCTAAAATTAGTAAAGATGAGATTACTTTTAAAGCTGCTACAGTTCCGTCACCAGTACTGACAAGGTCTTTGCATATAATATGGCCGGATGTCTCACCTCCAAGCATCCATCCTTTTTTGGCTAGCATTTCGCTAACGTATTTATCTCCAACATCTGCTCTTATAAATTTATAACCTAATTTTTCAATACCTTCCTCTAGTCCAAGATTGCTCATATGTGTTCCTACAACACCAGACCATACTCCAGTTCTATTAGGGTTTGAAAAGGCTAATATATATAAAATGTCATCTCCATCTAACAAATTACCTTTTTCATCAACAAGAATAACCCTGTCACCATCTCCATCAAGAGAAATACCATAATCTGCTCTATGCTTAATAACCGCATCTTGTATGACTTCGGGATGAGTTGATCCACAATCTTGATTAATATTATAGCCATCTGGTTCATTACCAATCGTAATAACTTCTGCACCTAACTCTTCAAAAATCTCAGGGCTTACTTTGTAACATGCGCCATTTGCGCAATCTAAAACTATTCTTAAAGATGAAAAAGATATATTAGGAGGAACAGTAGATTTACAGAACTCAATATATCTTGGTCCAGATTCATCAAATCTATAAGCTTTTCCAATCTTAGATGTTTCTACAGGTGATAAATTCTTAGATAGATGCTTCTCTATTCTTTTTTCAATATCTCTTGAGATTTTTTCTCCATCTTCGTTGAAGATTTTTATTCCATTATCAAGAAAATCATTATGAGAAGCGCTAATAACCACTCCAAACTTATTTCTTAAAGTTTTTGTTAAATAAGCTACTCCTGGAGTTGGTATCGGTCCAAGTAAGCGTACGTTAACACCAGCAGCAATAAATCCTGCCTGAAGAGCCGACTCAAGCATATATCCTGATATTCTTGTATCCTTGCCAATAACAACGGTATTCCAACCTAGTTCTTTCATTACTAAGCCAGTAGCATGACCTATTTTAAGACAAGCTTCGGGAGTTACTACGCTCTCAACGGGTCCCCTTATCCCGTCAGTGCCAAATTTAAGATTCATGAAAAAGAATTATAACTCTTCTGCAGCACCTTTTATTGAAGTTTTTTTAGAAGATTTGCCATCAGAGGTGTCATCATTTGACCACCCCTTTGGTTCTCTTGGTGTTGCGCCAGCCATAATATCGTCAATCTGACTAGCATCAATAGTTTCATATTTAAGCAATGCATCAGCCATTACATTTAACTTATCAAGATTTTCTTTAAGTATATTTTCAGCTTTTTTATAACATGTATCTATTATTGATTTTACCTCTTTATCTATAAGTTTTGCTGTTTCATCACTCATATTTTGAACAGGAGAAGCTGCAGTTCTTCCTAGGAAAGGACTTCCCTCATCTTCTCCATATTTTAATGGTCCTATTGTTTTTGATAATCCCCATTTAGTAACCATATTAGTTGCAATATTTGTTGCAACCTCAATATCATTTGAAGCTCCTGTGGTAATACCTTTGTCGCCATTTATTATACTCTCTGCAATTCTTCCTCCAAAGAGTGCTGCAATTCTTCCTTCTAAATATTCTTTACTTTGCATATAGGTGTCTTCTTCAGGTAAAAACATTGTTACACCAAGAGCTCTTCCCCTTGGAATAATAGTAACTTTATATACTGGATCATGTTTTGGAGACAATCTACCAACAATAGCATGGCCAGCCTCATGATAAGCAGTTATTCTTTTTTGTTCTTCGCTGAGAATCATTGATTTTCTCTCTGCACCCATCATTATCTTATCTTTTGCTAAATCCAGATGAGACTGATCTATTTTTTTATCAGAGTATCTGGCAGCAAATAATGCCGCTTCATTTATTAAATTTGCTAAATCAGCACCTGAGAAGCCAGGTGTACCTCTAGCTATTACTAATGGATCAACGTCTGCATCTAAAGGAACTTTTCTCATATGAACCTTAAGAATAGCTTCTCTTCCTCTTATATCAGGAAGATCAACAACCACTTGTCTGTCAAATCTACCTGGTCTCAATAGTGCAGGATCAAGAACATCTGGTCTATTTGTAGCTGCAATAACAATAACTCCGTCATTACCTTCAAAACCATCCATTTCAACTAATAACTGGTTTAGAGTTTGTTCTCGCTCATCATGTCCACCACCAAGCCCAGCACCTCTATGTCTTCCAACAGCATCAATTTCATCAATAAAAACAATACATGGTGATTGTTTTTTGGCCTGTTCGAACATATCTCTAACTCTTGAGGCTCCAACACCAACAAACATCTCAACAAAATCAGAACCAGAAATTGTAAAAAATGGAACTTTTGCCTCTCCTGCTACTGCTCTTGCAATCAAAGTCTTACCAGTACCTGGAGGCCCAACCATTAATACACCTCTCGGTATTTTTCCACCCAATTTTTGAAATTTTGAAGGATCTTTAAGAAAATCTACTAATTCTTGAACATCCTGTTTTGCCTCTTCGCATCCAGCAACATCTTTAAAGGTTGTTTTAACTTTTCCGCCTTCCATTAGTTTAGCTTTGCTTCTTCCAAATGACATTGGACCGCCTTTTCCAGACATACCACCTTGCATCTGACGCATGAAAAAGAAAAATATTGCTAAAAGAAGTATTATAGGAAATGCGCCAACAAGTAGTTGTGAAAATAAGGATGGTTGCTCTATCTTTTCATAAACGGCAACTACTCCATGGTCTTCTATTGCATTTTCTACTGCCTCGTCTCTTTTAAAAATCGGATGAGTTGTTTCAAATTTAGAGCCATCGAGTCTATCCCCAATTATGGTCATTTGATCCCCTTTATAGACGATTTTAGCAACTCTATCTGATAATACATCTTGCTTAAATTCGCTATAACTAATTTGTTCTCTTGCAGATGAGTTCTCTACATTATTAAAAACGAAGACCATAAGCGATCCAAGAACTACCCAAACAACTAAATTTCTTATAAAACTGCTCATAAATTACTTTACTCCATAAAGATATATCTCACCAGATTGTTTTTTTGACGCTGCTGGTTTATAAGTTTGAACTAACTTAAAAGATAATTCCATATTTTTTCTTAAACTTTTTAAATTATTATTCTGAAATGTTTTCATTATTAGTGCGCCGCCTTTTTCTAAAAACTTATGTGCAGTATTTAAGGTTAAATTATTTAAATCTAATACATTTTCACTATCGATTGCACTTATACCAGTTAAGTTTGGGGCTATATCAGAAATTACAAGATTAAACTTACCTTTTAACAAATCTATATCTTCTATTTCTTCTATCTTCTCAATACTTATTTGAAAAAAATCCACTCCGTCTATTTTTTCCATATCTAATATATCTATTGCGAACACTTTTGAGTCTGGATAATTTTTGATAATCAATTGTGACCATCCGCCTGGCGCAGATCCAAGATCTAAAACATTTGATATTTTTTTTAACTTAGTTTTTTTTAAGATTTCTTGAAGTTTAAAAACAGCTCTTGAACGATAGCCTTCGTCTTTAGCTCTTTTGGCCCAATTATCTGATTGCATTTATTTATATATGCTTTACTTCTATGATTTCGTAATTTAAATTGCCAGAAGGTGTTTTGATGGAAACTTCATCATCAACGAATTTCCCAACCAGTCCTTTTGCAATAGGCGTATCAATTGATATATTTCCTAGTTCAGGATCTGATTCAAGATTTCCAACAATCTTATAAGTAATCTCATTATCATTATCAATGTCATAGATTTTTACAGTTGCTCCAAACACCACTCTTCCTGTTTCGGGAATTTCCTTAACATCAATAACTTGTGCATTAGCTAAAGCATTTTCCATTTCAGCTATTTTTGCTTCAACTAGTCCTTGCAACTCCTTAGCTGCATGATATTCAGCATTTTCTTTAAGGTCTCCATGAGCCCTTGCCTCTGCTATGGCTTGAGAAATTTGTGGTCTTTCTTGAAATTTTAAGTTTGAAAGCTTTTCCTTAATAGAAATTTCACCCTCTTTTGTCAATGGTATTCTGCTCATTTGAGCATTATAGCAATTTGATTAATTATTTATTTCTTGGAGGGTGTCGTATGTCCAATTTTCTTCATTACTCTTAAATGCATCAATTATTGCAAAAGCTCCAAACATAGTAGTAGTACAAAAAATTTTATATCTTAATGCACTTTGTCTTATCGAAGCAGAATCCTTAATAGACTGGGATCCTTCAGTTGTATTAATAACCAAATCAATCTGATTATTTAATAAGCTGTCGACGATATGAGGTCTTCCTTCTGTAACTTTATTTATAGTTTCAACTTCATATCCTAATTTTTCTATGTGATCCGCAGTTCCTGATGTTGCTACAATTTTAAATCCAGCACTAATTATCTCTGGTACAAATTTATCAAGATATTTTTTATCAGATGATTTAACACTAATAAATACGACGCCTGATCTTCTCAGGATCTTATTTGCTCCTTTTTGAGCTTTTGCATAAGCTTCGCCAAAATTGGGTCCAATACCCATAACTTCTCCAGTAGATTTCATTTCAGGGCCTAAAATTGGATCAACATGAGGAAATTTATCAAATGGCATTACAGCTTCTTTTACAAAAAATAATCCATCCGGCAACTTTGATGAGAAACCTTGGTCTTTAAGAGTTTTTCCAATCATTGCTTTTGAAGCAACTTTTGCAAGAGAGTTACCAATAGCTTTTGAAATAAATGGGACTGTTCTTGAAGCACGTGGGTTGACTTCGATTATATAAACCTCATTATCTTTAATTGCAAATTGAATATTCATTAATCCTATTACTTTTAGTTCGTTAGCAATATTTATTGCTTGTTCTTTCATTTCTTTTTGAACCTTTTCTGAAAGACTGTATGGGGGTAATGAACATGCAGAATCTCCGGAATGTATTCCTGCTTGTTCTATATGTTGAAGAATGCCGCCGATTTCAATATTTTTTCCATCCGAAACAACGTCAACATCCACCTCAATAGCATCAGTAAGATAGCTGTCTAAAAGGATTGGTTTGCTATTTGAGACTTCAACAGCCTCATTTAAATATTTATTAAGCTCTTGCATATTATTTACGAGCTGCATAGCTCTTCCGCCAAGAACATACGATGGTCTAACAACAATTGGAAACCCGATCTTTTCAGCCTTTTTAAGAGCCTCTTTTAAATTCTTTGCAGTTGCATTTGTGGGTTGCTTAAGATCTAGTTTATTTACTAATTCTTGGAATCTCTCCCTATCTTCAGATCTGTCTATAGCATCAACATTAGTACCTAAAATTTTTACGCCTTTTTCTGAAAGTATATCTGCAAGTTTTAAAGGAGTTTGCCCTCCAAACTGAATAATAACTCCCTCAGGATCTTCAATATCAATAATATCTAATATTTTTTCAGCTGTTATTGGTTCAAAATATAGTCTGTTAGAAACATCATAATCAGTAGAAACTGTTTCTGGATTGCAATTTACCATAATAGACTCATATCCTTCCTCTTGCATTGCTAATGAAGCATGAACACAGCAATAATCAAATTCAATACCTTGGCCAATTCTATTAGGTCCACTGCCTATAACTAGTATTTTTTTCTTTAAAGTTGGATCGCTTTCACATTTTCCACCATATGTTGAATACATGTAACATGTTGAGGTTGCGAACTCTGCAGCACATGTATCTACACGTCTATAAATTGGATGAATTTTATGTTTTTTTCTATGCTTTCTTAAATTATCTTCAGTTTCTCCAATCATTTCAGCTATTCTGCTATCTGAAAATCCTTTTTCTTTTATTTCTTGAATATAATCTTTATTTAACTCATCAATACTTAAGCTACTTAATTTTTCTTCAATATGAATTAATTCTTTTATTTGATCTAGAAACCAATAATCAATTTTGGTTAGAGAGTAAATTTTTTCAATATCCCAACCTTTTCGAATTGCATCTGCAATATAAAATATTCTTTTAGGTCCTGGAATTGTTAATTCACTCTTAATATCTTCATCAGAAGGAAAATTCGAATTTTCAAATAAAGAATTAAGTCCATTTAGTCCTTCTTCCATACTGCATAAAGCTTTTTGAAATGATTCTTGAAAGTTTGATCCCATTGACATCACTTCTCCAACAGATTTCATTTGGGTTGTGAGCTTTGGGCTAGCTTGTGGAAATTTCTCAAATGCAAATTTTGGTATCTTTGTAACTATATAATCAATACTAGGCTCAAAAGATGCAGGGGTAAGGCCTCCAGTGATGTCATTTTTTAGTTCATCCAATGTATAGCCAACTGACAATAATGCAGCAACTTTTGCAATTGGGAAACCAGTAGCTTTAGATGCTAATGCAGAAGATCTGCTAACACGAGGATTCATTTCTATGACGACCATCTTTCCATTATCAGGATTCACTGCAAACTGAACGTTAGATCCTCCAGTATCAACGCCAATTTCTCTCAAAATTTTAAAAGATGCATTTCTCATTAACTGATACTCTTTATCTGTCAAGGTTTGTGCTGGAGCAATGGTAGTTGAGTCACCGGTATGAATGCCCATCGGATCTAAATTTTCAATAGAACAAACTATGATGCAATTATCTTCACAATCTCTTACTACTTCCATCTCATATTCTTTCCAACCAATTAAAGACTCATCAATAAGAAGTTCGTTTGTAGGAGACAGTTCTAAGCCTTTCTCACAAATTGTTTTAAATTCTGAGATATTATAAGCAATGCCTCCTCCTGTTCCTCCCATAGTAAATGACGGCCTTATAATGCAAGGAAAACCTATTTTTTCTTGAACTTCTAAAGCATCATTCATTGAATGAGCAATACCTGATGCTGGAGTCTCAAGATTGATTGCTTTCATTGTTTCATCAAAAAGTTGTCTATCCTCTGCTTTATCAATAGCTGCCCTATTTGCTCCAATCAAAATAACATTATGTTTGTCTAATATTCCCTCTTTATCTAACGTTAATGCGGTATTTAAGGCAGTCTGTCCTCCCATAGTCGGCAAAATTGCATCTGGTTTTTCTTTTTCAATAATTTTTTCAACAGACTCCCAATGAATTGGTTCAATATATGTTGCATCAGCCATTAGCGGATCAGTCATAATTGTTGCAGGATTAGAATTAACTAAAATTACTCTAAACCCTTCCTCTTTGAGAGCCTTGCAAGCTTGTGCGCCCGAGTAATCAAACTCACATGCCTGACCAATAATAATCGGTCCTGCACCAATTATAAGTATAGAAGATATATCTTTACGTTTTGGCATACTCTCTTACCATTAAACTAAATTTTTTAAAAAGAACTTGAATCTCTTGAGGGCCAGGACTTGCTTCAGGATGACCTTGAAAACTAAATGCAGGGGCATCATTAAATTCAATACCTTGTAAAGATTGATCAAAAAGAGATAAATGTGTAACTTTAATATTTGGGGGTAAAGTCTTTTCGTCAACTGCAAAACCATGATTTTGGCTGGTTATAAAAACATCTTTAGTAATGATATCTTGAACGGGGTGATTGGCCCCATGGTGACCAAATTTCATCTTATATGTTTTGGCACCTCCTGCAAGTGCCAATAATTGATGGCCAAGACATATCCCAAAAATTGGAAGCTTTTGCATTAAACATTTTTTTATATTTTCAATAGCATAATCACAAGGCTCTGGATCACCTGGTCCATTAGATAAAAAAATACCTTTTGGATTTAACTTAATAATTTCTTCAAATGGAGTTTTAGCGTTCACTACATGTACTTTTCCGACATGCTCAGTCAAAAGCCTTAAAATATTCTCTTTAATTCCATAATCATATGCAACCACTGAAAAAGATTCATCAGACTTTTTATTTTGAGGCCAAATGCCTTTATTCCATTCATATTTTGATTCTGTTGATACTACTTTTGCTAAATCCATTCCTTTAAGGCCATCAAAATCTTTAGCTACTGAGATTGCCTCTTCTTTGGTTATCAGTGATGAAGATGCTATGCAGCAATTCATAGCTCCCTTTTCTCTTAAGAGTGTAGTAATTTCTCTGGTATCAACCTCTGATATTCCTATAATCTCGTTCTCAATTAAAAAATCCTCCAACGAGGCTTTTGATCTCCAATTACTTGGTTTAGAACAATAATTCTTTACAACAATGCCTGAAGCATGAATGATCTTTGATTCCATGTCTTCATAATTGATTCCGGTATTTCCTATATGAGGATGAGTAAATGTAATAATTTGTTTTTTATAGGACGGGTCTGTAATAATTTCTTGATAACCAGTCATTGATGTATTGAAGACTAATTCACCTACATCAAGTTTCTCTTTCCCAAAACCCCTTCCATGGAATACACTTCCGTCTTCAAATGCTAAAATTGCCTTGAATGACATTAGAAATTCTCCTTAAAACAAGGGAAAATAAAGAAAAATTGAGGGAGACTATTTAAAGAATTTTTTAATTTTAATGAGCTAAAATTATATGCTGACATTAAAATTGTACTTTATAGATTAAGTTGTCTATTGTCTATATATAAATGAAAAAAAATGGAAAAATTAATAAAAACAACTGAGGATATCCAAAAAATGAGAGTTGCTGGGAGATTGGCAGCAGAAGTTCTAGAAGTGATTACTCCTAAAGTTGTTCCAGGAATATCAACAGGAGAGTTAGATAAATTATGCTACGAACATATTATAAATGTTCAAAATGCAATTCCTGCAAATGTTGGATATAAGGGTTATGAAAAAACAATCTGCTCTAGCATTAACCAAGTAATATGCCACGGCATTCCAAGTAATGAAAAAATTCTTAAAGATGGAGACATCTTAAACATTGATGTTACTGTAATAAAAGATGGATGGCACGGGGATACTTCAAAGATGTTTCTTGTTGGTAAGTGCGCTCCGCATAATGAAAGATTAGTTAAAATTACTCAAGAATGTCTTTATAAAGGTATTGAAGTTGTCAAACCTGGAGCATATCTTGGAGATATAGGAAGTGCTATACAAAAACATGCTGAAAGCAATTACTACAGTGTTGTTGAAGATTATTGTGGTCATGGTATTGGCGCTGTCTATCATGAGGAGCCTCAAGTTCTTCATTATGGAGAATCTGGAAGTGGCATACAGCTTAAGGAAGGAATGTGCTTTACCATAGAACCAATGATTAATCAGGGTACAAAATATTGCAAAACTCTTAAAGATGGATGGACGGTTGAAACCAAAGATGGAAGAAATTCCGCTCAATGGGAACATACTATTTTGGTTACGAGAGATGGTTCAGAGATCCTTACTAAAAGAAATGAAGAGCTTTAATGAAAGAAAAAATACAATCCATCAATAAAGAATTCTATAAAAATTTTCAAGAAATATACTCAAAACCTTCAAAAACAAATAAATATCTAAAAAAATATTCAAATATTGTAGAAAAAGATATAAAAAATAAATTTCTTGAATTAAATCTTAACCAAGATTTTGTGATATATGCTAATGGTGGATTCGGAAGAAAAGAAATTTTTCCTAATTCTGACATTGATTTATCAATTGTTGAAAAAAATAAAATTAAAGATTTTACAAATCTAGAAAAATTTATTTCTTTATTGTGGGATGAAGGATATAAAATCGGACACTCAGTAAGATCTATATCTCACATCAAAAAAATATCAAAAGAAGATTTAAAAGAATTTACTTCATATTTAACAAGAAGACCTATTATCTCATGCGATGAAATAGATATAAAAATTACTAAAGCTCTTTCTAGGTTATGGACAAAAAACAACTTTTATAACGGGAAATATATTGAACAACAGCAGCGCCATAGTGAATTTTTTTCAACTGCGTATAACTTAGAACCAGATTTAAAAGAATCTCCAGGAACTTTAAGGGATTTCCAATCAGCTCTATGGATTCTTCAACATTGCTTTGAACTTAGTTCTGTCGAAGAAATCTCAAGATCAAGATTATTAAATGGAGAATTAAATAATGCAATAAATGCGTACAACTTTATAAAATCTTTGAGGTTTGCAACAAATATAACCACAAAAAAAAATCGTCTTAATTTTGAAGCCCAAATTGAGATTGCTAAGAAGGCTAAATTGAGCAAAAGAAATTCTACAAAATCTGTGGAAATAATGATGAAGAAGTTTTATGAAATGGCTTCAACACTTTCCTATTTTAATGACATTGTCTATGAAAAATATAATGAACAGTTTCCTAGAAATTATTTTAAAAAAGTTGCTGGAATATATAAATATAAAAATAAAATTGGTATTCAAAATATAAACCTTAAAAAAAATAAGAATCTGATATTCGAAATTTTTATTGAAATTGGTAAAAGTAAAAAAATAAATATTATTGATACTGTTACAAAATCATTAATTAAAAAAAATATTAACCTAATTGATAAAGAATTTAGAAATAATAGAATTTACGCTGAACAGTTTTTAACCATATTAAGATCCAAATACAATTTATCATCAATTTTAAGAACCATGAAAACATTGGGAGTTCTTCAGAAATATATTCCTGAATTTTCTGAAGTTATAGGTCAAATGCAGTTTGATTTATTTCATACCTACACAGTAGATGAGCATACTTTTAAAGTTGTAAGAAATATTAGACAGATGAAACTTTATAAACAAAGTGGATTTGAGCTTGAGCATGAGTTAGTTAATAAATTACCAAAGCTAGAAATCCTTTATATTGCTGGTTTGTTTCATGATTTGGGAAAAGGAAAAGGAGGAAATCATTCAGAAATTGGTGCAAAAACAAGCTATAAATTTGCAAAAAGACTTGGAATGTCGGAAACGGATGCAAATTTAATATCTTGGTTGGTAAAAGAGCACCTAATAATGTCGTCTATATCGCAAAAGAAGGACATTTCTGAGCAAGAAACTGTAGATGAATTTGCACTAATTATAGAACAAAGCGAAAAGTTGGACTATCTATACTTATTGACAGTAAATGATATCAGGGCAACAAATCCTGCCCTATGGAATGGATGGAAACATCAACTATTAAAAGATCTCTATTTGCTTACAAGATCAAAGATAAATAAAGAGCCAATGAAAGTTTCATCTGAAATAGCAAAAGATAGGAAGGAAAATGTTCTAGATAATTTTCCTGACGAGGGAGAAAGAAAATTACTTAATGAATACTTTTTATGCCTTGATGATAGTTATTTGAATAAAAATACAACAAAAGAATTGAGTTGGCAATCTGAATTAATTATTAAAAATAAAAATAGTGAACTTATTGTGGGATGTAAAAAAAGATTTGATAACTTAATTGAAATATTTATTAAGGTTCAAGACTTTCCTGGTCTTTTCTACAAATTAACAAAAATACTAGAGCATTCTGGTCTTGAAATCATAGACGCAAATATTTTTACATCAAAGAATAATTCATTTGCTGCAAATACTTTCATCTCAAAATATTCTCATCATGATAGACCTTTTAATGTATCTGAATTAAATGAACTAGTATTAAGGATTGAAAACAATTTCAAAAAATTTGATAAGATTGCTAACCTTGATAAAAAAGCTAAAAAGAAATCTAATTTTATGAAAGTTGTTAATATCTCAGATTTCATAAATAAAGAAAAAAAACGTAATCTAATAACTATTGAAACTGTTGACAGCCAAGGTTTGCTAGCTAATATTGCAAAGGTATTTTTGAAAAATAATGTTTCAATCTTTTCTGCGAGAATTAATACTTTGGGAGAAAGAGTTGAAGATACTTTTGAAATTGAGAATTACAATAAAAAGATGGTTCCAAAATATAAAATTAAAAAAATTATATCGGACTTATCAAAAATAGTTTAATTATTATGAAGATTTTAGGAATAGGAATTGCAAATAAATCTAACTCAGGAGAGATTCTTGACGTTTACTTTTCTAATATAGAATTTGGTGACATTAAGGTTAAAAACAAAGATTATGAAAAAAAATTAAGTACTCAGGAAAATATTCAACTTAATTGGACAATAGACGATCTAGAGAAACCAATACAGAATGTTCAAGAGGCTTATTTAAAGTTGCATCTACTTTCTCATAAGTTTGTCTTACCTAATACTATTAATTTAGAAGGATTATTTTCATGCCTTCCAAATGTCGCATGGACAAATAAAGGTCCGGTTTCAGTTGATGAGATAGATGAAATGCTTAGTCAATCAAAGTATCGTGAAAACGATCTTTACATTAAATCTTTAGATAAATTTCCGTGTCTAACAGACTACATTATTCCAAAAAAAGTGAGAATAGCAGATACAAGTAGAGTTAGATTAGGAGCATATTTAAGTGAGGGGACAACAGTAATGCATGAAGGCTTTGTAAACTTTAATGCTGGAACACTAGGAAAAGCAATGATTGAAGGAAGAATTTCTGCTGGTGTTATTGTAGGAAACAATTCTGATCTTGGTGGGGGTTCAAGCACAATGGGAACACTTTCTGGTGGCAACAACACAAAAATATCTATTGGTGAAAACTGCTTATTAGGTGCAAATTCTGGCATTGGTATATCTTTAGGTAATAACTGCATTGTTGAAGCCGGACTTTATATTACTGCTGGAACCAAAGTTAATATATTGGATGATAAGAATAATCTTGAGGATATCTTTAAAGCAAGAGAACTATCTGGAAAGTCAAATCTTCTATTTCTCAGAGATTCTCTCTCTGGTAAAGTAATCGCCAAAAAAAATAAAATTAAATTATCTTTAAATAAAGAACTTCATAAAAATGATTGAGCTTCTAAAAAATCTAATACAAATTAAATCAATATCTCCAAAAGATATGGGTTGTTTTGATTTGATTGAAAAAGAATTAGAAGACTTGAACTTCAATATAGAGAGAATTAATTATCAG
Organism: uncultured SAR86 cluster bacterium; assembly: GCA_902517505.1. Classification (GTDB taxonomy): domain Bacteria; phylum Pseudomonadota; class Gammaproteobacteria; order Magnimaribacterales; family D2472; genus SAR86A. The sequence continues at coordinate 51,979 of CABYCL010000003.1, read as the reverse complement.
AATGTTGAAAACTTGTATGCAACTATTGGAACATCTGGAAAATTATTTTGTTTTTTAGGGCATACAGATGTTGTTCCAACTGGTCCTGAAGATAAATGGAAGTACCCACCTTTTTCAGCAACAATTGAAGGAGATCTTTTGTATGGAAGAGGAACAGCAGATATGAAGGCGCCAGTTGCAGCCTTTGTCGAATCAGCAAAAGAATTTCTAAATTCAACTGAGGAACTTAATTTCAGGTTAGCAATATTACTAACCTCAAATGAAGAAGGGACCTCTAAGGATGGTTTTATAGATAAAATAATAGATAAAATGATTCAAGATAACGAAATTATAGATTTCTGTCTTGTTGGAGAGCCTACATCGAGTGAAAAAGTTGCTGATTGTGTAAGAGTTGGCAGAAGAGGTTCACTTGGTGGCAATTTAAAAATATTTGGTAAGCAAGGACATGTTGCTTATCCAGAAAAAGTTATAAATCCAATTCTTTTGTCAGGCGACTTAATTTCACAACTAAATAATAAAATTTGGGATAATGGAAATACTTCTTTTGATCCTACAAGTTTTCAAATTTCTAATATTAAATCAGGTACTGGAGCTCATAATGTTGTTCCAGGAGAATTAGAGCTAACCTTTAATTTTAGATTTTCTCCTGAATCCTCTGAAGAAAGTTTAAAAGATAATTTTGAATCCATTCTTAATGATCTTAATTTAAATTGGGATTTAGATTGGGATTTAAATGGCAATCCATACTATACAGAGGATAACTTTTTTAAGGATATTGTTTCAAATTCTATAAAAGAAATTACTGGATATACTCCTGAGTTAAATGCAAAAGGTGGAACTTCTGATGGTCGTTTTGTAGCTAAAATGAATTCTGAAATCATTGAATTAGGTCCAGTAAACAAATCAATTCATCAAATAGATGAACATGTAAAAATTAGTGAGCTAAGGACTTTAAAAGATATATATAAAAAAATATTATTTAATCTTAACCAAGCTCTTTAGATTTTTTCTTTCTATCATATTTTGTTTTGTCTTTATGCGTTTTTGGTTTATGAAATTTATCCATATTCTTTTTAACTGGGTCTTTTTTTCCTTTAGTTGGCGCCATGCATTAATTTTTTCAGAATAGGAGTTATTACTGCTAATAATATCCCACATCCTATGGCCATGAGACCTACGTCTGTATAAACGTCCATGAATGATTGTTTTTGAATAATATCAAAAATCTCAGAAGAGTTTCCTGAAGACTCTGAAGCTGTAGCTTTTGCAATCAATCCAGCTACATAATTACCAGCTGCTGAGGCAAAAAACCACATCCCCATCATAAAACCAACAATCCTTTGGGGTGATAATTTGGTTACAGATGACAATCCTACAGGAGACAAACATAATTCTCCTAAAGTATGTAATAAATAAATTAATACTATCCAGATTACTCCTGTTTGAAGACTTTCAGAAGACTTCATGCCGTAAACCAAAGCTAGAAATCCAAATCCAACTAGAATAATACCTATTGAAAATTTAATTGGCGTCGAGGGCTCCATATTTCTTTTTGCAAGAGCTATCCACAACATTGCAAATAGAGGGGCTATAGTAAAAATAAAGCCTGCGTTTAAAGATTGAAACATTGATGCTGGAACCTCCCAACCAAAAATAACTCTATCTACTCCTCTATCAGTAAGAATATTTAAAGATGAGCCAGCTTGTTCAAAAAGTGCCCAAAAAATCAGAGAAAATAGTATTAATATTCCAACTACTATTAAACGGTCTCTTTCTTCAGGATCGCATCTAAATAATGCATACAATAACCATGCTCCAATAAAAACAACCCCAAATCCACCCAAAAGTTGACCTACAAGTTGTGAGTTTTGGACTAAAAACCACGTTGCAACAACCATTAGGATACCTGACATATAGGCCCAATACTCATATGTGATTCCTTTCAAACCTGGTACTTTTTCTAAATATTTTTTAGATGGAGGTTCTGCAAGGCCTTCAAGATATTTTTGACCCCATAAGAAAATTATCAAACCAAACAACATCCCAATGCCTGCAGCACCAAATCCATAAGCCCAACCAACTTGTTCTCCTAAATAACCACATAAAAGAGTTGCAGTGAATGCACCTATATTTATACCCATATAAAAAATAGTAAAACCGGAATCTCTTCTTGGATCACCCTCATCATACAATGCTCCAACCATAGTAGAAATATTTGGTTTTAAGAAACCAACTCCAGAAACAATTAATGCAAGTGATAAGTAAAATACTTGCTCACTATTTTCTACTGTCATTCCTAAATGACCAAAAACCAATAGAATCGCGCCGTATGTGACTGCTTTTTTTGAACCTAAAATTTGATCTGCTAACATTCCTCCAAATACTGGCATTATGTATACCAAAGAAGTGTATGCTCCATAAATCAAATAACTTGTTGTATCAGAGAATTCCCAATGCTTAGTTAAATAAAGTATTAAAAGTGCTCTCATTCCATAATAAGAGAATCTTTCCCACATCTCAGTTGCAAAACAAACAAATAAGCCTTTTGGGTGTCCTAGAAAATCAGAAGTTGTGCTCATAAAAATTTATTTCTTTTAATAATTTAGTACTATACCAAAATGAATGACAAATCATATGTTGTATTTCCTTTAAAAAGAATTGCTGCATCTATTTATGATCTTTTCCTTCTTTTAGGTGTGTGGTTTGCTGTGGGTTCATTCGCTGTATGGATTAATGGAGGAATAATTGAAGTAAAATGGATTGGTCCATCTCTTGTCCTTACTAGCACATGGATTTTTTATGGTTATTTTTGGACTCATGGAGGAAAGACACTCGGTATGGCTGTTTGGAAATTTGAAATTTATAGCATTGATAAAAATAAAATAAATTTTCGAAAGGTCTCAATAAGATTTTTCTCCAATATTATTACAGTTCTTCTTGGAGGAATCCCATTAATGTTTATGTATTTCTCAAAAAATAATTTATCTCTTAGTGACTATCTATCAAAAACTTCTTATAGAAAGATTTAAATTTTTTTGTATGATGATATGGACATCAATAAAAGAATTACTGAAGGTAGAATCACTCCAATAAATACTGGCATGCTATAAGATATAAACACGCCAATAGAAAGATCTTGAAATAATTTAAAAAGAAAAGCTCCCAAAACAGCCACAATAATCCTGCCCCCAACAGTAGATTCTCGCAGTGATGTAAAAATTAATGAGCCAAAGTATATTATTAATATCAATATAGAGGTGGGTAAAAAAATTAGTTTATAAAATGCTTTATCTAAATGTAATTTAAATAAAGCATCGCTATCTATATTGCTTTCTTTGAATAAATTTCTATAAACACTAATCTCATATAACCCCAAATTACTAATATTATTGAAAGTTACTCTCGACTGAATAGGAATTTCAAAGAGTTCTTTGTAATTCTTGTTTTCCTTATCTTTGAAGTTCTTATAATTTGAATTCTCATTAAAAACAATCTCTTTATTATCAATAAATGCTACATCTGATTTAATTGAATAAGCGATCTCCTTTTTTTCAATTTTGATTAGTTTCGCTTGATATATGTCATCAGAAATTATATTTTCAAAACTTAAATATGAATTACCAGATTTAATCCATTTAATGTCATTATTATTTGAATTATCTTTTTTTGACAAAATATTTTTATTTACCTCTGCATTTAAATAAAGATTTCTAAAACTTATTTCATCTAGAACAAGTAAAGACATTGTTAGGATTAAAGCTCCAATTGAGCTCATTAAAATTATTCTGAGCGGTGGTTCTCCTGCAGATCTTAAGACATTTAGATTTCCTTCTTGATGAGATAACCCAAGCGAAAGCATAACTCCCAACAAACAAGCACCTTCAATAAAATCGATTAGATTATGTGGCAATGAATAAATGACATATCTCAATATACTAAAAATGTCATATTGAGGTGATGCATTTTCTAATTCTGATATAAAGATAAATATAGAATCTAATACTCCGAAAACCATCAAAATAAAAAATGAAAAATAAAATGATCGTTTAATTAAATATTTGTTAAATATCTTAATCATCCAAGAACCCAGTAGAAAATTAGAAAAATTAATCCAAATAATAGCAATCTCATAAAATTATTATTCAATAAAATTATGTTTGGCCTTAAGGTTTGACTCAAATGAGTTTTAAATAAAGTCAAAAGAGAGAAGCTTAAAAATATTATGTGGACATACCAGATGTAATTTTGGGCATTATATGAATTTTCACTAAAAGATTCTCTAGCTAAAATCAGCAAGCTTAGGTAAAGAATGTAAACAAAGATTGCTGGCAGTAATACTGATAGCCTGCCCTGTCTTGGACCAACTTTAGATAAGGTAATTCCCAAAATTAATAGAATAAAAATTGTTATTGGAATTGAAATATTCCATTGTGTTTCTGATTTTGAAGATTTAGTTGAAAAATCAAATAATTTTGTAAAAGACAATCCCGAGACAGAATCTTTATCATTTTTAACAGGTATCTTTAATTGTCCAAAATAAGATACTACAGAAGATTCACTATTAAATATGTCTTGATATAAAACGCCATTTTTAAAATTTAGGTTCATTTCAGAATCTAAATCATCATAATCAAGTTTATCTGCAATTATGATGGAAGAATAATCTTCATTTGATAAGTAAATAGTTACATTTTCAAAAGATTCATTTTCCTTATCATCTGCATAAATAAAGCCATCCTCATCTTTTAAAGAAAATATTTCTTTTGGTTTTATAGATTCAAGTTGTTCCTTTAGAGTGTCTAAGGTTACTATTTCTTTTGAAAGTTCTTTTGTATATGGAGCAATATATATACTTAATAATAAAGTAATAAAGAAAAAGACTAACGACTGTGGGAATAGAAATTTTATAAGATCTTTTTCAGATAAGCCTCCCGAAAAGTAACCATATATTTCTCTATCAGCGTATAGTCTGCTAATAGTAATAACAATTCCAAGAAAGAAAGATAACGGTAGCAATAATGTTATGAAATCTGGAAATCTTAAGAAAACAACTTTAAATATTAAATTTGGTTCAATTAATCCCTCAGAGGCTTGTTCAAAATATCCTACAAATCTAGAACTAACAACCAAAAAGAAAAAAATTAAAAGAATCCCTACTGTCGATTTAAAAACTTCAACATTCAAGCTTTTTGAAAGAATATTTCTTTTATATATGCCTTGTGAACTATGATGCATTACAATAAATATCTTACCAGTATTGAATTAAAAAGGAGATAAGAAAATGACATATAAAGTACTTAATAATATAACTCTAAAGAACGTTAACAATGGAGTTATATCAAACATAGCTACTGACTTACTTGTAATACCTGTAAATAAAAAAGTAACTGCATCTGCTGAATTTAAAGAACTTGATAAAAAGTCAAAAGGATATCTCTCTAAATCTGCTAAAGATTCTTTAAGTCCCTCCCATCAAAGTCATGTTATTACCTCTCTTGATTCTATCAGCGCAAAGAAAATTCTTCTTATAAAAGATGTTAACCAAAAAAATGATATTTATTTATGGTTAAACAAATATAAATCAATTGCAAAACTTGCTAATTCACTGAACTGTAAAAGTTTATCAATTTTGGATGGTCAATCTTATCCTACTGGTAAAGACCAATCATGGTTTTTAGAAATGATTGCTAGATCTATTGAATCAGGAGCTTATATTTTCTCAACAACTAAAAATAAAACAGCTAAAGCTGAAAAAGTTGGTAGTAATGTAGTTTCTAGTCAGGCTTCCTTAAAAAATGTCTCTATAATAACTTCAAAGCTTTCAGCAAATGGTATAAAAAAAGCTAAAGCATCAATATCAAGAGGTTTTTCTGTTGGAGAAGGTGTGAATACTGCAAAACATCTTGGGGACTTGCCTGCAAATCATGCGACACCAAAATTGATTGAAAAAATTGTAAAAAATACTCTTAAACAGTTTTCAGGATTAAAGGTTAAAACATTAAATGAAAAAGATTTAGCAAGATTAAAAATGGGTTCCTACTTAAGTGTATCTAAGGGAAGTGATGAACCTCCTAGAATGATAATCATCGAATATAACGGTGGTAAAAAAGCTGAAAAACCTGTTGCGCTAGTTGGAAAAGGAATTACTTTTGATACTGGAGGTATTTCAATTAAGCCTAGTTCGGGTATGGACGAAATGAAATGGGATATGTGTGGGGCTGGAACTGTTTTTGGAGTAATGTGCTCTCTTGCAAGAGCTAAAGCAGATGTTAATGTTGTTGGAATTATGGCATGTGCAGAGAATATGCCTTCAGCAAGAGCAACAAAGCCTGGTGATGTTGTTACCTCAATGTCAGGTCAAACAATAGAAGTATTAAATACTGATGCTGAAGGAAGATTGGTCTTAGCAGATGCTCTGACTTATGTAGGAAGATATGAACCCTCATATGTTATAGATATGGCAACTTTGACAGGAGCAGTTGTTATAGCTCTTGGGAGTCATGCAAGTGGAGTAATGGCAAATAATCAATTTCTAGCTGACAAAATTATCGAATCTGGTGAAGAAACCGGAGATAGAGCTTGGCAATTACCTCTTTGGAATGAATATAAATCTTGTACTAGAACTAATTTTGCTGATTTGGCAAATATAGGCGGTGGAAGAGAAGCTGGAACAATTCATGCAGCAGCATTTTTATCTAAATTTGCTGAAGATTACAAATGGGCACATATGGATATAGCTGCATCAGCCTGGTCTAGCTCACCAAAGGGCGGCACTGGAAGACCGGTTCCTCTAATCTGTGATTTAATCTTAAATAAAAAACTTAAATAATAAGTAATGGATAAAAGGTATAACCCAACCGAAGTTGAGGAGAAATGGGTTGAAATTTGGTCAAAGAAAGTTTTCTTCAATGAAGATAGTGAGGAATCTTTTTCACAGGTAATACCTCCACCAAATGTTACAGGAACTTTGCATATGGGACACAGTTTTCAATATGCAATTATGGATTTTTATACTAGATATCATCACATGAGTGGTAAAAAATCTCACTGGCAAGTTGGAGCGGATCATGCAGGAATAGCTACTCAGCTTGTTGTAGAAAATAATCTCGAAAAAGAAAATCTTGATAGAAAAGAAATGGGTAGGGATAAATTTCTAAGTGAAGTATGGAAATGGAAGGATTTTTCGGAAGAAAGAATACAATCACAAATAAAAAGATTGGGGTCTTCTGTAGATTGGAATAAATATAGATTCACTCTAGACGATGGATTTACAAAAGCTGTAAACAAGGCTTTTGTTGAGTTATATCGTAAAGATAAAATTTATAGAGGTTATAGGCTGGTTAATTGGGATCCTTCATTGAAAACTGCTGTTTCAGATCTTGAGGTTGTAAGGCAAGAAAAAAAGGGCCTTATTTGGCATATTAAATATCATATAGATGATTCAGATGAATTTATTACAGTAGCAACAACAAGACCTGAAACTATGTTTGGTGATATGGCAATTGCTGTTAATCCAAAAGATACTCGGTATAAATCTCTGATTGGTAAACATGCTCTTCTACCGTTTGTGGATAGAAAATTGCCGATTATTGGTGATGAGTATGTCGATATGGAATTTGGTACTGGGTGCCTAAAGATAACTCCAGGACATGATTTTAATGATTATGAAATAGGAAAAAAATACTCTTTATATGAAGAGGATAACATTGTGCTTACCTCAAAAAATATTGATGATTTCAAGCCAATTAATATATTTAATGATGAGGCATGGACTAATGAAAATGTTCCAGAATTATTTAGAAATCTAGATAGATTTAAAGTACGAAAATTAGTACTAAGTGAATTGGCAAAATTAGAACTTCTTGTAAAAGAAGAAGAATATGATGTAAGTGTTCCAAGAGGAGAAAGATCAAATATAGTAATTGAACCAAGATTAATCAATCAATGGTATGTAAAAACTTCTGATATGGCTAAAAAAGCCAACAAGGAGGTTGAAAATGGAAATATCAAATTTCATCCAGAAAACTGGGTTAAAACGTATTTTAATTGGATGGACAATATTGAGGACTGGTGCATAAGTCGACAAATTTGGTGGGGTCATAGAATTCCTGCATGGTATGACCAAGAGGGAAATATTTATGTTGGTGAAAATGAAAAAGATATTAAGGAGTACTACAAATTAAACGATGTGAAACTGCATCAAGATGAAGACGTTCTGGATACCTGGTTTTCATCAAGCTTATGGCCATTTGGTTCATTAGGGTGGCCTGAAAATACTGAAGATTTTGATAGTTTTTTTCCTACATCACTTCTAGTTACAGGTTTTGACATAATTTTCTTCTGGGTTGCAAGAATGATGATGATGAGTCTTGAGTTCACAGGAAAAATACCTTTTAGAGATGTTTATGTCACAGGCTTAATAAGAGATGAAAATGGTCAAAAAATGTCAAAATCTAAAGGAAACATTATTGATCCAATTGATTTAATTTATGGCATTTCTCTTGAAGATCTTGTTAAAAAAAGAACAACCAATCTCATGCAAGAAGGAATATCTGAAAAAATTGAAAAGAAAACAAGAAAACAATTTCCTAATGGAATAGATTCTTATGGAACAGATGCTTTGAGAATGACATTCTTTTCATTAGCAACGCATACCAAAGACATCAGCTTTGAATTTGGTCGACTTAAAGGCTTTAGGAATTTTTGTACAAAAATTTGGAATGCAGCGAGGTTTATTGATGGATATCCAAAAGAAAGAGACTCTTTTGTCGAAGAGAATGATAATGATAAATGGATATATGAAGAATTTCTTAAATTAAAAAATCAAATTAACAAAAATATTCAAGATTACAGATTAGATTTTGCAATTAATGAAATTTATGAATTTTTCTGGAATAAGTTCTGTGATATTTATATTGAAGATTGCAAGAAATCTGGAAATACAGCGAACTTAAGACCTTTATTAAAAGAAATCTTGTATGTAATACATCCATTTGCTCCATTTATCACTGAAGAAATTAATAGTATTTTATTTCAAGAAAGAATCATTGATTAGGCGGAATATACATTTGAATATGGTCTATATCATCTTCTAAATAGACCCCGCCTCTCGATATGAATCCAAGGTCTTTATAAAATTCTTCAAGTCTATGTTGAGCTGAAATTACAATTTCATGATTAGGATATTTTTCTTTTAAAAAACTTTTTCCAATGTTTGTTATTTCTATACCAAGAGACTGATTTCTCATAGTTTCTTCAACAACAATCCTTCCCATTGAGGATCCTTGATACTTAATATCAGGTGCGAAAGCTCTTAAATACGCTACAAGCTTTTCTCCTTCATACCCCAATAAATGAAATGCATTCTGATCTGAATAATCAGCATCGATATATGGGCAATCTTGTTCCAGAACGAAGACTTTTTGTCTTAAATTTAAAATAGCATATAAATCATCTAAAGATAGTTCTTCAAATTTTTTCCAAACAAATTTAATATTTTGATTCACAAGCCTATTTAGTTTATTTTTGTATTACATATATAATATCCAAATATTTTCGCACACATATTAAAAATTTATGGAAACTATTTATAATTTTTCAGTTAAGGATGCAGACTTAACAGATATTTCTTTGAAAAAGTATGAGAATAAAATTATTTTAATAGTAAATGTTGCAAGTTTTTGTGGACTAACTTATCAATATAAGGGCCTAGAAAATATTTATAAAAAATACAAAGATAAAGGATTTGAAATTATAGGTTTCCCTTGCAATCAGTTCGCTTTTCAAGAACCTGGAAGTAACCAAGAAATTAAAGAATTCTGTGATACAAACTATGGTGTAACTTTTGAAATCATGAATAAGATAAAGGTTAATGGGGCTAAGGCTGATCCTTTATTCAAGTTTCTAAAAAAACAAAAGTCCGGAATCGCCGGAACTCCTCAAATAAAATGGAATTTTACAAAATTCTTAATTAATAGAGATGGTGAAGTCATCAAACGATTTGGTCCAAAAATTGAAGCAAAAGATATAGAGTCAGCTATTCAAAAAATTTTATAACCTATATATCTAGACTCATTAAGACAGCATCATCAGGATATTCTCCTGGATAATAATTAGCTCTTATTGCATCCTTAACAAAATTATATTTTTCATAAAATTTAATTGCATTTAGATTCTTTGATCTAACTTCTAAAAAGACCTTCTTTGCCCCTAATACTTTTGATTGTTTTATAAGTGATTCTATCAATAAGCTCCCAGCACCCTTTTTTCGCCATTTTTCTATAACAGCAACATTTAAAAGATGGCTTTCATTTTTAATTACTGAAAATACTATAAACCCTATTAACTCTTTGTTAGCTTTGCAGATGAGAGAATGATGTCCAACATCAAAAGATGAAAAAAAATTATTTCTTGACCATGGGGTTGGGTTTGATTCTTGCTCAATCTTATATGCATTTTCTAAATCAGATTGATCCATCAGCGCAATTTTAAACATATCTTTCTATAAATCTAATTTCTGTTTTATATTTATCCAAAGATCTTTTTTTAGATTTTTTATATTGCTGAGCTCATTTATAGATGGAGCTTTTATATATTCACAATCAGGTAAATAATCATTTGAAATTTTTCCAAACATAATTGCTAATTTATTCTTAGGAATACTCATTATTTCATTGTTTAATTCACTTTTTGAAGAGTATGTAATTGTTTTAAAAATTTCTTTTCCTTCATCGAGTTTTGTTGAACTGAGTATTGCTCTTAGTAAATCTTTATATTCATCAATTAAATCTTCATAAGGTTTATCAAGTAATGCTAGAATGTGCCCCTTTTGAAAGAAACTAAAATTCTTGAATGAAGATTGATCAATGTTAGATCTTAATGAATATCTTTTAATGCCGATCTCTTTTAATATAAGATTAGTTTTTATTTCAGGAGTGAGCATAATTAATATAATAACATTTAGTTTATAGATAATGGATAACCCTACGGACAAATATTCAGCTTTTAAGCCAATAGATTTAAAAAATCGTAAATGGCCCAATAAGCTTATTGAAAAAGCCCCAATTTGGTGCTCTGTTGACCTTAGAGATGGGAATCAAGCTCTTATAGAGCCTATGGGTGCAGAAAGAAAAAATCGAATGTTTGATCTGCTATGTAAGCTAGGATTTAAAGAAATAGAGGTTGGATTTCCGTCAGCATCAAAAACTGATTTTGACTTTGTGAGAGATTTAATTGAAAACAAAAAAATTCCATCTGATGTCAATATACAGGTTTTAACCCAAGCAAGAGAAGAACTTATTAATAGTACTTTTGACTCCCTTAAAGGTGTTTCCAAGGCAATAGTACATTTCTATAATTCAACATCTACATTACAAAGAAAAGTTGTTTTTGATCAAGATAAAGATGGGATAAAAAAAATTGCTACTGATGCCGCTGAATTAATTAAAAGATTAGCTACAGAAAATACCTCTACGGAATGGACTTTTGAATACTCTCCTGAAAGCTTTACAGGAACAGAACTAGAATATGCGAGAGAAGTATGTGACGAAGTTGTTGAAATACTAAAACCTGTATCTAAAAATAAAATAATTATTAATCTTCCTGCAACTGTAGAGATGTCAACACCAAATATATATGGTGATCAAATAGAATGGATGAACAACAATCTCAAGAATAGAAAAGATATATGTTTAAGTCTTCATCCTCATAATGACAGAGGTACTGCTGTTGCTGCATCAGAGTTTGGACTTATGGCTGGAGCAGATAGAGTTGAAGGAACATTATTTGGAAATGGTGAAAGAACTGGTAATGTCGATATAGTAACAATAGCATTAAACATGCTTACTCAAGGAATTGAACCAGAATTAGATTTTTCTAATATCAACTCAGTTATGAGAGAAGTTGAATATTGCAATCAGCTTCCTGTTCATCCAAGGCATCCTTATGCAGGAGACTTAGTTTTCACAGCATTCTCTGGTTCTCACCAAGATGCAATTAAAAAAGGCTTTCAAGCTATCAAGAAATCTAATGATCCAAAATGGGAAGTTCCATATCTTCCAATTGATCCAGCAGATTTGGGAAGAAATTATGAAGCAGTTGTTCGTATTAACTCTCAGTCAGGTAAAGGTGGAGTTGCGTTTCTTTTAGAAAAAGACCACGGGGTATCTCTTCCAAGAAGACTTCAAATAAGCTTAAGTCAAAAAATTCAAAAATTAGCTGATGAGTCTGGTAAAGAGATAAGCAGTTCAGAAATATGGGATATTTTTGAAAGAAGCTATTTGCAACCTATTAATAATTTTTCTTATGTAAAGCATGCATCTTCTTCGAAACAAGAAATGCATTCACTAGAACTGACAATGAATATGAATGATAAAGAGACAATAATACAAGGTTCTGGAAATGGTCCTATTGATTCATTTATTAATGGTTTATCAAATGAGGTTGGAGTGAATATTAAGGTAGCAGATTATCATCAATCAGCAATATCATCAGGATCTGATGCAAAAGCAGCAGCTTATATAGAACTTGAAAATAATGGTGAAACCTTTTGGGGTGTAGGAATCCACCCTAATACAACAAGAGCTTCTTTCGACGCAATAATCGTTGGTCTAAGTAAATTGCTTAAAGATTAATCAAAGTTTGGCTCTCTTTTTTCAAAAAATGCTTTGACCGCTTCTCTATTTTGATCACTAACAGTTAATTCATTCTGAATTTCAGCTTCATTATGGAATGTATCCCAATAACCTTGATGTAAAGACTCTCTCATTAGTCTCTTAGTATGATTTAATGATTGTGACGATCTTTTTGCAAGTTTTTCTGCCCATTTGAAGGTTTCTGACTCTAAATCTTCCTTTTTAACAACTTTATTGGCCATTCCATATTTTAGGCAATCTTCTGCAGATATTTTTTTAGCCTCGATTGCATGCTCATATGCTTTTGAAAAACCCATAAACTTTGGTAAATACCATGATAGACCTCCATCTGGAACTAGAGCGATATTGCTAAAAACAGAAAGAATATAACTATCTTCAGACATAACCCTCAAGTCACAGGACATTGCAATAGCAGCACCAATTCCTGCTGCTGGACCAGATATTGCACCTATAACTGGTTTTGGCATGTTGATAATATTTTCAAAAAAAGGTTTATATCCTCTAATAAGTGCATCTTTTGATCCTTTCCAACTTGCTTTTCGCTCGCTTAAATCTGCACCTGCTGAGAAACCTCTTCCAGATCCCGTTATTATTACAACCTTTATTGAATCATCATTTTTTACATTTTTTGTAGCTTCTTGAAAGTCCCAAACTAATTGTTCATTTACAGCATTTAAAAGCTCTGGTCTGTTTAATTTTATGGTCGCAACCTTATCTTTTTTTGTCACTTCAATAGTTTTAAGTTTCATTTTTTCTCCTGCTATTTTTTTGAAATTACTAAAAAACCATTTTCATAAGTAATCTTTCCTGCATCCTCTTCTTTATCTGATCTTGACCAAGTAACAATAGATTTAGGACCAGGATTAGAATCTAAAAAAGTTTTAAGAATCTCTTCCATTATTTTGCTATTAGGTAATGCAATATTACATTCCTTAATAGAATATCTCAAAATATCACAAATAATTAACTTGGAGACTTTTTTCAATTTCTTTATTTCAATCTCCTTACCAATTAAGTTTTGATATTCATTCATAATTAAATCTGAATAATTTTTATTACGATCTTGAATGATGGATGACATTTTATTAAATCTTTGTGGGAAGTTATTCCACCTGTCTTCAAGAAGAGGAAAAATTTTATTTCTTAAAAAATTTCTATCGAATTTATTATCTTTATTAGAATCATCTTCAATAAAATCTACTTTATTTTCTTTTAAATATTCCAAAATTTGTTTTTTTGAGACCTCTAAAAATGGTCTAATAAGAATTCCATTTCCGAGATTTCTTTTTTGTTTAGGCCCTTCAATGCCCTCAATGCCTGTTCCTCTTAACATTCTCATTAAGATTGTTTCAGCAACATCATCGCTATGATGCGCCAAAATAATCTGCTCATCCTCTTTAAGAATAGATTTAAAAATTTTATATCTTGATTTTCTTGCAGCTGACTCTATTCCACCACCCTCAGATTTTATTTGAACTGACTCTGTTATTAAATCAATATTTAAATCTAGACATACATTTTTGCAATGACTCTCCCAATTGTCTGATTTGTCTGAAAGGTTATGATTAATATGAATTGCTTGTGGTGCTATTTTCATATCAGTTTTCATTTTAGAAATAAGGTGAATCATAGCTGAGGAATCAGGACCTCCACTAAAAGCTACATAAATCTTTTTATTTAGATCAACATTATTTTCAATTAATTTTTGAGTTAACAATTTTTAAATCTCTAGAATATTCTTACCAAATAGATCTTCTAAATAAAATAAATTCTCAAGAGTTGGATTAAATTTGAAATTATCTCCGATATCTATTATCGCCTCAGACTTATCTGATGATACTTTTACATTAAGCCTGCAATTACCATCACCCCAAAAATTTTTATCAATCGAATCAAGAGTATTAGAAAATTCTTCTAGAGAAAACATCTCAGAATCCTTAAAATTAATTAAAACCTCACTAACTTTTTTATCAAGTTCATGGTCGATGGGACAAACTTCCTTTACTCGCATACGAAACATAAGGCTTCCCAAGTCATTTGTTCTATAGTCATCTACCTCTACATTACCTTTCAAGTTTAAGATTGAACCCTCTTTTAAAAATTCGTGGCAACTTTCAAGGATCTCACTTGAAACAATTCCATCCATAACTCCACTTCCATCATCGAAATTTATAAAAGTAAGTGGATTACCTTTTCTGTCTTTAATTTGTCTCATATTATTTACTAAACAAACTAAAGATGCTTTTTTTGTCTCATTGGTTAATTCACTAATTTTTTTTGAACGAATTTTTTTTATTTTATCTTCTATTGCCAATACAGGATGTCCAGATAAATAGTAACCGAGTGATTTTTTCTCAAATTCTAATTTTTCACTTAATGTTAATTCTTGAATGTTTTTATATTTTTCATACGGATCAAAGTTTTCGTCCATTGATGAAAATAAATCACCACTCTTTAGGTTTGAATTACCATTTAAGGAGTTACCATCTCTCAACATATCTTTTGTACATGCTATAGCAATACTTCTTGAAGGCGCTAATGAATCAAAAGCGCCGGATTGAGATAAGGCTTCAAGAGACTTCTTGCCTCCAATTTTAATATCTATTTTCTTGGAGAAATCCCATAAATCCTTGAAAGTTAATTTTTCTCTACTTGAACATACATGTTTTATAAATGTATCAGCAACTCCTTTTATAGCACCAAGGCCAAACTCAATCTTCAAATCATTATTTACATTAAATCTTTTATTACTTGTTAGAATATTTGGATTTAATACCTCTATGCCCATGCGACCACATTCTTGAAGAAGAGCATAAATTTTATCTGTATTTCCTAGTTCTGAAGAAAGAACCGATGCCATAAAATGTTCTGGATAATATGTTTTTAAAAAAGCTGTTTGATAAGACAATAGTGCATATGCTGCTGAATGGGATTTGTTAAAACCGTATTCAGCAAACTGATTTATTAAATCAAAAATCTGTTCAGCATTCTTTTCAGTTATTTCATTCTTTAAGCAGCCTTTAACAAAAATTTCTCTTTGCTCTTCCATTTCTTCTTTCTTCTTTTTACCCATTGCTCTTCTAAGGATATCTGCCTGTCCAAGAGAAAATCCAGCTAAAACTCTTGCAGCTTCCATAACTTGTTCTTGATAAACAATTACTCCATAGGTTTCCTCTAAAACAGTTTCTAATAGCTTATGTGGATATGTTACTGGGCTCTTTCCATGCTTTCTATCGACAAATTCATCATGCATACCAGAATTCAATGGACCAGGTCTATAAAGAGCAAGAAGAGCAGTAATTTCTTCAAACTTTGTAGGCTTTAATCTTTTAATTAGGTCTCTCATACCAGAAGATTCTAGTTGAAATACAGCCATAGTTTTTCCTGAAGATAATAGTTCAAATACTTTTTCATCATTTAACGGAATTTTATTAAGATCGATTTTCTTAGAATCTTCTAAGTTACTATTTATTGACTTTACCGCTCTGTCTATAACGGTAAGAGTTCTCAGTCCTAGAAAATCAAACTTTACAAGACCAATTTTTTCAACATCGTCTTTATCATATTGAGTCATGACTGAATCAGATTGGCGATCAACATAAACTGGACAAAAGTCAGATATACTTCCCGGAGCGATTACAACACCACCTGCATGTTTACCTACATTTCTGGCAATCCCTTCAAGTTTGTATGATAAATTTACTATTTCCCTTACCTCTGAATCATTTTTGATACTTTGAGCAAATAATGGTTGTTCAGACTGAGCTTTATCAAGTGTCATGCCAGGAGCAAATGGAATCATTTTAGATATCCTATCTCCAAGAGCGTAGGGTTTACCTAATGCACGTGCGACATCTCTAACTACAGCCCTAGCTGCCATAGTTCCAAATGTAGCAATTTGTGAAACTGCTGATGATCCATATTTTTTGCTTACATAGTCTATTACTAAATCTCTTTTGTCCATGCAAAAATCTACGTCAAAATCCGGCATTGATAACCTTTCAGGATTTAAAAATCTTTCAAATAAAAGACCATGAGAGATTGGATCTAAAGAAGTAATTCCGAGAGCATATGCAACTAAAGATCCTGCACCAGAACCTCTGCCTGGTCCAACTGGCACATCATTATTTTTAGACCATTCTATAAAATCATATACTATTAAGAAATAACTCGAAAAGCCCATGCTTTTAATTTGATTTAACTCATAGTCTAATCTGGATAAATATTCTTTTTGTTTTTTCTTATCAAAATTATTAATATATTTATGTAATCTTTTAGTAGATACTTCTTCAAGGTATGAATTAAAATCATGTTTTTTCGGAACAGGGTATTCTGGTAAAAAGTAACCTTTTGTATTTAGAGAAACATTACACTTCTTTGATATTTCATTGGTATTATCTATTAAAGATGAATAATCTTTAAAAAGTTCAGACATCTCTTTTGGTGATTTAAAATATTGCTGATTAGAGAATAACCTTTCTCTATTTGGATCATTTAAAGTTTTTCCAGTATTGATACAAACTTTTGTTTCATGAATTTCATATTCATCTTCAGATGAAAATAAAACATCATTAGTAGCAATTAATGGGATACCTTTTTCTTTGGCTAACGGAAGAACATTTTTAAAGTATTCAATCTCATCAATTCTATTAGTTTTTTGGACTTCAAGTACAAAATCGTCCTTAAAATTATCTCTTAAAAGATCAATTCTTTTATTAGCCTCCGTAAAATTATTTGTTTTTAAATATTCAAATATGTGACTATCTTTGCCACCAGAAATCACAATAATATCGTCTTTTAGTGAAACTAAATCATTGAAATGAATTATTGGTGAGTTATATAAATTATTATTATGCGCACTAGAAATTATCTTCATTAAGTTTCTGTGTCCTTTGTTGGTTTTTGCTAAACAAAGTAACTCAAACGCATCATCATCATCTTCAAAAATTAACTTAATTGATGAACCTGATATCGGTTTAATGCCTGCTGCTTCACATTTGTTAAAAAACTTAACAAGTCCAAACATATTTGATTTGTCTGTAAGTGCAACTGATGGAACTGAAAGACGTTTAGCATTATCAATAATTTGATCAACGGTTAATAGTCCCTGAGAGATACTATATTCCGATGAAACCCTTAAATGAGAAAATAATTCACTCACTAAGATATAACTCCTTTGAATGATTTCCTATGTATTGTACAGCTACCAATTTGTTTGATGGCATCAAGATGTTCTTTAGTGCCATAACCTTTATTTTTTTTAAAGAAAAATCCAGGATATTTGGTCTCATATTTAATCATTAAATTGTCTCTATACACTTTTGCAATTATAGATGAAGCACTAATGGCTTCTTCAATTGAATCGCCGCCAATAATAGCCCTCATTGGGATATCTAGATCTGGTTTATGTATACCATCGACTAAAACCATAGTGGGTTTTATTGGTAAGTTAAGTATAGCTCTTTTCATTGCCAATAAAGAAGCATTAAGAATATTAATTTGGTCAATTTTAATATTTGAGACGATTCCAAACCCATAATATGAATTTTTAAGAATTTCTTCTGATAGACATTCTCTTTTTTTTGGCGACAAAGACTTGGAGTCTTGTAAATTAGCTATTTTACTCTTTAAAATAACAGCAGCAGCAACTACTGGACCAGCTAAAGAACCTCTACCAACCTCATCAGTTCCTGCAATAATAATTTTACTCAAAGTACGGTTATAATTTTGACTGCCTCTGAATTCCCTTTTCCTTTAAGCATATTTCGAAGTAATTCAGAGTTTTTGATAGTTTCAGGGATGCTATTTTTTGTTTCTTCAACAGCTTGAATAATATTATCTACATTACAATCATTTTGAATAAGCTCTTTATAGATCCTTTCACCAAATAATAAATTAGGAAGACCCACATTTTTTATTTTTAACATTCTTGAAATTATTGAATAGTTTAAAAAGTTAGTCTTATAACAAATTATAGGTGGACATTCTAGAACTGCTGATTCCAGTGTTGCTGTTCCAGAAGTTGCTACAGATAGATCGGAAATCGATAAAAAGTCTCTCATTGAGTTTTCTTTAATCAAAATAGGCAGATCTTCATTTAATAAATGCTTATTGATAACCGATAGTATTTTTTTGTCTGCTGCTGGAACTAAAAAAAGGTAATTCTTATTTCTTTTAGAGTATTCTTTAATAAAATCAATGTAAATTGGTAGAAGATTATCAATTTCGGATTCCCTGCTTCCAGGAAGAATAGAGATATAATTTTTAGACTCATCTAAATTATATTTAATAAATATTTCTTTGCTATCATTTTTGTATAATTTAAAAAATGGATGTCCAAGATGTAAACTTTTATGCCCTACTTTTTTGTAATAATTATCTTCAAAGTTAAATAAGCACAAAGTTAAATCTATATAAGCTTGGATTGATTTAATTCTGTTTTGTCTCCATCCCCATACAGAAGGACTTACAACCTGAATATTTTTACTTGTATGATTTTTCTTAAGTATCTTATGAATACCCATATTAAAGTCTGGTGAATCGATTCCAATAAAAATATCAATATTTTTATTGATAAAAAGTCTGATTAAATTTTTTCTAAGTCTTGAAAGTTTTCTGAAGTTTATAAAAGGGTCTACAAGACCCATGATATTTAATTCAGAAAAATTGAATTCTGATTTTATTCCAAGTGCCTCAAGCTTTGGTCCGCCTACACCATACAAATTAACTAATGAATTTTTTTTTATTTCATTTATAAGGTCTGCCCCAAGCCTGTCTCCAGAATGTTCACCGCAAACAATACCAATATTCAGAGATTCTTTTTGAGACACTTACCTTAAAATTCCTCTTTCTGAGACTTCCAGAGATTGAATGAAGACATTTAGAAAGGGATCGTTAGCTTCTTTATTAAGCTCTTTAGATTTTTTAATTGCCTCTTCAATCTTTAAACCTTTTCTATAAACTAATTTATATGCTTTTTTAATTAAAGAGATTGAGTCTGAGGTTATATTTTTTCTGGTCATTCCAACAGAATTTAATCCAATTACTCTAGCCGGATCAGCTGCAACTTTTACATAAGCAGGAATATCCATATTAATTGAAGTATTCATACCAATAAAAGAGTAGTCTCCTATATTACAAAACTGATGAATAGTAGTAAGTGCGCCAATTGTAATATTATTTCCAACACTTACATGTCCTGCTATTCCAGCATTGTTAGCAAAAACATTGCCATCACCAACAACACAATCGTGAGCTATATGTGAATATGCCATAAGAAGATTATCTGAGCCTATAGATGTGATGCTATTATCTTGAACAGTTCCTCTATGAACAGTCACCCCTTCTCTAAATATGTTTGTATTACCAATTTCAAGTTTAGTTTTTTCTCCTTTAAATTTTTTATCAGGAGTATCTTCTCCAATTGTCGAAAATTGATAAAAAATATTTTCCTCGCCTATTGATGTGGGTCCCTTAAGAACTACATGGCTTAGAAGCTTTGATCCTTTTTTTATTTCAACATCCTCACCAACAATACAAAATGGTCCAATCTCAACAGAATCATCTATTTTAGATTTTGGATGAATTATTGAAGTTGGATGAACTTTCATTTTGCTTTCCTATCTGCACATAAAATTATTGCTGAACATACGAGTTCATCATTTAATTCAGCCCTACAATCAAATTTCCAAATCCCTCTCTTTTCTCCGAGAACTTTGCTATATATATCTATGGTATCACCTGGTCTTACTCTTTTTCTAAATCTTACTTTATCTACTCCAGCTAATACATAGATTGAACCTTCTTCAGGAGTCTTTCCCATTGTTACAAAGCCCAAAATACCAGAAGCCTGTCCAAGAGCTTCAATTATTATCACGCCAGGAAATATAGGATTATCTGGAAAATGGCCTTCAAGAAAATACTCATCCTTAGAAATATATTTTCTTGCATGAATTTCATTGTTTTTATCAATATCTATTACTTCATCAATAAATAAAAATGGTTCTCTGTGGGGTAGATATTTTTTAATATCATCTTTTGTGATTTTCATCTTATTTGCCTAATTTTTTAATGAAAACAGACGATTTTGCCCAATCTTTATGACTTTGTGAAGGCATAATTCCAACATAATTACCAGATTCTTCAATATTCTTAGTGATTAATGTATGCGCTCCAACGCTTACGTCGTCACAAATATTTAAATGGCCTAAAACTCCAGATAAGCCACCCATTTGGAAATTTTTACCAATCTTTGTAGAGCCTGCAACGGCACAGGAAGCAGCTATAGCAGAGTTTTCTCCAAGAATTACATTATGAGCAATGTGAACTAAATTATCTAAAATAACCCCATCATGTATTTCCGTATTATCAATTGCTCCTCTGTCAATTGAGCAATTAGCGCCAATTTCAACATTTTTTCCAACCTTGAGTCCGCCCAATTGTTCAATTTTTACATAACCTTCATTTGTAGGTGCAAATCCAAAGCCATCAGAACCCAAAACTGATCCATGATGTATGGTAGTTCCAGATGATATTTGAACATCTTTTACTAAACTACAATTGGCATGAATAACAACATTTTCTTCAATATTGCAATTTTGTCCAATATAAACATTTGGACCAATGTAAACATTTTTATGAATTGAAGTATTTTCTGAAATTACAGCAGATTCATGAATAAAAGGAATCTTTATATCATCTTCTTTCTTAAAAAACTTTGTTATTTTTGCATAAGCCAAATATGGATCTTTAGATTTAAGGTAAATAAAATTTCCATCTTCCTCAAAATCTAAACTAACAATAACAGCGCGAGCTTTTGATTGGCTTAAAGAATTCTTATATTTATTATTACTTAAAAAGGTTATAGATCTTTCATTAGCATTTTCTATTGTAGATAGATTATCTACCGAGCAACTATGGTCTCCAATAATTGATGAACCCGTAGCTTCAGCTAATTCTTTTATAGTGAAGCTTTTGTGCTTTGACACTAATCAGACTGCGATGAAGCCCCAGAAGCAGCAACATCTAGCATTGATGTTACATCATCAGTAAGATCAAGAGCAGGGTCGCTAAAAAGCAAGGTTTCGTTCTTTGCAAGTAATACCTTAATTTGTTTAGCAGTAATTAACTCACTAATAATCTTCTGCATTGCAGCACCTGAGTCATTAAAAACTTTTGCTGCAGTTTCTTCTTGAGCTTGTTGAATTTTTCCTGCAAGAAACTCAAGATCTTGTCCTTTGTCTTGAATATCTTTTTGCATTTGTGCAATTTCTTCTTGTGATAGAGTCTCAAGTTCTTTTTGGAGTTTTTCCGCAATAGCCTGCCTATCAGCCTGTAAAGACTTAGCTTCTTCAAGATTTGCAGAATAATCAGGATCTTCTTCAAGCGCTTTAAATGCATCTGCAGCTGATTGAGTTGATAAAACAGCTGTTCTCATATCAATAACAGCTACACCTTCCATTGCAAATAATGGAACTGCAACAAAAATCAACGATAGCAAGTATAATTTTATTATATTTTTCATAAACACCCCTTATTGGATTTGAACATTTTATATTAACTAGAATACATTTCCTACTGTAAATTGGAATTCTTCAGTTCTCTCTTGAGGCCCAGCATTTGTTGGTTTAGCTATAGCAAGACTTAATGGACCAAAACCTGTTATCCATGTAACCCCAACTCCATATGAATATCTTAAGTCCTCTACAGCCGGTTTTGCACAATTTATTTGATAATCTTTACAGTTGTCTGAAAAAACATTTCCAAAATCAAAGAAAAAAGCTGACCTAAGAGATCTTTGATCTTCAATAAATGGTAGCTTAAAAATTAACTGCAAACTTCCCTCAACTTTTATATTTCCACCTATTGGTCTATCTCTATATCTAGAAGTTGAATTTGCATATGGGTTTATATAAGGCGAATCTAATTCGCCATCAAAATCAGTATCAATAAGGTTTGGGCAGGTCTCTTCTTCATAATTAAACTCATAGCATGGTGCATCAGTGCTTCTAGGCCCTAGTGTATTAGATTCAAATCCTCTTAAAGACCTAGGTCCACCAGCATAGAAATTTTGGAAAAATGGAGTTTCTTCTGTATCTCCATATGCGTCTAAATATCCCAGTTCACCGTGGAATCCAAAGACAAAATTTTGAGATAAAGGTCTATAATATCTTTGTCTCACACTTGCCCGATAATAATTTAAATCACTTCCAGGTATTGTTGAACTCAGACTGAAAACTGTTGAGGATCCTGCTGTAGGAAATAGTCCTCTATTTAGGGTTACTCTTTGCCATGAGAATTGTGCAGAGATTGTCTCAAATATATTTCCTTCTTTTGAAACAAAATCATATATCTCCCTAGCCGGCAACGTACCTATATCAATGTCTGTCTTATCATAAGTAATATTAAAACCTAATCTAGTAATATCTGATGTTGGATAACCAAACTGAGCTCCAAGCCCATTAGAATTTGTCAAATAGTTTGCAACATTAAATTCACCATAGTCTGTTTCCCTAAAATAGATGTTATAACCCAAACTAACTCCATCTTTTGTTGCATAAGGATCTGCAAAAGACAAGTTATAGCTCTCACTGTAAATGTTTTTATTTATGCCAATACCAACAGTATTCCCACTTCCTAAGAAATTCTGTTCCTGAAGATTAAATCCTAGCATAAGACCAAAATCACTATATCCAATGTTTCCTCCCACACTTCCAGTAGTCTCTTCTTCAACACTGTATACAACATCAATTTGATCTTCAGTACCTACAACAGGTATGGTCTCAACATTAACCTCTTTAAAATAACCTAATCTTTCAAGCCTAACCTTACCAGCTTCTATGCTGTTATCAGAGGACCATGCACCTTCGAATTGTCTCATTTCCCTTCTTAAAACATGGTCTTGAGTGACATTATTACCTGTGAATAGAATCTTTCTCGTGTAAGTCTTATTTCCTGGTACTACAGAAAAAATAAGTTTTACTTGATTTGTGTCGTCAATAACTTCAGTATCGCCACTTACTTCAGCAAATGCATAGCCTCTATTACCAAGGACATTTATAAAAAACTCTTCAATAGATGTTATTTGGGCTTGGGAATAAGTCTGATCTTTTAAATTGTTTACTATGTCTAGATAGACTTCTTCTCCAAAGGGAACTTCACCAATCACATTCACATCATTAATAGTGTATTTATCACCTTCATTTACGTTGTATGTTATAAAAATTGATTCCTTATCACGCGATAAACTTATTTGAGATGATTCAATTGAAAATTTTAAATAGCCTCTATCTCTATAATATGATTCAAGGGTTTCTATATCACCAATAAGTTTCTCTCTAGAGTATTGGTTGTTGCTTGAAAGGAAAGAAAAAAATGATCCCTCGGACAACTCAAAACTATCAAGTAAATCTTCATCAGAATATATTTCGTTTCCAATAATGATAATTTTTTCTATTTTTGCACTATCGCCCTCATCTACTTCAATATTTATTTCAATCCTATTTCTTGGCTTAAGCAACTCTTCTATTTCAACACCTGCGCCATATCTTCCATTAGAAGCATATGACCTAATAAGCTCTGACTTAACTTTTTCAAGTGTAGATCTTTTGTATACTTCACCTTCTTTGATGCCTACTCCATCTAGACTTTCTAAAAGCTGCTCGGTTTTAAGAGCCTTATTACCAGATATTTCTATCGCTGATATAGAAGGTCTCTCAACAACTGTAATTATTAGAGTATTACCGTCCTTCCCTATTTGAATATCATCGAACTGTTCTGTTGAAAACAATGATTTAACAATGTCATTAGATTTTCTAATATCAACTCTATCTCCAACAGAAATAGGTATTACATTAAATATACTTCCAGTTGAAACTCTTTGAAGTCCTATAATTCTTATATCACTTACCAAAAATTCATCAAATGCAGCAAGATTAAAACTTAACAACAAAGAAAGAAAAATTAACTTAAATTTTTTCACTTATCCTGCCTAAAAGAATCTAGAAATATCGTTAAAAATTGCAAAAAACATCAGCATAATTACAAGTGCAGCTCCACCTGTAAAAACCATATTTTCAATTTTTTCTGGCAAAGGTTTGCCTCTTATGGCTTCTATACCCAACAATGTTAGTTGACCCCCATCAAGAACTGGAATGGGTAATAAATTTAAGACAGCTAAACTAATACTTAATAACGCCATAAGATACATAAATGGTAAAAATCCAGCTTGCGCTGTATCGCCTGCCATTTGAGCTATTCCAATAGGGCCACTTAAATTTTCTGTTCCCATATTTCCAGTTAACATTTTTCCAATAAATTGAAGTGTTTTTAAACTTAAATTATAAGTTTCGTAAATTCCTTTTGAGAATGATTGAATAAAGCTCCTTGTTGTTCCAAAGGATACTCCTAAAACTCCAATAGATTCATTTTGATTAACTTGAGAGCCAATATTTACAGGCAAATATAAAATTTCATCATTTCTAATGATTTTAAATTCAATACTAGTATTGGGATTTAGTGAAACCTCTTTTCGAATATCATCTGCAAAATTAATATTTTTATTTCCAATTTTTAAAATTCTATCATTCGACTTTATACCTGCACTGTCAGCAGACCCACCTGAAATAACCTTTCCTATGATAGGCTTCATCAAATATGAGATATCAATTCCTAAATATTGAGTTGGATTACTTTGAGATTCAGAAGTAGGAAGAAAATCAATAACATCTATTCCAATATTTATAGGATTATCATTATCTGATCTCATCACAGAAAAATTTAATTCTCCTGAAAAGCCTGCGTAACTTAAAAGCTCTAAATTGATATCTTTTGCATCTTTAACGGATATATCGTTAATCGATAAAATTTTATCGCCATTCACGAACGTCTGAGTAGTTGAATATGCTATATCTTGATTCGATGAATTAATAACCGGTACAGTCTGTGGATCTATAGTATTTAGAAAGATTGCTGTAAAGATGAATATAGATAATAAAAAGTTTGCTAAAGGGCCTGCAAACATAATTGATGCTCTTTGCCATTTTGGTTTTGAATCAAATGTATTCTTAAGTTGCTCTTGGGTTAAACCTTTTACAGATTCTGGATCTACTTCAATAAGTTTATTTGTAATCATTGAAACATAGCCACCTAATGGAACTGCAGAAAGGGCAAATTCCGTTCCATACTTATCATATTTTTTATAAAAAACTGGTCCCATTCCGATAGAAAATCTTTGAACATGAACTTTGCACATTCTTGCGACAATAAAATGCCCGAATTCATGAATTGTTACTAGAACTCCTAAAAGAGCTAAAAATGATGCTATATATATAATTGTGGTCATATTTTAAATGTCTAAGTGAGGGATTTTACCACCTTCTCAGCTTTAATGCGTGTTTGCACATCAGCTTCATTTATTGATTCTATTGATAAATCATTAGACATATGATTTTTATCAAAAGTTCGATAAATAACCTCATAAATTTGATTGAAATTTATCTTTTTATTTAAGAAGCTCTCAACAGCAACTTCGTTTGCTGCATTAAATATAGTTCCTAAAAAGCCGCCTTCATTACAAACTTCACGTGCAATATCTTGAATTTTGCTTCTATCTGATGGGAACTCCTGAAAAGATAAATTTAAATTACTAAAATCTAAGTTATTAAAATCTATTGGCAATCTTTGGTCTTCAGATAGTGCATGGGCAATAGGAACCCTCATATCAGGAGCACTCATTTGACACAGACTTGATCCATCTATGAATGTTACGATTGAATGAATTATGCTTTGTGGATGAACTACTAATTCAAAATATTTTTCATTCATATCAAATAAATATTTGGCTTCAATAAGTTCTAGACACTTATTAACCAAAGTAGCAGAATCAATCGTAACTTTACTACCCATTTTCCAATTTGGATGATTGAGAGCCTCTTCAACAGTAACATGCTTTAATTCTTGAATAGGGGTATTAATAAATGGGCCCCCAGATGCTGTAATAGTTATACGTTTGACATCTTCTGTACCCTTCTCACCAGATAAACACTGAAAGATTGCATTATGCTCACTGTCTATTGGGATAATTTCAGAATTATTTTTTTTTGCTAAAGGTAAAATTAAATCTCCACCGGCAACAATACTTTCTTTATTTGCTAATAAAATTTTCTTTCCCGTCTTGGCAGCAATATATGCAGCTTTTAGACCAGCAAATCCAGATGTTGCACATACAATAATATCAATCTCTTCTTTATTAATAAGTTTTTCCAGATCTCCCTCATCGTTTAAATATCTTTCTGAATCCTCGCTTGCCAGACTTTTAAAGGAATCATGATCATCAATGAAAATATAATCAGGAGAATATTCTTTCAATATCTCTTGAGACTTTAGAATATTTTTGTTTAATGATATGCCAAATAAATTTAATGATTCTTTATTTTGAGAAATGACGCTTAGAACACTTTCTCCAATGCTTCCTGTAGCACCAAGTAAAAGAATATTCTTCATAAGAATAATATTAAGATTGGAGTTGCTATAAGATGAGAATCTATTCTATCTAAAATTCCACCATGGCCTGGAAGAATTGAGCCAGTGTCCTTAACACCTGACTGTCTTTTAAAATAACTAATAAATAAGTCTCCCATGAATGCTAAAAATGCTCCTAATACAAAAATAAGTGCTATAAAATTAATTTCGTATAGATGGCCTAGCATTAATCCAAAAATTGCCGATCCAATTACACCTCCAACTAATCCCTCAAGAGTTTTATTGGGACTAATTTTTTTTACAATAAAATTAGCTCCAAATTTAGATCCAACAACGTAAGCAAACGTATCAAAGATTGCGGTATTAATAATAATTAATCCATATAAAACATAGACATTTTCATTGAGTAACACGTAAAGGATTGAACATAAGCCAAAATTAAAAATAATAAAAAATCCTAAAAAAAGATTCTTAAATTTATTTTTTACCCACTCAAACATTCCTAATAAGCAGACCAAAGATATTGCTAATGAAAATATCCAAATATTTCTAGAATAAATGATAAAAAAAATAATTAGTATTAAAAATAAGGATGTTGCAAGTCTAGTTATCATAGAATTCATTTTCTCTTACCAAATCTTCTTTTAATATTTTTAAAATTATCGAGACATTTTAAAAAGTCAGTTTTATTAAAATCAGGCCAATATTTATCAATAAACATAATTTCAGCATATGCTATTTGATAAAGAAGAAAATTACTTATCCTCCTATCACCACCTGTTCTGATTAATAGATCAATTTCATCAACAGGAACTGATGACGCATTGTGTAAAGTTTTTTCATTGATATCTTTTAATTTAATTTGTTTAGCTAAAACACTTGATGATATTTTTTTAGCCATGTCTACAATGTCTTGCTTGCCACCATACCCTAGGGCAACATTCAAATCTAGTTTACTATTTTGTATATTTGTTTCTTCTTCTGCATAGCTTATTTTATCAATAACCTTTTTACCAAAGTCATATATGTGCCCAAAAAACTTTAATCTAACTTTCTGCTCTTTAAGATCAGACACTTGATCGTTAATTGCATCCACAACTAGTTTTTTTATAGCGGTCACCTCGGTTTTAGGTCTTTTCCAGTTCTCAGAGCTAAATGCATAAATCGTTAAAGAAGATAGGTCTTGCTTAACTGATTCCTCAACTATGTCTTTTACAATGCTAACTCCTTTCTTATGGCCTTCACTGATCTTTAAAGAGTTTTTGATAGCCCATCTTCCATTACCATCCATAATAATGCCGACATTTTTTGGGGTATTTATTTTGCTAGTATTAGCCATCTTAGGCCACTAAATTTCTAGAAGGTCTGATTCTTTATTTTTTAAATCCGAATCAACAATTGAAATGAATTTGTCGGTTTCTTTTTGAATGAGATCTTCTATCCTTCTAAGATCATCTTCAGATATTTCAGAAGATTGTTGTTTATCTTTTGCAACTTGATTTGCATCTCTTCTTATATTTCTTATAGAAACTCTTGAATTTTCTGCTTCTGAACGCGCCTGCTTTATATAATCCTGTCTTGTCTCTTCAGTTAATACTGGCATCGTAACCCTAATTAAATCTCCACTTGTACTTGGATTTAAACCAAGATCAGAACTTAATATTGCTTTCTCAATTTCAGGTATTAAATTTTTATCCCATGGTGATATCACTAAAGATCTCCCTTCCTCAACACTAATATTGGAAGTCTGATTTATTGGAGTCTGATTTCCATAATAATCAACGTTGATATCATCTAAAATTGAAGGATTAGCTCTTCCAGTTCTAATTTTATTAAAAGCATTCCTAAGAGCGGATAAAGACTTATCCATTCTTTGTGTTACATCATTCAATAAGTTATCCATATTAAGTTATAAGTGTACCTATTTTTTTACCACAGATAATATCTTTCAAAGCGTTGTGATTATTAACATTAAAAACATTTATTGGTAGTTTATGATCTCTTGCAAGCGTTAAGGCAGTTGCATCCATGACTTTGAGGTTTTTTGATATAGCATCATCAAAAGATAATGAATCGAAAAATTTAGCGTCTTTATTTATTTCAGGATCAGAATCATATACCCCATCAACTCTTGTTGCTTTCAACATAAGATTGGCTTCAGTCTCAATGGCTCTTAAACATCCAGCAGTATCTGTTGTAAAGAAAGGATTTCCAGTTCCAGCAGTAAAAATAACAACAAAACCATCACTAAGTAATTGGATGGCTAATCTTCTATCATAATGTTCAACAATTCCAGACATAGAAATAGCAGACATTACCCTAGTTTTTATTCCTGCTCTTTCTAGCGCATCTCTTAAAGCAATCCCATTCATAACTGTTGCTAACATTCCCATGTGATCACCGGCAACTCTATCCATACCTGCTTTATTTAACTTTTCACCTCTAAAAAGATTTCCTCCTCCGATCACAATACCAATTTCAGCTCCTATCTCTTTGCAAGATTTTACTGAATCCGCCATATTATCTAATATCTTTGGATCTATGCCGTGCTCATCATTTCCAGCAACAGATTCTCCACTAAACTTAAGTAGAATTCTTTTGTGCTCTAATTTAGACATATTTTATTTTAACTGCTCGGCAACCTCTTCTGCGAAATCTTTGGTATTCACCTCAATTCCTTCACCCACTTTTAGCCTAACAAATGCAACAATACTTGCATTATCTTTTTCTAAATAATCTTTCACAGTTATATCTGGATCCTTAACATAATTTTGTGACAACAAAGACACTTCAGATAAAAATCTTTTTACCTTTCCTTCAATCATCTTATCCATAATTTCTTGGGGTTTCCCAGAATCTTGAGCTTGATTTTGATAAATTGCTCTTTCCCTTTCTAAGGTATCCTGATCAATATCATCTTGAGATAAACATAAGGGATTAAATGCAGATACGTGCATTGCAATATTTTTTGCCATATCATTATTTCCACCCTTTGTAATAACTATTGAGCCAAGTTTTGAGTCAGAATGAAGATACATTCCTATGTTCATATCTCCAGTGTATTCCAGTGTTTTAACTCTTCTAAGTTGAATATTTTCACCAATAGTTTGAACTAATGTCTGTCTTTCATCTTCCAATGGTGATTTTGTAAAAGCCTCGGCATCTAATACTTTATTTTTTGATATATATTCTTTAACTTTCTCACCAAATGATAGAAAGTTGGTGTCTTTAGCTGCAAAATCTGTCTCAGAGTTTAGCTCAACAAGTGTTGCATAACTTTCAGATATCGTAGTTATCAAAATTCCATCAGCGGCTACTCTAGATGATTTTTTTTCTGCCTTTAATGCACTGTTCGATCTCAATAGATCGAGCGCCTTTTCAATATCTCCCTCACATTCAACAAGTGCCTTCTTGCAGTCCATCATTGCTACACCTGTCATATCTCTCAATTCTTTAACTTGTGATGCTTTGATTTCCAATTTATTTATCCTCTTCGTTATTTTCTTCAGATGAACCTTCTTGAGGTTCTTCTGGAGCATCTGCTTCATTTTTAGCTTCTACTTTAGGTTCTTTTATAACATCTTCTTCAACTTCAGCATCTTCTTTTTTTACAGTTTGAATTACCGGAGAATCTGATGATTTTGGCGAAAAGCCTTTTGAAGATTCAATACCTCTTGAGCATGCATCTGAAATTACTTTAGTAATTAGTCTAATTGACCTGATAGCATCATCGTTTCCTGGAATTATTGTATCAATACCATCAGGATCAGAGTTGGAATCAACCAAAGCAATAACAGGAATACCCATCTTTTTAGCTTCAAGTACAGCTATCTTTTCATATTTAACATCTATTACAAAAATTGCATCAGGCAGTCCTTTCATTTCTTTTATACCACCCACACTTGCTTGAAGTTTCGTATATTCTTTTTGAATCTCTACAGCTTCCTTTTTGATAAGCCTTTCAATTCTTCCAGAAGACATCATTTCTTCAATATCTAAAAGCCTTCTTATTGAGCCTCTTATGGTTTTCCAGTTTGTTAATGTTCCACCAAGCCATCTTTTATCTACATAAGGCAACCCTATTTGAGATGCCTCCTCTTTAATCGTTTTACTAGCAGACCTTTTTGTACCAACAAATAATATTTTGTTTCCTTTTGAGCATATATCTTCTACTTTAGATGCTGCTGCACTTAAATATTCTTGGGTTAATTCAAGATTAATTATGCTGATTTTTTTTCTTGTGTCATAAATATATTCTTCCATTTTTGGATTCCAGAATCTTTGTTGATGACCAAAATGAACGCCTGCTTGAAGCAGGTCTTTTATTGAAACTATACTCAATTTAATTCTCCATCGGGGTTATTCTCCGATTCAAAATAAAGTAGACTTATTAAAAGCACCCCAACTTTATAAAAATTGAATCTTCGTGTTAAAAGTTTGGGTATTCTATAGAAAATTTAGAGTTTTTGAAAGATTTATCTTAATTAATAATATCCTCAAACTTATAAATGTTTGGCTTTAATTTATGAATCTTGCCAGCACATTTTAATGCTCCTCTTGCAAAAATATCTCTAGATAAAGCCTCATGTTTGAAATAAATTGATGTTTCTTCGTTGGTAAAAGTTATTTTATGTATTCCAAAAACATCATCTACCCTTTTTGAATTGATTTTTATTGAGCTAACATTTTTTTTATCATCTATATGATCAATAAAATCATTAATTTCTATTGCGGTACCTGAGGGAGAATCGACTTTTTTAGAATGATGTATTTCTTCAATAAGGCAATCAATATTATTTTCATTACGTTTTAAGAAATCATGTATTGATTTTTTTAAATGCATGATACCAATGCTCATATTTGAAGCTAACAAAATTGGAATATTTTTTGAAGCAGTAGCAATTTCATTTAAAATTTCTTCATTTAATCCTGTTGTTCCTATAATTAATGGAATTTCTTTAGCGAAGCATTCTTTAACTATTTTAACCGTTGAGCTTGGATGAGAAAAATCAATCACAACATCAGATAAAGAGATATCTTCAGTAATTAGATTAAATTCCTTATTTTGATTAATTAAATTTATTAAAGAAAGTCCCATCTTTCCTGAAGAACCATTAATAAAAATCTTGGACATTAATCTTTAATTTTTGAAATTGCTTTCAAAAATGTGTCTGTACCTGGATAGTTCTTTTTCTTATCTAAAGCTTCACTCAACTGATTTAACAATTTAATTTGTTCTCTTGACAAATTTGATGGGGTCTCAACAACTACCCTACAGAGAATATCTCCTCTTCTTCTATCTCTGACTACTGATGCCCCCATACCTTTAATTCTAAAAACTTTGCCTGTTTGAGTGTTGGATGGAATTTTCAATGATATAGACTTCTCCAAGGTTGGAATTTTAATTGATCCGCCTAATACTGAGGTTTCAAAGGGTATAGGTGCTTCTATATACATATGTCTTCCATCTCTTTCAAAAATTGGATTATCATTTACTCTTACAGCAACATAAAGATCGCCTGATTGTCCTCCCTGCATCCACTCGCCTTCGCCAGAAAGTCTCACCTTGTCCCCGTTATCAACTCCTGCAGGAATGTTTACAGATAAAGTTTTATTCTCTTTAATTGCGCCAACTCCTCCGCAAGTCTTGCATTTGTCTTTAATAACTTGTCCAGTTCCTGAGCATACTGAACATGTCTGTTGAACGGAAAAAAAACCTTGTTGCATTCTAACTTGGCCTGTTCCATTACAATTCATGCATGTAACAGGACTAGAGCCTTTTGCAGCACCGCTTCCGTGACAATCAGGACACTCTCTATGTGAAGGTATTTTTATTTTTTTTTGAGTACCAAGTACCGCTTCTTTTAGAGATAATTCAATATTATATTGAAGGTCTGAACCTCTTCTTTGACGTCTTGATTGAGATCGTGTACCAAAAACATCACCAAAAATATCACCAAAAATATCATTAATATTAATATCATTAAAATTAGGGCCGCCACCTCCCATACCTTCAACACCTGAATGACCAAATTGGTCATATGCAGATTTTTTTTGGGGATCAGATAGAACGTCGTAGGCCTCTGCAGCTTCTTTAAACTTTTCTGCAGCCTCTGGATTATCAGGATTTCTGTCAGGATGAAACTTCATAGCTTTCTTTTTGAAAGCTTTCTTTAATTCGTTTGATGAAGCGTCGCGAGAGACTTCAAGAGTTTCATAATAGTCTCTCTTCGACATGATATTTATCTACTTTTCTTCTTTTTCTTTTTCTTTTTCTTTTTCATCATCTTTTACTTCTTCAAATTCTGCATCAACAGTATTCTGTGAAGATTCTGCAGAAGTAGAATCTGATTCTGAGCTTCCATCTTGATTCTCTTGTTTGTATAACTTTTGAGTTAATGGTGTAAGCACATCATTTAAGTTTTTAGTAGAAGATTCAATAGCTTCGATATCCTCAGATGATATTGCTTCCTCTAATGATTTTAGAGCTTCTTCAACTTGTTTTTTTTCATCCTCTTCAAGTTTATCATCAGACTCTTCAATAGTTTTTCTTGTTGCGTGGACTAGCATATCTGCATTATTTTTGGTTTTAACAAGCTCTTCAAATTTTTTATCATCCTCGGCATTTGCTTCGGCATCTTTTACCATTTTTTCAATATCTTCATCAGATAATCCACTGGATGCTTTTATAACAATAGATTGTTCTTTACCGGTATTCTTGTCTTTTGCAGATACATTAAGGATACCATTAGCATCTAAGTCAAATGAAACTTCAATTTGTGGTACGCCTCTAGTAGCAGCTGGTATATCGGTAAGATTAAACTGGCCTAGTGATTTATTTTGAGATGCTTGAGTTCTCTCACCTTGAATCACATGAACTGTAACTGCAGTTTGGTTATCTTCAGCAGTTGAAAATACTTGAGACTTTTGTGTAGGTATCGTTGTATTCTTCTCAATTAATGGAGTAGCAACCCCTCCAAGAGTTTCTATGCCAAGAGTTAGAGGAGTAACATCAAGTAACAAAACATCAGTGGTATCGCCTGATAAAACTGAACCCTGAATTGCAGCGCCTACAGCTACTGCTTCATCTGGATTTAAATCTTTTCTTGGTTCCTTTCCAAAAAATTCAGATACTTTCTTTTGAACAAGGGGCATTCTAGTTTGTCCGCCAACTAATAAAATCTCATTTATATCTCCCTTCGCAATTTTTGCGTCCTTCAAAGCCAACTTTAAAGGCTCTAAGCTTTTTTCAACTAAATCCTCAACAAGAGATTCGAGTTTTGCTCTGGTGATCTTATGGACAAAATGTTTTGGACCTGAACTATCTGCGGTTATATAAGGTAGATTGACTTCTGTTTGCTCTGATGAAGAAAGTTCAATCTTAGCTTTTTCTGCTGCCTCTTTAAGTCTTTGTAAGGCAAGAGGATCGCTTTTTAAATCAAATCCTGATTCTTCTTTAAACTTTTCAACAAAATAATCAATTAGTCTTAGATCAAAGTCTTCACCACCAAGGAACGTATCGCCATTTGTAGATAAGACTTCAAACTGATGCTCGCCATCTACATCGGAAATTTCAATGATTGATATATCAAAAGTTCCACCTCCAAGGTCATAAACTGCTACCGTTGAATCTCCTTTACCTTTATCAAGACCATATGCTAACGCAGCTGCTGTAGGTTCATTGATGATTCTTTTAACATCAAGACCTGCTATTTTTCCTGCATCCTTTGTAGCTTGTCTTTGTGAATCATTAAAATAAGCAGGAACTGTTATAACCGCCTCTTTTATCTCATGTCCAAGATAATCTTCTGCAGTTTTCTTCATTTTCTTTAAAACTTCAGCAGCAACCTGAGGAGGAGCTAATTGTTTTTTTGAAGCTTCTACCCATGCATCACCATTATCAGCCTTGATTATCTTATAAGGAACCATATCAGCATCTTTGCTTACAACCTCATCATTAAAAGTTCGTCCTATAAGCCTCTTAATGGCATATAAGGTATTTTCAGGATTTGTTACAGCTTGTCTTTTAGCTGGAAGGCCTACTAAAACTTCATCATTTTCAGTATATGCAATAACAGATGGTGTTGTTCTTGCACCTTCCGCATTCTCTATCACTTTTTGTTGTTGACCTTCAACTACAGCAACACAGCTGTTAGTTGTACCTAAATCAATTCCTATAATTTTTGACATATTTTTCCTCTAATTTTTAACTACAGTAACTCTAGCTGGTCTTATAACCCTGGAGTGAAGCTCCCATCCCCTTTGGTAAATATTTCCGATAAAACCATCTTTTTTATTTTTATCCTTTTCCATTGAGACTGCTTCATGTTTTTCTGGATTAAATTCCTCACCTTTCGGATAAATGGGTACCATTCCAAATTTATCAAGAGTAGATTCAAAAGATTTTAAAGTTAATTCAATTCCTTCTTTATCTTCTTTTGTTGAATTTTTAGATAAATTACTAAGTGCGCTCTCTAAATTATCGATAATTGGTAATAAGTCGATAAGCAATCTCTCAGTACCATATTTATGAGCTTTCTCAACCTCAGTTAAGGTTCTTTTAAGTGCGTTATCAAGATCTGCATTTGCACGCAGTAAAAGGCCCTCTAGCTCTTCTTTTTTGTCAAAAAGCTCCTCATAAGTTGGAGTCCCTATTTCTTCTTTATTATCGTCCTGCTGTGAAGATTCTAATTCTTGATCTGAATCAGATTCCACATCTGAACCATTTAAAGACTCTTCTTTATTTTGAAGATCCTCTTCATTTGATTGATCTTTTTTACTCATATTATTATCCCTATACCTTATATATTGGGATATTAATTATCAGTTCAAGGGTGTAATTATGATTCGATTTTTTTAACGTGAAGTACTAAATTATGATCAACCAATTGATAGCCAGCATTTCTAGCAATTTCATTTAATCTCAGAATTAAATCAGAATCTTGAAATTCTAAAACTTTGCCTGATTCTACATCTACCATATGTTCATGATTTTCTTCAACCACCTCATAGACTGCATGACTGCCTTCAAAGTGATGTTTTTTTACCATTCCAGCAGCTTCAAATTGAGTAAGCACTCTATAAACAGAAGCGAGACCAATATTCTCTCCATTAGTTAATAGTTCTTTATAGATATCCTCAGCACTAAAATGAGCCTCTTCTTGGATAGCAGTAGATTCAAGAACTTCCATTATTTTAATTCTTGGTAATGTTGCTTTTAATCCAGCTTTTTTTAACTCTTTGTTCTGATTATTCATATTTAATAAGTATATTACAGTTTCTAGTTTATATGTTTAGAATGTCTAGCGACTTTAAATTTTTTAGGAAGTATAATAAATTTTTAATATGAAAAAAATATCAAAAATGAATATTCCGAATAAAATTTTTTCTTTATCTATGATATTTATTCTTGCATCTTGCTCTTCTCTTTCGCCTTATAAAGTTCCGATTCTTCAAGGTAATATTTTTGATGATGAAGATGTTGGAAAATTATCTGAAGGTCTATCTAAAGACCAAGTTCAATTTATTTTTGGGACAGCATTAATTCAAGATCCTTTTCACTCAGATAGATGGGATTATTATTACTCAATTAAAGTTGGAGAAGATATCTTAGATGAAAGAAAATTATCCATATTTTTCGATCAAAATGGACAGGTTGATAGCTGGATAATTGAAAATTTATCTGAATAACTAATTTTTAGACAACTTTTCTACAAAAGCATCAATAACAAGGCCACAGAATCTTTCAATTATATCTTCTGGCAATAAATTATTTAGTAAAAAAGGTAATTCAAATTCTCCTTTAAAAGTGACTTCAGTTTTATAATTATCAGTTTCAAGAATTGTCCATTTACCACTAAAAAAATTAAATGGTCCCTCAATTTGTTTAATTTTAATAGAGTCATCTCTTAGAAAATTTTTGGATTTAATAGAGTAATTTTTAAGTAAAAAATTAAATTCCAGCTCGCC
This sequence comes from uncultured SAR86 cluster bacterium, assembly GCA_902517505.1. Lineage (GTDB taxonomy): Bacteria > Pseudomonadota > Gammaproteobacteria > Magnimaribacterales > D2472 > SAR86A. Next base: position 14,876 of record CABYCL010000003.1, on the reverse strand, counting down.
TATTTCGTATTCATCGTTTTTTTCTAAAAGTTTGGAGCTGGAACAACCAGGTATATATGTTGAATAGTTTTCAAAATCTGATATTTGTTTGTAAACTTTATCAACGTCAGCTTCTACAAGTTTTGTAAAATTAATTTTTCTTGGCACTTTAAAAAATTTGAGAAATGAATATTAGTGCAACGCTAGTTGGTGCAATAAATTTAATGAAGAACCTCCATAATTTATAAATTACTGGATTTACATATCCAACCTCGTTTGTAATTAGCTCTTTTTTCATAAACCACCCAACAAATATTGCAATCAACATTCCCCCTAAAGGAAGTAAAACTTGATTAGCGATAAAATCCATTGAATCTAAAAAATTTCTTCCAGGCGTTAGATTAAAATCTGATAAAACATTAAAACTTAGAGCGGTTCCTATCCCTAATATCCATGCAAATAATGAAATTGCTAATGCTGAATTTTTTCTAGATAAGAAGCCCTCTTCTGATAAATAAGCAACGCCTGGTTCAAGTAATGATATTGAGGAACTTAAAGCAGCAATCGATAGCAGGATGAAAAAGAATGGTCCTATTAATTGTCCAAATTGCATCTGATTAAATGCTGAGAGCATAGAAACGAAAACTAAACCTGGACCACTATTTGGCTCAAGATTAAAAGCAAAAATAATTGGGAATATCGCTAATCCTGCTAGCATAGCTACAAGCGTATCTAAAGATGCTACTGTAAATGAAGTTGGAACAACCTTTTGATCTTTTGGCATATACGCCCCATAAGCCATTATTGAACCCATCCCAAGACTTAAACTAAAGAATGCCTGTCCCATAGCACTAAGGAACGTTTCAGCAGTTACATCTGAAAAATCAGGTGCAAATAAGAAATCTAAAGCTTTAATAAAGGCACCATTGAACATCGCATAAATGACCATAAATATTAAAAGAAATCCAAGCATAGGCATTAGGATTTTTACCATCCTTCCAATACCATTTTTTACTCCAGCAGAAACAATTAAAAAAGTAAGTAACATAAATATTGAATGCCAAAATAAAAGATTTGCTGGAGACTCAATTACTGCTCCAAACTGATCTGATGAACTTAATATTTCGCCTGATGAGGCAGCAATAAAAATATAATTAAGACATATTCCGGCAATCACACTATAAAAAGATAAAATTAATACTCCTGCAGTAATTCCACTCCATCCAACGAACTTCCATAAGGATGTGGTGTTAGAATCTAATGCTGTTCTTTTCATCGCATTTATTGGGCTATTGCCAGCTCTTCTTCCAATAATAATCTCGCTTATCATGATAGGCACTCCTATTATGACAATGCACAATAAATAGATTAAAACAAAAGCGCCTCCACCGTTTGTTCCTGCTTTATAAGGAAATCCCCATATGTTTCCAAGACCAACAGCTGATCCAGTAGCAGCAAGAATAAAGGTCCATTTTCCTATCCAGGCACCATGAGATTTAAGTTTCTTTTCCATTATTATTGTAAGTATGGATTACTATATGGATTAATCCAATAACCTGCTGATATTAAAAAAGATATACATACTAGTAAAGTTAGAATTTTTCTAAACTTTTGATAATCAATATCTTTATTATTAAAATCCTCTGTAGATTTTTCAAAAATGTAAAAACTATAAAAACCAATTATAGAAATCAATAAAGAAGTAAGGATCATATTTAAGAAAGTAAGTAATAGAATTAAGCACCCAATTAAACTAAATCCAATGCCAATGGATAAATTTAATTTCTGATTTTTTTGATCATCTCTCCAGCCCCAAGCAAATCCCCCTAAGAATGTGATTATGATTGCTCCATATCCTAATTGAAAAACTATAAGTGTTTTACTTATCTCTCCACCTATTATCCATGGTATTAGAGAAAATACTGCAAATGGCAAAAAGCCTATATAACCAAAGGTTGATTTTATATTTGTTATATTCAATTTATTTCTTACAAAAATATTGCACTTAGTCGTTCAAAATACATAATAAAGTATGTCAAAAGAAAAACCTGCATTAATTGTAAAGAATAAAAATGCTTCTAGAAACTATAAATTAGATGATTCTTTCCAAGCTGGTATTGTTCTTGAAGGATGGGAAGTTAAATCATTAAGAGAATCGAGAGTTGATGTTAAAAATTCATATGTGAATATAAGAAAGGGTGAGGCATGGCTGATAGGAGTAAAAATTGATAGTCCTGCTTCTCTTCAGCAAGAAAATATTGATACAACAAAATCAAGAAAGCTTTTACTTCATAAAAAAGAAATTGCAAAAATAGAAAGATTAAAAGGTGAAAAAGGACTTACTTGTGTTTTAACAAAAATATATTGGAAGGATAACCTCGTAAAATGCGACATTTCAATGGGACAAGGAAAAAAACATAGAGATCAAAGAGAAGATATCAAAAAAAGAGATTGGGAACGTGACCAGGGCAGAATTCTTAAGAATTCAAGAAAATTCTCCTAATCGAATCAAAAAAAATATTCATGTATAATGCCCTTCCTTATGGGGGCGAATAGGGTTCGACGTTTCTACTGGACTCCGAAGCGCATGCCAAGATTGTAGTAATTCTTGTAAAACATACTACAAAAAAAATAGTTGCAAATAACGACAACTACGCTTTAGCAGCTTAATGCTAACCGATGCAAGAATTGACTGTGGTTTGAAGCATCGGCTAAACACACAGTCTAGCCAAGCTATATTGCTTGGATATAGTTTGGTAAAACTAAATCAAGCTAGCTTTTATGCCCTGCTCTTCGGGTGATAAAAGTTAAAAACAATAGAATGAGCTAAGCATGTAGAGGTTAGGCTGAAAGATTGACGGACGCGGGTTCAATTCCCGCCGCCTCCACCAATTTGGTAATATTAAGCCTAATAAATATGGACATATGGTCAATAGATAATTAAACTACGCATCTAAATTATGGCTAATTCAAAACAAGCATTAAAAAGAGCAAGACAAAACTCTGATAGATATAAGCTAAGACATGCACAGCGTTCAGTTGTAAGAACTGCTGTAAAAGCTGTTAGGGCAGATATTGAAACTCAAGATAAGACTAAGGCTACTGAATCGTTCAAAAAAGCACAAAAGGTAATAGATACTGCTGCTTCAAAGAAAGTAATTCATAAAAATGCTGCGGCTCGAACAAAAAGTAGATTATCTAAAGCAATTAAAGAATTAAGCTAAATCTTTTTTATTTCCTATAACCTCAGTCTCTAACGATTTTAAAAGTCCTTTAGTGCCCTCTCCGGTTGCAGCCGAAATAAAGAAAATATCTTTTGCAGGCCTCTTAAGCTTTTTTTCAATTTCTTTTCTTATCATAGCAATCTCGTCTTTTTGAATAAGATCAATTTTATTACAGATAATCCAAGATACTTTTTGAGTAAGATTATCTTTAAAAGAATCTAATTCATTTGTAAGTAAATTGATTTGTTTAACAGGATCTAATTCTTCTGTTGGAAATAAATCTACAAAAATAAGTAAAAGTCCTGTCCTGGATATATGTTTTAAAAATTTGATTCCTAATCCGGCACCATCAGAAGCACCTTCAATCAATCCAGGTATATCAGCAATAACATAACTTGATTCAGCACCTTTAATTGTCCCGAGATGTGGTCTCAAGGTTGTAAAAGGATAGTCTCCTATTTTTGGTTTTGCTGACGAAACTTTGTTTAGAAATGTCGACTTTCCTGCATTTGGAAATCCAACTAAACCAACATCCGCAAGAGATTTAAGTTCTAATCTTACAGACCTTTTCTCTCCTTCAAATCCAGGCGTGCATTTTCTTGGTGCTTGATTGGTACTTGATTTGAATTTTGCATTACCTAATCCGCCATCGCCACCTTTTGCAATTAAGTATTCACCAGATTTTTCACTACAATCGATAAGCTCTTCGTCGGTAAGTTCATCATAAATTACTGTGCCTAGAGGTATTTCAATTATTAAGTCGTCACCTGCTGCACCGAACTTATTTTTTCCCGCTCCACGTTGACCATTTTTTGCATTAAATATTTTCTTATTTTGAAAATCTACTAGGGTATTGATATTTGTATTTACTCGAAAGTAAATATCTCCTCCCTTTCCTCCGTCTCCGCCATCAGGACCACCAAAAGGAATATATTTTTCTCTTCTGAAACTGGATGCTCCAGAGCCACCATCTCCTGCCTTAATTTCGAGATAGGCCTCGTCAATAAAATTCATTAGTTTAAGTTATTGAGGAATAACGTTTGCTGTTTTTCTTTTTTTAGGGCCTTTATAAGTAAATTGAACAATACCAGCAGATTTTGCAAATAAAGTATCATCTTTTCCTATGCCTACATTAAGACCAGGATGAGTATTAGTACCTCTTTGACGAATTAGAATTTCACCAGCTTTAACAGATTGACCACCAAAGCGTTTTACTCCCAACCTCTTAGAGTTGGAATCTCTTCCATTCTTGCTCGATCCACCTGCTTTCTTATGTGCCATTATTTACTCTCTAATTTAATATTCTTGATTTCTATTTGAGAATGTTTTGCTCTATGACCTACCTTTCTCATGCTGTGCTTTCTTCTTCTAAAGCGTAATATAGAGATTTTATCTCCTTTTACAACATCTTTTATTTCAGCAGTTACCTTAACATTTTCTAAGTACGGCTGACCCACTTCAATATTGTCTCCATCAACATATAATAAAACGTTATCAAAAGTTATCTTTTTACCAACCTCATCTTTTAAAAGATCAACTGATAAAACCATACCTTTTTCAACTTTATGCTGTTTTCCACCTGTTTCTATAACTGCATACATAATATAATCCTAAAAAGCCCGCAAAATATACGCTTTAATGAAGAAATTATCAATACTTAAACAGAATATTGGGCTATTTAATGAAGCAATATGGACATAAATACCAATATTACAAAGGAATTAAAGCTTGTTGATAATTTCATCAAAAAAGATCTAATCAAAGAAAAAACAATATCCGGACTTTATAAATATATTTTTAATTCTGGAGGGAAGAAAATTCGAGCAAGATTGAATCTTATTTCTTCATCTGCAAATAAACATAAAGATCGTTATAAGTTGGCTTCAATAATTGAATTACTTCATACAGCCACATTAGTTCATGATGATGTAGTAGATAATTCTCCGACTAGAAGAGGCGCAAAGTCCGTTAATAATCTCTGGACTAATTCTCATGGAGTGTTAATAGGTGATTATATTTATTCAAAAGCTTTTATATTGATGGTTGAAATTGAAAATATGAAAATCCTGGAGGAGCTTGCAGCTGCAACAAATGATATTTCTCAAGGTGAGCTTATTCAACTAGATGCAATAAAAAATTTGGACATATCATTGAATAAACTGAAAAAAATCAGCTATTTTAAAACAGGTAGGTTATTTGAAGCTGCTGCAAGAACCGGAGCTATACTTGCTAAATCTAATAATTCTTATATTAATAATATGAGTGCATCTGCAAAAAATTTGGGGATATTATTTCAAATAAGAGATGATCTTTTAGATTACTCGATCAATCTAAAAACTGGTAAGCCTTCTTATCAAGATCTTAGGGAAGGCAAGGTAACCTACCCTTTCTTCTTTGCATATAAAAATGCAAATAAAAAAGAACAAAAACAATTAAGAAATTTACTTGGAAATAAAAAATTAAATCAAATCAATGCAAGTCAATTAATTTCTCGATTAGATGGAATAAATAAAACAAATGAACTGGCAAAAAAATATCACCAGGAAACAATAAAATATGCAAAAAAAATAAATAAACTCGGTATAAAACAAGAAATGATAGAATTAGCAAATATTGCAATTAATAGAGATAAATAATGTTTAGTCCAAAAAGTTCTTATAAAAAAGATGAGCTTATTGCATGTTCGAATGGAGAGCTTTTTATAAAAGAAGGTGATGGAAGGCTGCCTTCAGACTTAATGCTAATGTTTGATGAAATTACAAATATTGATGACTTCTCTGGTAACTATAATAAGGGCTCTATAGAAGCAGTTCTAGATATTAATCCTGATTTATGGTTCTTTAAATATCACTTTAAAGAAGATCCAGTAATGCCTGGATGTCTTGGACTTGATGCAATGTGGCAACTTTTAGGATTCTACCTTTTGTGGACTGGGTTGCCTGGAATTGGTAGAGCGCTCGGTGCTGATAACATTAAATTTTTTGGTCAAGTTCTTCCAAAAGCAAAAAAGGTTGTTTATAAATTAGATATTAAAAGAGTTATTAATAGAGGTGCTATAGTTGGTCTAGCGGATGGAGAAATGTTTGTAGACGGTAAGAAAATCTATAGTGCTGAAAGATTAAAAGTTGGATTATTTAAAGATCCGAGTAATTTTTGATGAAAAACGTTGTTATTACAGGTGTAGGAATTAAGTCTTGTATAGGAAATAACTATAAGGATGTTCTTTCAAATCTTCAAAATGGTAAATCTGGAATTGCCTTTAATGATACTTATTCTGAAATGGGGTTTAGGAGTTGTGTCTCTGGATCAATAGATGTAAATCTATCTGATTTTATTGACAGAAAATTATTAAGATTCATGGGTGAATCAGCTGGGTACGCTTATCTTGCTACAGCAGATGCACTAGAAATGGCAGGTATTGATGAAAAAGATTTAGATTCTCCAAGAATTGGTATTGTTGCTGGCTCAGGAGGAGCTTCTACAAGAGTTATGGTAGACAGTGGCGATATTGCTAGAAAAAGAGGGCCGAAAAGAATTGGACCATATGGTGTCACTAAAAGTATGTCTAGTTCAATATCAGCTATTATTGCAACTGCTCTTAAATTAAAAGGTATTAATTACTCGATATCTTCAGCATGTGCGACCAGCGCTCATTGTATAGGTCACGCAGCTGATTTAATCAAAAATGGTCAGCAAGACATAGTAATTGCTGGAGGAAGTGATGATGAACACTGGAGTTCTTCGTGCTTGTTTGATGCAATGGGTGCCTTATCATCAAACTTTAATTCAAATCCAACCGTAGCATCAAGACCGTATGACTCAAACAGAGACGGCTTTGTTATCTCAGGAGGAGCCGGAATGGTAATTCTCGAAAATGAGGAACATGCAAAGAAAAGAGGGGCAAAAATCTTAGCAAAATTATCAGGATATTTTGCCAATTCAGATGGTTACGATATGGTTGCACCATCCGGTGAAGGAGCTATTAGGTGTATGAAGGGAGCAATTAAAGAATCTAAAGTAGAAATTGATTACATAAATACTCATGGTACTAGCACACCAGTTGGTGATGTTGCTGAATTAAATGCAATTAAAGAATTATTTGGTGATAACTCGCCTTTGATTAGCTCAACTAAATCAATGACTGGTCATTCACTTGGAGCAACGGGAGCTCATGAGGCTATATACTCGATTATGATGATAAATGAAAATTTTATTGCGCCATCAATTAATATTGAATCATTATGTGATGAAGCTAAGGGGCTCAATATTGTTACTTCTACAAAAAAGACTAGTGTGAATAATATTCTAAGCAACTCTTTTGGTTTTGGAGGAACTAACGCAAGCCTTGTGATTAGTAGATATTAATATAAATTCATCAAAGCATCCTTAGTATAAGGAATGACATCCTCAAGCCTTCCCTCCTTCATTTTTAACACCCACTCATGATCAGATAATAATGCTCTTCCAACCGCTATCATGTCGTATTTCTGATTGGATATATCTTCAATAGCTTTATCGATACTGGTTGGAGTCGCTGGTGCAGTCATATCAATAAAATCAGAATCAAGCCCAACACTTCCAACACCTATAGTAGGTATATTAGAAATTTTCTTTGTCCAAAAAGCTAGATTCTCTTCAGAATCTGTAAATTCGCTTTCCCAAAATCTTCTCATGCTTGAATGTAAATAATCTAAGCCAGCTTCTACAGGGGGCAACAATATTTTTTTAAGATGTTCTGGGGTTGTAGCTAGTTTTGCCTCAAAATCATGTTGCTTCCATTGGGAAAATCTTAACCCAACAATAAATTTTTCACTAACGTTGTCTCTTACCGCCTTTATTATGTCTGAAACAAATTGCGAACGTTTATCAATAGAACCACCGTACAAATCCTGACGAATATTTGTACCTTCCCATAAAAAATTATCTATAAGATATCCATGAGCTCCATGAATCTCAACACCATCAAATCCTAGTTGCTCACATATTTTGGCATCTGATGCATAAGCATCAATCGTCTCTTTTATATCTTCTAATGTCATTTCATGTGCAACTTTTTTACCTGGTTTTACGAGGCCAGAAGCAGTATGTCCTGGGACGTCAGGATTTGGTTGCATGCCAAGCTTTCTAAACCCTCCACAATGCCAAAGCTGTGCTATGACAGCCCCATCATGACTTTTTATTCCTGCTACAACTTTCTTCCATCCCTCTTGAGCATCATCACTATCAAGTCTAGGAACATTGGGATAAGCGCTTGAAGCTTTATGACTTACTTCAATTCCTTCAGTAATGATCATACCCACTTCAGCTTTAGCTCGCCTTGAATAATAAGAAATAACATCATCAGTGGGCACTCCTCCTGGTGATTGATTTCTTGTCATAGGGGCCATGACAACTCTATTTCTAAGATTTGTATTTTTTAATTTATATTCTTGAAAAAGCATAATTAATTTTCGTCCTTGAATTGTGATTTTCTCCATGGGAAATTATCAGGCAGATCAGAGGATATTTTATTTTTAAAATTTGCTCTTCTTTTTTCCAAGAAAGACATAACACCTTCTTTTGCGTCATCAGATAACCCTCTTGAGTCTATTAGCTTGCTCTCAATTACATGAGCATTCTCTGGGCTATCATCTGCCGATAATGACCATAACATATGTCTAGTCATTGCCATTGAAACAGGAGCACTTGAATTACAAAACATGTCTGAAATTTCAATAGCCTTAGATATCAGCTGATCATCTTCTACTAAATAATTAACTAATCCTATTCTATATGCTTCGGTTGCATCAATAATCTTTCCTGAGTAGCACAACTCTAGGGCTGATGAAATTCCAACAATTTTAGGTAAGAACCAGCTTGCACAACCATCAGGAACTATACCCCTTTTAGCAAAAACAAATCCATATCTTGATTTCTTTGAGGCAATTCTTATATCAGCCGGTAATTGCATTGTTGCACCGACACCGACAGCATCCCCATTTGATGCAGCAATAACAGGTTTTAGTGAATTGTAAATCTTTAAATTTAATATACCTCCTGCATCACGTCTAAAATCTGAATTGAATTCTTCTCTGGTATCAAAATTTTTATTAAATGTTTTTTCTCCTAAAGATAAATCAGCGCCTGCACAAAAAGCCCTTCCTTCTCCAGTTATAACAAGAGATTTAATATTATCGTTAGTATTTATCTCATCAATAGCATCAAGCATGTCATCTAACATTTGCATATTAAATGCGTTTAACTTTTTAGGTCTATTTAATTTTAGGATAGCTACAGAATCAACTTCTTCAAGAATAATAGTCTTATATTCTTTTAACAAAATGTCTTATTAAAATGGAATGTCGTCATCAGTGAGACCAGGCCCACTGTCATCTTCTGGAAATGGCGTATTAGAAGAATTATCTGTTTGAGCAGAAGAATCAGAAGAACCTCTTGAGCCCAACATTGTCAGTTGATTCCCAAGCACCTCTGTTGTCCATCTATCATTGCCGTCCTTGTCTTGCCATTTTCTTGTTTGAATTTTACCTTCAACGTATACGCTTGATCCTTTATCTAAATACTTTTCAGCAATCTCTGCTAAATTCCCAAAAAAGACTACTCTATGCCATTCAGTCTTATCCCTATTTTCTCCGCTTTCTTTATCTTTCCATGACTCCGTTGTAGCTATAGATAGATTTGCAACTGCTGTTTGAGTTGCTGTATACCTCATTTCTGGTTTTTGCCCTAAATTTCCAACTAAAATTACTTTATTTACGCCTCTACTCATAATTACCTCTTATAATATCTAGAAAGTTTAACCTAATTTAATTTTTTCATCACGGAATTTTTTTTCATATGGATAGTATTTTCATAAAAGGTGCGAGAACACATAACTTGAAGAATGTTGATCTCGAAATACCAAGAAATAAGATAATTGTTATTACTGGTCTTTCAGGCTCAGGAAAGTCTTCATTGGCTTTTGATACTCTCTATGCTGAAGGACAAAGAAGATATGTTGAATCTTTATCGACATATGCAAGAAGATTCTTATCAATGATGGAAAAACCTGATGTAGATCAAATAGATGGTCTTTCTCCTGCGATATCAATTGAACAGAAGTCTACATCACATAATCCAAGGTCAACTGTTGGAACAGTGACTGAAATATATGATTATTTAAGATTACTATATTCAAGAATTGGAACTCCAAGATGTCCAGATCATGGCGAGGAATTGAAGGGAAAAACTGTTTCAGAAATTTGTGATGAAGTTTTGAAGTTAAAGGAAAATACCAAAATAATGATAATGTCTCCAATAATTAGAGATAAAAAAGGTGAGCATCAAGGTGTATACGAAGATCTTCGTAAAAGTGGCTACGTTCGTGTGAAAATAAATGGCAAGGTTTATCCTATTGAAGAGTTTCCAGAATTAGAAAAAAATAAAAAACATAATATCTCTGCTGTAATAGATAGATTAGTTATTAAATCTGATAATGAAATTAGATCAAGATTATCTGAATCAATTGAAACATCCTTGCTCTTATCAGATGGATTAGTTGAAATTGAAGAGATTGATTCAAACTCAGTTAGTATATTCTCATCAAACTATTCTTGTTCTCAATGTGGATACTCCATACCTGAATTAGAACCAAGAATATTTTCTTTTAATAATCCACATGGAGCATGTCCAAAATGTGATGGTCTTGGAGTTATACAGTTCTTTAATGAAAAAAGATTGATACAAGACGATGATGTTTCTATTGCTAATGGAGCTATAAAGGGATGGACAAGAAGAAACAGATTTTATTATTACCAATTAAGATGTTTAAGTAACCATTTTGATTTCACTTTAACGACTAAATGGAAAGATTATCCACAAAAAATAAAAGACATAATTCTATGGGGCACAAAAGAAAAAATTGATTTTTCTCATAGATTTAGAAGTGGGAGTCGGATTATAAGAAAGCACCGCTTTGAAGGTGTTATACCATCTACCGAAAGAAGATTTAAAGAAACTGACTCTGAATATATTCGAAATGAACTTGCTAAACTTATGTCTGAAAGCACATGTGATGAATGCGATGGATCCAGACTAAATGTTTATGCAAGGAATGTTTTTATTAATGATACTCAAATTCATCAAATTACTTCAATGAAAATTAGCGATTCACTGAGCTTCATAAAAAATATGAAGCTAGACGGAGCAAAAGAAAAAATAGCTGAGAAAATTCTTAAAGAAATTAAAGATAGATTAACTTTTCTTGAAGATGTTGGCCTAAGTTATCTTACATTGGATAGGAGTGCTGAAACCCTATCTGGAGGGGAAGCTCAAAGAATTAGATTGGCTAGCCAAATAGGATCTGGTCTGGTTGGAGTAACATATGTTCTAGATGAACCATCAATTGGCCTTCACCAAAGAGACAATACCAAATTAATAAAAACACTCAATCACTTAAAAAGTCTTGGTAATACTGTAATTGTTGTTGAGCATGACGAAGAGGCAATAAGATCTGCGGATCATATTATTGATATCGGACCAGGTGCCGGCAGACACGGTGGTGAAATATGTGCTCAAGGGAACTTAGATGCAATTTTAAAAAATAAAAACTCTATTACAGCAAAGTTTTTGTCAGGAAAAAGAAAAATAAAAATACCTAAAAAAAGAACAAAAGCAAACAAAGAACAAATTAAGATAATTGATGCATATGAAAATAATCTAAAAAAGATATCTGTTGATATCCCAGTTGGGTTATTTACATGTATCACTGGGGTTTCAGGATCAGGAAAATCCTCTTTAATTAATCAAACTTTAATGCCAATTAGTTCATTTTTATTAAATAAATCAAAACTATCAAAAGAAATAAAATGCAAAAAAATTGAAGGTTTAGATTATCTAGACAAGGTAATTAATATAGACCAATCACCAATTGGAAGAACTCCAAGATCAAACCCTGCAACTTATACAGGACTCTTCTCTCACATAAGAGATCTCTTATCACAAACTGTTGAAGCTCGATCAAGAGGCTATAAACCTGGACGGTTCAGTTTTAATGTAAAAGGCGGCAGATGTGAGGCATGTCAAGGTGATGGAATGATTAAAGTTGAAATGCACTTCTTGGCTGATGTTTATGTGAAATGTGATGTTTGTGATGGAAAAAGATATAACGAACAAACTTTAGAAATAAAATATAAAGATAAAAATATAAGTGACATTTTAGATATGACGGTTGATGAGGCTTTAGATTTCTTTGATGCACATCCAGCAATAAAAAAGAAGTTGTTAACGCTTAATGATGTTGGTCTTGGTTATATTACTCTTGGACAATCCGCTTTGACGTTATCTGGAGGAGAAGCACAAAGAATAAAACTAGCTAAAGAGTTATCAAAGAGAAGTACTGGTAAAACATTGTTTATTTTAGACGAGCCCACAACAGGATTACATTTTGCTGATATAGAACTCTTATTAGGGGTTTTAAATAGACTAAAAGATCAAGGAAATACTGTTGTTGTAATCGAACATAATCTAGATGTAATTAAAACTGCAGATTGGGTAGTTGATCTTGGTCCAGAGGGTGGATCGGATGGAGGTCAAATTGTTGCTGAAGGAACGCCAGAAGAGGTTTCAAGAATAAAGAGTTCCTATACAGGTCAATTCTTGAAAGAAATTCTTAATTAAGTAACTGATTCTTCTTCTTTTAATTCTGGCTCAGCTGTTATATCTTCTTCTAGCTCCCTATCAACTAGCTCTATAAAAGCCATATCTGCTTTATCACCTGCTCTGAAACCAGCTTTAATGATTCTTGTATATCCACCTTTTCTTTCTTTTGCATTAACAGAAATTTCGGTAAATAGTTTTGCTACAGCTTCCTCGGAGCGTAACTTACTAAATACATGTCTTCTATTTGCAACAGTATCCTCTTTACCGATAGTAATAAGAGGCTCAATAAAACTTCTTAATTCTTTTGCCTTAGGAAGTGTGGTTTTAATAATATCCTGTTCAATTAAAGCAATAGCAAGATTTTGAAAAAGTGCTTTCCTATGGGCTGAATTTCTATTAAGTTTCCTACCGGATTTTCTATGTCTCATTTTTTATCCTACTGGTGGCCAGTTTTCTACATTCATTCCTAGAGACAATTCCTTAGAAGCTAAAACGTCTTTGATTTCATTTAAAGATTTTTTTCCTAAATTTGGTGTTTTTAATAAATCGAATTCAGATCTATGAATTAAGTCACCTATAAGAAAAATACTTTCAGCTTTTAAACAATTTGTTGATCTTACTGTGAGTTCAAGCTCTTCAATTGATCTAAGTAAAATTGGATCAAAGTCATTTTGATCTTTTTTGGCCTCTTGTTCTGCTATAGCATCTAGATCGACAAATGCACTTAATTGCTGTTGCAAGATAGTAGCTGAATGTTCAATTGCCATCTTTGGATCAAGTGTTCCATCAGTTTCTAACTCAATTACCAATTTATCTAAGTCAGTTCTTTTACCTGATCTTGCGTTATCAACTGTATAAGAAACTCTTCTTACAGGACTATAAGAAGCATCTACTTTTAAGGCACCAACAACTCTATCTTCATCTTCTCTTAGATCAGCAGGTTCATACCCTCTTCCAGTCTTAACTGTCAAAGTCATTTTTAGACTTACTTTATCTACGATTGTAGCTACATGAAAATCTTGATTAACAAGCTCAACATTCCCTGGGACTTCAAAAGAAGAAGCTAAGACATCGCAAGGGCCTTTTACATCTAATGTGACTTCTGCTGAATCACCCTCGATGAGATTGATTGGCATTTCTTTTATATTTAAAAGAATATCAATAACATCCTCTCTAATGCCTTCAATTGTACTGTATTCATGCGAGATACCTTCAATGGCAACGTCAGTCACTGCCGCTCCAGGCATTGATGAAAGTAAAATCCTTCTAAGAGCATTTCCTAAAGTATGTCCAAAACCTCTCTCTAGAGGCTCAAGTGTTACCTTTGAAAAAGTGGGTGACACGTCATCAACCTGAATTTCGGTTGGTACTAATAGATCTATTACTGATGTTTGCATAATTTTCTCCGTCTTTATACTTTTATTTTGAGTAAAGCTCAACAATAAGATTTTCGTTAATTTCTGTACTTAAATCAGCTCTATCTGGTACTGATTTAAATACCCCTTTAAAGTTTTTATCATCTACTTCTATCCAATCACACTCTTCTCTTGAGGCAGCAATCTTTAATGCTGCAGCTATTCTTAAGTGACCTCTTTTTGATTCCCTGACCTCAATCTCATCTCCAGCTTGAACTTGATATGAAGGAATATTTACAACACTTCCATTTACCATGAATGCTTTATGAGAAACCATTTGACGTGCTTCAGCCCTTGTAGAGCCAAATCCCATTCTATATACAACATTATCCAGTCTTTTTTCTAAAAGAGATAAAAGATTTTCACCTGTATTACCTTTGGATGAAGCCGCTTTTTTATAATAATTTCTAAATTGTTTTTCCAAAACACCATACATTCTTCTAACTTTTTGTTTTTCTCTTAATTGAAGCCCATAATCAGATAGCCTTCCTCTTCTGGCTCCATGAACGCCGGGAAGAGTATCCATGTTGCATTTTGATTCAATTGCTCGCACTCCACTTTTAAGTAATAAATCTGTACCTTCTCTTCTAGAAAGTCTTAAAGATGGTCCTCTATATCTAGC
>CABYCL010000002.1 GCA_902517505.1 uncultured SAR86 cluster bacterium | reverse complement strand
CAATTGGACTTGATCTATCAATTTGTATTTCAAAATGGAGATTATTATTTTTAAATAAAAGGCCATATGCCCCTTCTCCCTTGTCCTTATAGCCTACATACTGATCTTTATCTTTTAAACTCACACATAAGCCATCTTTTAAAGTTATAAGTAATTCACTGTCTATAAATTCAAATTTAATAGCATCGTTATATGTGCCTTCTTCCATTGGGATTGTTTCATCTAGAAATTTTTTCGCGAAAGCAATTACCTTCTCACCTCTTATTGGGTTATAACCCCCCTCTCTTTTTGCTCCATCTTCCTCATTAATAATATTTGTACCATACAAAGCATCATATAAACTTCCCCACCGC
Source organism: uncultured SAR86 cluster bacterium (assembly GCA_902517505.1). GTDB lineage: Bacteria > Pseudomonadota > Gammaproteobacteria > Magnimaribacterales > D2472 > SAR86A. The sequence continues at coordinate 111,983 of CABYCL010000002.1, read as the reverse complement.
GCATTTGCAGCATTTAATGCAAATCTTGCATTCATTACAGGGACAACGAGCTGAGGACCTGCAATTTTTCTAATTTCTGGATCTACATTAAATGTTTTAATAGTGAAATCACCACTTCTTTGATGAAGATATCCAATATCATTTAAAAACTTCTTATACTCCTCTAAATTAAATTCCGAATTCCTATTTTTAATATGCCATTCACTTATCTGATCTTGTAATTCCTTTCTTTTATTAAGTAAATCTTTATTTCTATCTGAAAATTTATTTAGTAAATTTTCAAATGAGCTCCAATAATAATCAGGAGATATATCCAAGCCTGGTAAAATTTCGTCTCTAACAAAGTCTTGTAAACTTGAAGAAATTTTTAAACTAATATCTTTTGACGAATGTTTACTGGAATTAAATAATTTTGAAAGAAATTTCATCGCTAAATTATAACAATTATTGAATATTTCATAAGTCTTTAATTTTTGATATGTCATATGACCAAATATTCTTAGTACGACTTAAAATTACATTTGTATATTTCATAAGCATATTCCTAACAAATATTAGTAAAGGATTACTTAAATGATTAAGTTTTGCTTGATTTAACGACTGATTATTTATTGATTTAATTCTCTTTATCCTAACTTGCTGGTATTTGTTTTGAGCTTTATTAAAATTATTTTTGTATTTATTTAATAAATTGCCAAAAATGTATGCATCCTCTAACGCTAAACAGCCTCCCTGTCCTAAAAATGGCACAATTGGATGAGCTGAGTCCCCAATGAAGGTAATATTATTATTATATAAACTTTCTATTTTAGGTCTTATATAAACACCCCATTTATATATTTCATTTGAATCTTTTATAGTTGGGTACATATCTATTATTGAGGATGGTATTGTAGAAAATAAATCTTCAAGACTGCCTTTCTCTTTCCATGATTCATTAAACTTATTTTTATCTTTTATAGCAGCTATTAGACTTATTTTATTTTGATCTACTGGATAACTTACTACATGGAAATTAGATCCTAAGTGAAAATTTATTTTCTTCTGATGGGATGGCATTATTGTTCTCCAAACAGAATATCCGCTATATTCAGGTTTGCTATTTGATGTAGATAATTTTTTTTGGCATATAGACCTTATGCCATCACATGCAGCAACATGATTTACATTGCTCTTTATATTATTAGAAAAATAAATATTTTTATCTGTAAGATCAAGATCAACTAATTCATGGTTAAAAAGAATTTCTCCGTCTAATGCTAAATAATTTTCAAGTAAAATATTATGAAGATTTTTTCTTAAACTTGTAACTACATTGGATGAAATCTCAGTAATTATCTCGTTATTTGAATGAAAAACTGCATATCCTGGTTGAGCTGATACTTCTTTAAATCTTTCGTCTAAATCCAATTTTTCTAGAACTTTAAGTCCATTAGGCGATATTGAAATTCCTGCTTCATACTCACTAATTTTTTCAGATTTTTCAAAAATTACACAAGGAATATCATTTTTTTTTAAAATATTCCCCAATGCAAGACCGCCAATTCCTGCTCCAATAATACTTATATAATTTGAATAATCTTTCATATAATTATTATGCCTTATATAAAAAAAAGGAGGCATAAAGCCTCCTTTAATTTATTATAAGATTGTTATTTAACTTGGTGATCTCATTGACATTCCAAAATATGATCTTGCGTTAGTGCATGAAAAACCTTTTAAATTTGCTGAAGCTTCTGAGTCAGCAAGTTTATCTTGGTATAATTTTTGGCTCGTTCCTCTCTCTGAGATTGATGACATATACATCAATCTTATGAAATCAACTCCATCTGGTAATACGTATCCAGCAGCTGGCACGATCATTTTTCTACCAACAGTATCACCTTGCGTTTTTGCAAAAATAGCAAAATCTTTGTATAGATCATATACCTGTCGCATATCATATCCTTCCTCTAAAGAACAATCAGCATAAGTAGCATACATCATATTTCCAGCGTCCATGGATGCAGGTAATGATATAGCCCATTGCCATGTATCTATCTGTCTGCTGTTTGTGACAGGTAACGATTCAAGAAGTTTTGGACCTCCGCCTGTAATCCAAGTTTCCATACCTTGAAATTGAGCTACTGGGGTTGGCCATGTGTTTACCCACATAACATCAACGCTACTCATATCAGAATGAAAATATGGTTGAAGTAATGCAACTGTCATCGAGTCATAAGTTTCACCTTGACCTTCTGTCCATTTTGCAAATTTTCCATACCAGGCGGCTAAATCATCAATATCTTTATTATCGTTAAAATTGCCTATGTAGTATTCAGCCTTATTCCAATCTGGTTCATATTTATATTCTGGTGTCTCATGATCATCTGCTATAGCTATAAAACTAAACATCAGAGCTAAACTTAAAAAGTATTTCATATATATCTCCCTTGATAATTGATTAATTAATATAACATCATAAATGCTTAAATAAATTACATTTGTATATATTTTTATAGTTAATTTATTAAGCCATAAAGATCATACTGTGATACAAAATCCCATATTTCATTAGAAGCACTTACGTTATATTCTGCTGTGGAAGGCCAAGTATGTCCCATCGTTGGATGAAGAATTAGTTTTACATTTACATTGTTTAAACAATTTATATAGGTATCGTAAAGAATTAAATCAAAATCATCTGAATATTTAATTAATCTGTCTGGATCTGAACTGCAAGAATTATAATTTACCCAATAATCTATAACATCAGGAATACTTTTAGAACCTGCATTACCATCATATGGAACGACATAATCTAGCAGACCATGAATCTGTAATACCGGTGTAGGATGCGAAGGAGAGCAATCATCATAAGTTCCATTGGTCATAGAGCCTGTTATAGATGCAATTGCAGCAAATTTCTCCCCAAGATTACAAGCTAAGTGATAGCTCATATATCCACCATTAGACATTCCAGATGAATATATTCTGGTTTCATCAATCATAATTTTGTTTTTAGTAAAATTTATTAATGTATCAATAAATTCAATATCTTTGACTGTGCTTTTTGATGTCCAACCACCAACATTCCAATGTGAAGATAATGTGTCTGTTGTTGCCCCTTGAGGATAAATAATTACTAAATTATTAGAATCAGCAATTGGTATGTAGTTTGTATAACTAAAGTGCCTATATGCAGAAGAACCATAACCATGAAGAGCAAATAATACTGGAATACTAGAATTATTATCTAAAATTTCAGGTATATAAATATAATAGTGTCTATCAAGGTTATCGTGTTTTAAATCACACTTTTGAAGATTATCAATTGAAGTATTTTCACAACTTTCAGAATTAGTATTTGTATCTGGTGGGCTTACAGATTGATTATCAGAATTTGAGGATCCGCCTCCACCGCATGAAGAAATAAGAAATAACAATAAAAACTTTGTTGTAGATTTCATCTTTATATATTGGTGCGGTACGCCGGTCTCGAACCGGCGGCCTTCTGCTTGGCAAGCAGACGCTCTACCAACTGAGCTAGTACCGCATTGGTGGATTAATATACTCCTTTAAACATCTGCTTTCAACAGTATAAATTTTGAATTTTATTCGAATGATATTTCCTGTATATCTTTAAATTTACCAGTGATATCTCTTTTTGAAACTATAAAAGACGACGGTTCTATATGAAGTGGTATTGCTATTTCAACAATAGCTGAGCTAACAGGACCTCCCATATGTTTTCTATCTTCATAACCAATATGTTGATAAGTTGCATAAAAAGGATTTCCTATCCCAATTGCATAAAGGTATTTATTATCCTTGCCAAAAACTTTAATAGCATAAGTATCATCATCACTTAAAAATTTAATTTTTTTTAGTAATCTTTCATTAGGTTTATCAACCGTAATTTTTTTTATAGAGAAATTGCTTGGAGAACCATCAAAAGAAATAATATAAGCATCATTAAATGGATTTGCATGAATTTTATTAAGTTTTTGCTTATCAATGATTTCATTTGATTGGACTGACCAAGATAAACTAAATATCAATGTAAAAAATACTATATTTTTTTTGATTACCATCTTTCCCAATTTATCCCCCAGGTTCCACCCATTGGACCATTGATATACCCATAATCATATTGCGTTCTGTCAGTTGGATTAGTACCCCACTGCTCAGAATTATAATCATACCAATAAAAATCTGAATTAAATAAACCTTCATAAAAATCATCGGTATCTGTCACATCGTCTGGAGCCGTAACTGTTCCTGTTAAGTCATCAACTCGCCAAGTGTAAACCTTAACAGAATTATCAGATGGTCTATTAAAAGTTATTTGGGTTTGATTTTCTAACGCGGGATCCTCCACTCCGTCAATATACCATTTTAATCTTAATTTTGATGAATCATATGCAACATCTATATCAATATCAAAACCTGTTCTTGATCCGGCATCATCTGAAATAAAACCTACATCATCTCCATAAACAAAACCTTGATTATGAATTGAACCAATTGCAAACCCCTCAACATTAACTTCACCATATTGATCAGTATTAACTTCCATAATTGTTAAAAATTTTGGTCTGTAATTATCGAATTCACCATAATAGTTTCCTTCAAATAAACCAACTTGATTACATATTGGATTTCTTCCAGTTCTATTTCCATTTGCATCATAAACGTTATAAAGACAATCACATGCAGTTGGATCATCATCATCGTCGTCATAAAGTCCAACCGTCCCATCTGACCAGTTATAGCAAACATTAAAAGTACTTCCAGCAACATTTGTTAAATCGTCAATATGATGTTTCCATTTTACTTGGGATGGATCTGACTGGGTTGTTGTATTGACATTCCTATCTGCCCAGAAACTAACATCTCTGTCATCATCTGATATATATTCATCGCCCATTTCACCATGAGCATGTCCAAGCTCATGCATAAGAACATATTCAGTTCTTGTACCAATTGGTTGAATATTGGTATTTCCTAAATTTACACCTCTGCCATCAATCATTGTCAATACAGAGACAAGGTCATTTTCTGAAAATAATTCATCAAATACTGATGTATTGATATCGCTGGAACCAATGCAATAAACATCTTCATCCCAGTCATAACATCCTGTTTCGATTGAAGCTAATGAAGTGCCATCAGGGTTTACAGGCTCTGCAACAATAATATCAAAATATCCTGCAAAAAATTCTGATACATCAGAGTCATTAAGACCATTAATTGAACTTAGTAAGGCATCTCTAAAATTTTCTAAATCAGAACTTGTTCCATTTGTCGGGCTTTCTTCTAATGAATCAGCTACAAATAAATAATCAGTTCTCCCAAAAGATGCATCACCTCCAACAAGATAATAAACATAATAATCTTTATCAGTGGTTGTACCTGAGTCAAAACCATCACTTTTATCATCATCCATAGGAACCGTTACAATTTTTTTATCTGCAATGAACCATGAATTGAATGTATCAGAGCTTACAAGATCTCCATCTGATACCTTGAGTTCTGCATTTAATAGTCCAGCATTTATTAAACCTGACAGATCAAGAGTTACTTCTCCAGTCCCTTCACCGGTAGAAACAAATGAAGTTGGAATATCCTCTTGATTAATACTTGCAGAAAAAACTAAATCAATATCCTCATTATCAACATCTGAAAATGTTATTGAATATTTTGGATTTGATTCAAAAATTAAATTATTTTTATCTAAATTTGTCTTTGAAGTTATTAAGATTTGTGGGCTATCATTTACAGAAGTGATAGTAATAGAGACTGTGCTGTTTCTAGTTATGTTTTTTTCAACTGCAGTAACTGAATATGTAAATTCATCTTGTCCAAAAAAATTAGTATTCGGTGTATATGAAATTGCAGCATTTGTTGTAGAGAAAGTAAGAGTGCCATTTGACGTAGAGCTTGTTAGAGAATATTCAAGTGTAACAACCTCGTTAGCACTTGCTGCCATTGATCCATTATAAGAAGTATCTTCATTTGTTGAAAATGAATTTTGAGCAAGTGTTAAAGCAAAGGGTACTTTTGTAGCACCGCCGCCGCCACCGCCTCCACCGCAAGAAGATATTATGATTGTAATCAGTAACAGTTTTTTGAAATGCATTTTTTAATTATATATAAAAAAAGAGGGTCTAAGCCCTCTTTTTTATTTTCTTTATTGTAATTTAAAACTTATATCTAAAGCCTAATCTATGAATTGGGCCATGATCTTGAGATAAGAATAACATCTCTTCATATCTTGCATATAATCTTGTTGGTTCATCATTTAAATTCTGAACTTCAAAGAAAACTACAGCGTCTTCATTTATGTTATACGCCATTGATAGATCCCATTGGTTTCTTTCTTCAACATATAATGGCTGATCATAGTTACCAAAACCTGCAATAGTCTCACCTCTAGTATTTAAAGCAATTCTTGCTGTAATTTTTGTATCTTCGTAAAAAAGAGAAAAGTTACTTGAATCACCTAAACCAGGTAATATGAATTGACGGCTCGTATCATATCTATCAATCTCAACGTCACCACCAGATACAAATGTTGCATTAATCTGAGTACCAAAACCAGAATCTCCAAAGAGATGCTGTAAGACAACCTCAAAACCATCAACCGAACCAGATTCTAAATTTAGAGGTCTTGTAATTTCGAAGATTGCTAGCGGATCAGAGCTTGTACCATCGAGATAACCAGGCTCACATCTCCACCAACCATCATAATCACATGCTCCATACGGAAAACCATTAGTAACATCAATTCCTCTAGACATTGCTACAGCAACCCAACCCATGTGTTGATATATATTCATCCATGATTGAGACCATAAAGCTTGCTGAGAAACACAGTCACCTGATCCCCATTCACCAGGGAATCCTGGATCAGGCCTACCAGCTTCATCCCATGCCTGAACACAGGCCTGAGCAAAAGCACCAATTTCTCCATTAGCTGGATTAGTTAAAGCATCAATGCTTCCGGTTGAAACATCAGAACTAATAAAATTATCTATATCTTTTCTAAAATAATTTAATGAAAAATAACTTCCTTCATCATAATAATATTCATAAGCAATATCTAAATTTTCAGACTCTAACGGCTCTAAACCAGGATTACCACCTGATGCAGTCGGTATTAGATAATCTCTATTACCGAATTGGAATGAACTTCTTAGATCTTGTAAAGATGGTCTACCCATAGATTTACCATAACTAAGTCTTAAAACCTGATCATCAGTTAATTCGTATGCCATTGCTAGCTGAGGTAAAACAATATCATTGCTTCCAGATCTTGCTGCAGCCACCTCACCTCCATTTGGATAGATAAGACCATTAATCATATCCCATCTAATTAGAGATGGAGTAGCTTCAAGAGCCGTTGAAGTCGTATCAGACTCTTCATATCTGACCCCAGCAACAACATTAAGAGGTTTGTCATTAATCATAAATTCCATATTTACTTGAATAAATGCTGCATCAAGTGTTTCTTCAACCATGTCATTAATATCAATTGGGCCTGCTGAGATATCACCAAAGTTTGCAATCCAATCTTGAAGAGCAAGGTCTTTATTAATAGCAAAATAGTATGTCGGTAAACTTGAGTAATCTCTAAAAGCACTCATAAAATCATCTAAAGAGGTTCTAGTTAACATAGCACTGCTTGCTGAAGTTCCAGGAGTAGCATTATTGATTTCTTCCATTCTCATGTCTTGGAATGCAGAATCAGCTCTAGATATTCCAAATTCTACCGATTTAATAGAATCACTAACTTTTCCATCTAGGTTTTCCCATAGACCAGAAAATTGAAACTGTTCCATTTGATTTTCTTTAAATGCATCTCTGTAATAAAGAGAGCCATAGGTATAATCATCTGTGTCAAAAGTTCTATTATATATAAAAGAATTTATACCAGATGTACCTCCATTAAAATGTGTAATTGTTGCTGTTGCAGGAGCAACTAACCCCATTTCGTTTGGTAATTCTGTTCCTTCTTTTTCTGCAGATGAGTCATGATAATCAAAAACAAAAGTTAGTGCATCTGAATAATTCCATTCTAAATTTATACCAACAGACTGGTTTAGATTTTCTGTATCACCCCATATCAATTGATGATCATATCCTCTATCACCAACAGTAACATCAGTATAAACACCATTTTCATTAATTGTTCCAAGTGTTGTTGTCCAACCACCTAGCCAAGATCCAAACATTTGACCTACTGAACTAAACTCAACTTTTGAATATGTGTAATCAACTGTTGCAATTAAATCATCTGAAAATGCATACTGCATTGTTAATTGAGCATTAGTTCTTTCTCTATCATTTTCTTTAATTTGATATGCGGATGGTTCTTGATAAAAAGTTTTACCATCTGCTCTTTGATTATTATCTGTAATACCTGAAGCAGTTTTATCAACTCTTGAATACCCTTCAATTGCAGACATATCTTCAACTGATAACCAATTTGATTCTCTTGTTCCTTCTTCTATATTATTTCTATCTTGAAAGGATCCTGATATTGCAAAACCGAAGTTACCGAAGTTAGAACTATGAACAAAATTTAATTCAGGCTTTAGATCTTCATTGCTTGTTGAATCATTAAGAACATCAATAGAAAAAGAGCTAAGGCTTCCATCAATTGATAATGGTTTTGTAGTAACCATATTGATAGTGGATCCTATACCACCTGAAGGTAATGAACTATTAGTTGATTTATAAACTTCAACTGCAGCAATACCATGAGAAGATATGTCTCCGAAATTAAAAGATCTTCCGCCGCCCCATTGTCCTGGGACAGTAGGCATTTGACGACCGTTAAGTGTAACTAAATTTAATTCAGGTCCAAATCCTCTTACAGCTACTCTTTCGCCCTCAACGTTACTTCTATCAATACCAATACCAACAACTCTGGCTAAAGATTCAGCTAAATTGTTGTCTGGAAATTTACCAAAATCTTCAGCAGTAATAGCATCAACAACACCAACGTTATTTCTCTTAATGTCAATTGCGCTTATTAGACTTTTTTTGATTCCAGTTACTACAACCTCTTCAACATCGTCATCTGATTCATTATCTTGAGCGATAACAATAAACGACATTGGTAATACCAATAATAGTGATAATAAATACTTATTCACAAAAACCCCCTAGGTAAATGTACATTGAATAAGGTTATTAGACTTTTTTGATTAAATCATGTCAAGGTAAAATATATATTATATAAATATACTTCGAATATAAGATTTTAAAAAATTTATGAATCAATAAATCTAAGGGTCTCTTCTCCAAACTCAGACCACCAATCCATGCCCATTAAATGAATTTTTTCAAGGTTTTCTTCAGAGTCATCATCTAAGAATCTATTAATTTTTCCTAAAGGAGAATTTATTCTAAGATAATTATCAGTGAAGAGTTCACTTGAAATTTCATTATGAATCTCAGAATCTAATATCATTCCCATAATATCATTTCTTAACCAACCAACTCCTCCCCATTTTGTAGATGTATCTCCATTTATTTTATTTTTATTTTGACCCGATCCCAGACTCAAGATTTTGATATTGTTTGTCTCTAAAATTTTTTTTGAATACGAAAAACCAATTAAAGTTGGATTATTTGTAATTATACTTCCATCTACCATCCACGACTTATCCTGCATTTGATATGTAGGAAAATACATTGGGGCTGCGCTTGAGGCAGCAATTGCGTCTTTAAAAGTTACTTCTGGTGTATTTGATGAATCAAAAACGACGTGGCTTCTTTTTTCAATATCATAGGCATAACATAAAAAAGGTTTGTTAGATTCTTTTAATGTGTTTTTTTTGAAGATTTCATCTAACATTTCTAGTCTTCCATCGCTTTCATATCTTGGTCTAGCTTGAAATAAAGATGCTTTATCCCAGAAAAAAGAACTTTTCATTATTTTATCTAAATAACTTTTAGTCCAATATCTCTTAACTTTATCTGCCGAAAATCCTCCAAATGCAAAACAAGCAGCATTAAATGCTCCAGCACTTGTACCTATAAACATATCAAATATATCTGAAACTTTCTTACCGCTCTCAGCTTCCAATTTTTTTAAAAAAACAATTGATGCTATTGTCCTCACACCACCGCCGTCAAAACATATAATCTTTTTATGATTAAACTTTGAAAGGAAACTAAAAAAATTTTTCATCGAGTAATTTTTTTATTTAGGAATTCTGAAGCTTCCTTAACGCCCCCGAGATTAATAACATCCTTGTATCCAATATTAATAAGAATATCTTTAGCTTTTTGAGACCTATTACCGCTTCTACAATATAAAAATATACGATTATCTTTATTAGTACTATTTTCAACTGACGCAATATCTTGCCATTCTATGTTAATCGCACTTTCGACATGCCCTAATTCGAATTCTTTTGGAGTCCTAACATCAATAATGATTGAAGTACTTGCAAATAATTGAAAACTTAATAAAAGAAGAGCTAATGATTTTTTCAATTTCTTTTAAGCCCAGTCATCTAAGATCATATCAGCAGCCTTTTCACCAATCATAACTGTTGGAGCATTAGTATTTCCTCCAATCAAGGTAGGCATTATTGATGCATCAACAACTCTTAGACCTTCAATTCCATGAACTTTTAAACTATTATCAACAACAGCCATTTCGTCATTACCCATTTTACATGTTCCAACTGGATGATAGACGGTGTCAGCCTCTTCTCTTATAGCTAATTCAATATCATCATCGTTAGTTATATCAATTGGTCTCATTGTATGAGCAGAAGTATACTTTGAAAAAGATTCTTTATTGAGAATTGTCATCATTTGCTTATAACCAGCAATCATATCTTTCATATCATCAGGATGAGATAAAAATTTTGGATCAATATTTGGATCTTCAAATGGATCTGAAGAATTAAGAGTGACTTCACCTCTTGATCTTGGTCTTAAAAGGCACATATGACATCCTAGGCCATGACCCCAGAGTTGAGTTCTTCCATGATCAACAACCATGGTTGGAATAAAATGTAATTGAATGTCTGGAATATCTTTTTCTTCATTTGATTTAATGAAACCTCCAGCTTCTGCAATTGTAGAAGTGAACAACCCAGTTTTAGCAAAAATATACTTCAATATCTCAAATGGGAATTTAAAAAATATTGATTTCAAAGACATCCCAATTAGTTCCATTGAGTTATATCTATGAACTGAAAGGTAATCTATATGGTCTTGTAAATTTTTACCTACACCAGGCAAGTCATGTTGATGTTCAATATCATGTTTGAGGATTTCTTCTGCTGGACCAATCCCAGACCTAAGCATTATTTGTGGCGAACCGAAAGCTCCTGATGATAAAAGAACTTCTTTGTTGGCATTGACTGTAAAGTACTTGCCATCTTTATTAATACATTCAACTCCAACAGCTTTATTATTTTCGATAATGATTCTATTAATATTTGTATCGGTCATAACCGTTAAATTGTCTCTATCTAAAATTGGAACTAAATATCCTTTAGCAGTACTACACCTTTTCCCGTTTTTCTGTGTGCATTGATAAAATCCTATTCCCTCTTGATTTTCTCCATTAAAATCTTCGTTATATCCAAATACTTCCGAGCCAGTTTTAACAAAATCTTTTACAGGATTATTTTCATGCCTTATTTTTGATACATTTAAGGGTCCGTCTTGACCATGAAAATCATTATCAAACATTTCATTATGTTCAGCCTTTTTAAAATAAGGAAGAATTTCATTATATGACCAACCCTCATTTCCTAATTCAGACCAGTGATCATAATCCCATCTATGTCCTCTAACATATAACATTGCATTGATTGAACTAGATCCCCCTAACGTTTTGCCTCGAGGTTGAAATCCTTTTCTATGCTCAAGAGACTCTGATTCAACTTTATGAATTCCACCGGCAGAATCAACAACAGCTGCCTCTGGCTCAGTAACAACAACTTTTTCAAATTCTTTTTGAGGCACAGTTTCATAATTCCAACTTACTGGATTATTCTCTCCAAAAAATGCAAATCCAATAGGTATACGTATTCTTGGGTCACTATCCTTTGAGCCTGCTTCAATTAAGCAAACTTTATAATCAGGATTTGAACTTAACCTATTTGCAAGAACACAACCAGCTGAGCCTGCACCTAAAATAATAAAATCATATTTTTCCACTTTGACAATCTCTCCAAAAAAACTATTTAATAAGTTTATGTTTTAGAATCATAACTGTAAACTTTGTTTTTAACATTTATATGAGCACATTTTATATCTTTTTATTGATTTGGGTTGCAATTGCATTGACAACATTTACTTATTTATTTTTTGAAAATGCTCCATATGGAAGACATATTAAAGATGGTTGGGGTGTAGAAATTCCTGCCCGACTTGGATGGATTGTAATGGAATCACCATGCGTTATTTTAATGGCAATCTATGCTCTTATTGTGAGAGATCAATTAGAAATAATTCACTATATATTTCTTCTAATTTGGATGACCCACTATGTTCATAGGACATTTATATATCCATTTTTAATTAAATTAACCAACCCAAAAATGCCAATTTCAATAGCATTTTCTGCCATCTTTTTTAATATTATTAATGTAAGCATTCAAGCATTTGGTATTTTTTATTTTACTCAATATTCAGATAATTGGACATCATCCCCAATATTTATAATAGGTTTATCAGTTTTCTTAATTGGCATGTATATAAATATAAGATCTGATTACATTATTGTAGCTATGAAAAAAAGAAATGGGCCTGGTTACCATGTTCCTGATGCTTTTTTATATAAATATTTATCTGCACCAAATTATTTTGGTGAGATTATTGAATGGTTAGGATGGGCTATCTTAACTTGGAGTATTTCAGGAATAGTCTTTTTAATATGGGTTATAGCAAATCTATTCCCGAGAGCTTTAGCTCATCATAAATGGTATAAGAAAAAATTCAGTGATTATCCAAAAAGTAGGAAAGCTATTATTCCAGGTATTATTTAATCAAACCCATATCTTTAATCTGTTGAGCTATTTCTACAATAGATTCTTCAGCAGGCCTTGGACTCCAACCAAGTACCTCTTTGGCATTGGTTGCATATTTTACACTTCTTACTCGTCCAATAGCGGATCGTGCAAGGTTTAATTCTTTAACAAAAATTGCAAGAAGAGGCACTAACCATACTGGCACACTAAATTTTGGTGCCTTATTAAAGCCTTTATCTCTAAGAATCTTTGCAACTTCTTTGTACCAAAGATCTTTTTCTACCAAAGCAAACCTTTTTCCGTTACTTTTCGGATTTTGCATAGCAAGTATATGAGCTTCGGCAACATCTCTAACGTCAACATATCCAAATTGCAGAGGAATACCAACAGGCATCTTACCTGTAACTACTAACGCGATTGCTTTATTTGACTCTCCAATATCTCCCGATAAAGATGGGCCTATTACAAGAGCTGGATTTATAACTGCTAGTTCAAATGGATTATTTTCTTCTTTAACAAAATCCCAAGCAGCCATTTCTGCAAGTGTCTTGCTCTTTGAGTAATGGCTTATTGATTCGTGATTAGGATCTGACCAATCACTCTCATCGTAATATTCTTTAGAATCAGGTGTTTCAAATATAGCTGCGACAGATGAGGTTAGCACAACTCTTTTAACATTATGTTTTTTAGCAAACCCAAAAGCTCTTTTAACTCCAGCCACAGCAGGACCAACAAAATATTCTTCACTTTCTTTTTCAAATGTTAGAGGTGATGCAACATGCATAAGATAATCACAACCTTTCATTGCCTCATCCCATCCTTCATCTTCTGTAAGATTAGCAGTAAAAATATCTAGATTATCAGTAGGAGTTCTACTTTTATGAAGTGCATCATAGATCTCATTCTTCCTATCAGGTGACCTTACAGTACCATTTACTGCATACCCTTGATCAAGAAGTTGCTGAATACAATGTAATCCGATATATCCTGTTGCTCCTGTTACTAAAACTTTTTCCATATCAAATCCTAATATTATTGAATAATTGAATTATATCTTGATTTTTCAATTGCTGATGCATACCCAACGATTAGCTTGTCAGTCCAACGATCTCCAATAATTGAAATTCCTACAGGAAAGTTATTAATTTCAAAGTAAGGTATTGTTATGTGAGGCATCCCGTTATGAGCAGCATATCCGCCACTATCAAATTGAAGAGTATCATTCATAGCAATATAATCTCCACCATCAAAATTTATTTTCCAGGCAGGTCCTCGGGTTAGACCAATGAAGGCATCTAAATCATATTTATCTATAAGATCTTTTGTAGACTTGTAAGACTTATTTATTTTGTATTTAGACCAAAGATATTTTAGATAACTAGTGCTTTCGATAGATTTATAAAAAATGTTTTGCCCAAAATATGGCATAACAATATTTTTATTAGCATTATTGTAATCAATTATATCCGTAAGTTTTTTCATAGAAGAACTAGCATTTTTTAGATATTCTTCCAGTCCCACTCTGAACTCGTAGAGAAGAACGTAAGATTCAGCATCTCCAGGATAATCCCTATCATCATTTATCAAAATTACTTCGCCACCCAAAGAGTTAACAATTTCTTTTAATTTTTTATGTAATTCAATAACTTCTGGATTTAAGTTTTTTGAATCCAACAAACCTAATCGAACTCCTCTCAGAGAGATAATCTTTGTTGCAGTTGAAAAACTAAAATCAAAATTAGTTGGTATCAAAGAAGTAGCTGGATCATTTTTATCATATCCTGAAATAACTTCTAATGTTTTTGCAACAATATCAACAGTTGCTCCCATTGGCCCAGCTGTATCCTGAGAAGACGATATTGGAATAATACCAGACCTACTAACCAAACCTGTTGTTGGTTTCATGCCAACAATTCCATTTACAGATGATGGGCATGAAATTGAACCGTTTGTTTCAGTACCAATTGCAATATCTACAATCCCCATTGAAACAGCAACAGCAGATCCGGAACTTGAGCCACAAGGATTATATGCATCATCTATAAAATGTTTTGTTTGACCACCAAGACTTGACCAGCCGCTAACTGAATCATCAGATCTAAAGTTTGCCCATTCAGATAGGTTTGCTTTCCCAAGAATATGATAATTTGCTCTTTTTAATTTATCTATTATGAAAGCATCGTTTGCTGCAATGTTATCTTTAAGTGCCAAAGATCCAGCAGAAGTAACTTTGCCGCCGATATCGATATTATCTTTAACAACAATATTAATTAAATTGGTGTCATTTGGATTGTCGTAAATCTCTATAAGAGAATTCTTTTCATCATTAGATGTATAAACCAATGTTGAAAAAAATAACAAAAATATATATGAATTTAACTTTTGTAACATCTCTTGTTTAAAAATTATTCTAGAGCTTCTTTTACTCCAGGATGAACAATTCTTCCATCGAGAATGTTTAAACCATTTCTCAAATGTTCATCAGACTCAAGAGCATTTTGAATACCATTATTTGCAAGATTTTCAACGTATGAAAGCGTGACTTTATTCAAAGCTTCAGTTGCTGTTAATGGAACAGCACCAGGCATGTTTGTTACACAGTAATGAACAATATCATTTTTTAAGAATGTCGGATTATCATGCGTAGTTGGCTTACTTGTTTCAAAACACCCACCTTGATCTATCGATACATCAACCATTACAGTCCCTGGATTCATGGAAGACAACATTTCTCGTTTAATAACTTTAGGAGCTTCTTTTCCTACAACATAAACACTGCCAATTACTAAATCAGAATCATTGATTGATGACTGAATTGATTCTTGAGTAGAGAGTACATACTCAATATTATTAGATCCATATTTTGATTGAAGTTCATCGAGTTTTGATTGAGACGAATCCACAACCTTTACCATTGCATTGTTATCTATCGCTTTAAGAATAGATTGAGTCCCTGAAACACCAGCACCAATAACTGTAACAACCCTTGGATCTATATCGTCCATTTTACCTATCATTACCCCCTTTCCTTTATTGTGTTTAAGTAAATGATATGAACCAACAATAAAAGCAAGTTGGCCAGCAATAGTGCTCATCGGAGCAAGTAAAGGCATTGAACCATCAGATGATGTTACTGTTTCGTATGCAATACCTGTAACTCCAGTATCAATTAATTTTTTTGCATTTTCAGGATCTCCAGCCAAATGAAGATAAGTAAAAAGAGTTAAATCATCTCTTAAAAATTTATACTCATCGGGTATCGGTTCTTTGACTTTTACAATCATTTCAGATGATGTATAAACATCTTCAGCGGAATCTATTAATTTTGCTCCAGCAGCTATATATTGATCATTTAAAAATCCAATATTTGCTCCAGCATTATTTTGAATTAAAACATCATGGCCTAAGCTGACAAGTGATTGAACAGAATTAGGTGTAAGACCTACTCGATTCTCGTTATTTTTAACCTCAGAAGGAACTCCAATAATCATAATAAGTAAAATGTACCATAAAAAAAAGAAGCTGCATAAAGCAGCTTCATTTTTTTAAGTAAAATTAATCTCTAGATGTAAAATCAGGCATAAATTCTTTATTGTCGCCTGCATAGAATGTCCAACCATGATAAACATCCGGTACTTCAGCACAAGTTGCAAATTCACTAAATAAAGGAAACATTTCGTCTCTGACATCATTTTCAAATGATTCAGTTGCTTTATCCATTGCATCTTTACCCTTTGTAAAATTACCCCAAAGAAAGTCAACATCAGCATCTACATGAGAGCCATCTTTATTTTTATATGCAAAGTAGTTAGCAAATGAATAGCCAGTACCATTGTAGTCAGAATTACTTACTGCATTAGTAAAACCAGGTAAAAATGCTTCAGCATCTGTTCTATCAGATCCATCAATATAATTACACTGATGAAATTCAGCATAAAAATATCCACTTTCATTAACATCACCATATGTATTGGGTAAAATTGGATATACGCCGTCAAAAGAATTTCTTCCTTCTCCATCACAAACCATTACATTAGAATATTGTTCAGCCCATGCTTGTGCATCTTCATTTTGAACCCAGGCATTCCACTCAGCATCTGCTTCTTCTTTTGAGTTCCAATTTAATTCCCACCATAATGTATCTCCAAATGCATTTGTGTCAGCTGCAGGAACGTATCCCCAAACACCAAATAATGACTCTGCAGTAATTAGTTTTTGCCAATCTGATATCATCTTAGTTGCATTTTCAGCATTAAAATCTGCTCCAGCTTCACATGCCATAAATTCTGCGAAAGCTTTACCGCCTGTGCTTTCAAGTGCATCTACAAATTCTGAATAGCTATTATCTTCTGCTGTAGGTTCAACAGCCATCTCATTTGAACAACTCGCAATGAAAAAAGCACCCATTACACTAGTTATTAGTAATTTATTTTTAAACATATTTCTCTCCTCTAAATATATGTGTTTTATTTATGATTCAACATGGAATAATTTTGTGTATATTCTCCAGGTATCTTCTTTTTTTAAAAAAGAGAATGAATCTATAAAAGTCATTCCCAAGTATGCCTCTCTTATTTGAACAATTGCGGTATCTCCAACTATTTCACATGAAATTATTTCTAGAAATTCCTCATCTCCTTTCTCTTTTGGCGAAGGTTGTTGAGCAGCAACAAAGCCAGCAAAATCATCAAGATTCATCTCGTGCAGCCCGTCAGGCAAGTAACCTGAGATCATTGCGTTTTCATCAAAAGCTTTTTTAATTTTTTCAGAGTTTGACTCACAACATCCTTCATAATAAAGATCTATACATTTTTCTATTTGCTCTTGATTTGTCATTAAATATCTTTAGGTACTCCAAGCCTCTTTACACTTTGAACGACTCCGTCCCATCCCCCAACAAGTAATGGGTCTACAACATCTGCAATACCAGTATCTATTCTCCATTGAAGATAGGTTTCGTAATTTTCTAATGTTGTCCAATCCTCAATAAGAGTGAAGGTATTTGTCTTCTCCTCAAAATAAACATCAATTCCATTACATCCTTCAAAGGCTCTTGTATCAACCAAAGCTTCTTTGAAAACATTTGCCATGTCTTCAGCCATGCCTTCATTCGCTTTGAAGTCTGCTATAACTAAGTATTCCATATATATCTCCTTATATTCATAAATCTCTTCAGTTTGTATAAGATACTACTATATTGAACATATATCGATATATTTATGTTTAAAATATATCAATATATTTATACAATTTTAAAAATGAATACAGCTAAAGACCTTATACAAAAATGGCATGAAGTATTAAAGAATGACGATCAGGGTTTATTGGAAAATCTCATTGCAGATGATGCTATATTTTCATCACCAGTAGTTTTTACGCCCATGGAGGGAAAAGAGATAACCATGATGTATTTATCCGCTGCTGGTCAATCATTCAATATGGAGAAGTTTAAATATACGAAAGAAATTCATGATGGCATGAATTCTGTTCTTGAATTTGAAACCTATATCGACGACATATCAGTCAACGGAGTTGATATTATCGAGTGGAATGAAGAAGGAAAGATTGTAAACTTTAAAGTTATGATTAGACCATTTAAAGCAGTTCAAAAAGTACAACAAAAAATGGTAGAAGCGTTAGAAAGTTTGGGTTAGCTCTTATCCCTAGGTCTTGATTCGTTTACAACCAAACTTCTTCCATCAACCTCAGTTTCATTTAATGCTTCAATAGCAGCTTCGCCGCCATCACTCATTTCAACAAAACCAAAACCTCTAGAACGCCCAGTTGCTCTGTCTGTGATAATTTTTGCAGAAGTCACAGTACCGTGCTCAGCAAAAACATTTTCTAAATCTTGGTCTGTTAAACCCCAAGATATGTTACCTACGTATATATTCATTAAATATCCTTGTTAAAAAATGCATCTTACAATAAATATGTACTTAATAGTTAAAAACTTTAAATTTAATTTATTTATATTTTTTATTAGCTTATGTCCAATTGAGGCGAAGACTCCATAATGTAATGAAAAAATTATATAAGGCAATATTATGAATTTGCAATATCGTTAATTATTTTTAACATTGCATTGTTTAATTTTTCTAATTTTTCTATATCTATTGAGTGAGGCCATAAGTCATCTGGGTTATGAAATAGAGGATTGGTTCCAAGTAAAGAAATATATTCTCCCCCGCCATCGAAAATATTCCTTGCTTCACCTAAAGGCCTTTCAGAGATTGGCCAAGATTGTGTTCCTTTAATA
Organism: uncultured SAR86 cluster bacterium; assembly: GCA_902517505.1. Lineage (GTDB taxonomy): Bacteria > Pseudomonadota > Gammaproteobacteria > Magnimaribacterales > D2472 > SAR86A. The sequence goes on along the minus strand of CABYCL010000002.1, from coordinate 92,735 downwards.
TTCTCTTTTTTAAATTGTTTCATGGTTAAATTCATATAATCTTGGGTTGATGTTTGCAACAGAATAGAGCCATCTTTAGCGGCAAAATTTGCGCCAAGATGAAACCAAAGATAGGCATCCTGAACTAATGAAGGATTATTTTCTAAAAAATGATCTAAGCCTAAATGGCTTAATTCATGTCCTGTATTAGCCGTAAATATAATTGTTCTTAATGGGGGGTTTTCTGAGAAATATCTAATGGCATTTAGCCAAATCGTTATTCCTCCACCTCTTTCTGAAGTACAAGTCCACCAGCCACTTTTTGGTGTCATTATTACTATAGGCTCTAGCGATGGATCTTTTCCTATTACTTTTGTTTGAATATTTGACGCTGAAGATTTTTGATTATTAAATTCAGCAAAAAATGTTAATTTCTCATCTTTATTTAAATTTAATAACCAATCAGCTTCGGTGCTGGCAACTTGTAATACAGGGGGGCCAAAAGGATTTCTATAAGACTCTGCATTTAAAACTGCTAAACCTGGTTTGTTTTGATCAACATCTGTAATAGCCACAATTGCTAAATGTTCATTTTTTTGTCTAGCTTTATTTAATTTAATTGTATGTTCATTAGATTTAGTTGATCCAAATTTTGTGATGACAATTCTATTTGTATCGCTCAGACTTCCATTAAGTCCTTCAACACCATATTCGGTAGTACTACCTCCATCAAATAAGGGGAGCCCATAAGCAGTATTCACACCATTTGTTACATATGATTTGCCAGGAGTTCTTTTGATAAAATTAAATAAATCTACTTGGGCAACTAAGTTAGATTTTTTTATCTCTTCAGCCAACCAAAGAGTTGTTTCATTGTCACCATCAGTTCCAGTTCTATGAAGCTTAATTGAATCCCATTTAATTAAATCCTTTTCAATATTTTTTAAAACTTTATTAGAGGAATGCCATGAAGCTACCCTGGTAACTGAGTTCTTTCTAATGTTCATATGAAAAAGTGGGTAGTCAAGAAGATGATAATTTTTGCTAGCCTCTGGTCCTAATGCTTTCTGCAAAGGTCCTAATGCTGATTCCATCTGACTTTCTAAAAGGTCTTTTACAATAAGCACACCGTCTCTGCACTCAGCCCAAGTTAGGTTTGGAATTGGAGCAGGTTGCTGACTAAAAGTTAACCCTGTTGGATTCTCATCATAATAACTAATCTGAAAAAATCCTGATAAAAGAACAGATCCTAGGTGTTTTTTACTATCAACGAATTTGGTATCGTTACTCCAAGAAAGTGGGTTGACACAGATAAGTGGTGAATCATCATCCACCCAATCCTCGAGTTTGGCTCCATCGCCATAAGTTCTCCAATGTATAACACAATGAAGATCATGAGCTGTTTCGCAAACATCGATATCATCCATATCATAGATATCACTAAGTCGTGTCCTTCCTCCTATGATATAAGCAGCAACCATTTGATTTTTTAGTGCTGTTCCTGCTATACGATTTTTAAGTAGAGAAGTAGCATGGTTGGTGCCTTGAGAATGGCTAGCGATGATAAAAGGTAAAGACGGGTCGCGACGCATTAAGAACTCGTCAAAAGCTCTTTCAACATCTTGATAGGCAAAATTTAAAGCTTTTTTAATAATTTCTTCATTGTCTATGACGAATACTGCTGCATTGGCTTGTCTGTATCTAGGCGCCCAAATGTCGCAACAAGAATTAAATACTGATGCTTGGTTGGCCATCATCCACTTGGTGTTCTCTTCAGTTATGCTGTCCAATTCCATAGGTGCGTTCCACTCATTTACATTAAGGTATCCTGTAGGATGAATAAAAAATACTTGAGCTTTTGGAGCATCTTTTGGAAGTTCGACACCCAAAGGAACTGTATCTGATAAATTTTTAGTTTCAGGTATAGCAGCCCAATTAACTGATTGAGAATAATCTGGTTGTGGTATATTTCTTGAAGACTCAAAATCATGATCAGGAGCTGGCAAAAATATCTCAGAATTAGAGAATGTAAATCCAGTAAAGAAAAATAAAATTGTAAAAATTAAATAAAATTTTGGAATCATAGTAATTTTTTATATTCTAATAGAAAATCCATTACAGAAACATATGGTTCTCTAAGTCTAGTTAGTGATGCAAAGCCATGAAACAAAGATGGATAATGCAATCTTTTGACAATTGCTCCTTGGTTTTTGATTATATTTTCAAATTCTACAGCTTCGTCACATAAAGGATCAAATCCAGCGGTTACAATAAGTGTTTTAGGATAGTTTTTAATCTTTGATGTTTTTAAAAGATTGAATTTAGCGTTTTCACAATCTTTTTGATGAAACATTAATTTATTCCAAAACCATTTCATGTCTTTGTGGCTTAAAAGAAAGTCATCTTTATATAACGAATGCGATTCTGAACTGCAACTCGGATCACACATTGGATACATTAATAACTGACTATAAGAGGATTCTTTGTTTTCTTCTATCAAACTATAATTTAATGAAGCTGCTAAATGTGCTCCAGCACTGTCACCACAAAAACTTATTTCATTAGATTTATATCCTTTGTTATTGAGCCAATCAAGTGCCTTTATTGATTCATTTAATGCTTCAGGGAATTTACTTTCTGGAGACAAACTATAATCCAATGAGAATATTCTTGCTTTTAAGCAATCAGAAAAAAATGAAACTGCTTCATCATAAATATCTACAGAGTTAAGAACATAACCGCCTCCGTGAAAATAAAGGATGACCTTACTCGTACTTAAGTTTTTAGGAACATATTCTCTTAACAAAATTTTTTTATTTTCATCAACGCTAATAAAAAAATCATTAATTTGTACTTTACTTTTTGGTTTTGCTGACAAGCGATATTTACTTCTTCCTTTTTCAATTAAATTTCTTATATAAGGTATTTGAGTATCTGAAATTTTATATAAATTTAATTTTGGTATTAAGTTAATATATAAATAGGATTGGATATCAAAATATTGATTTCTAATCTTAGGAGGTTTTTTCCAAAAGAATAGCTTTACTAAAAAGTTAGGAATTATTAAAAATAAATTTATTATTATTGGTCTAATCATTTAATTATAACAGGCCAACCAGGGGATCAAAGGAAGGCCTATTATTTACACCAATTTAAAAATTTCTTTTAACTTCTATACCTAAAACTCTAGGTGCTCCCCAGGTTCCAAATGTTCCTCCATTAAATCCACCTGAATTAAATCCAGCAACATATTCAGAGTTGGATGCATTTTTAGCATATGCTCTTACAGATAACTCTTCATCAGCACTTTCCCAAATCATATTTAAATTAACTACGGTATATGCAGATTGTTCAAAACCACCTTTATCTGGTGAGAATTCACTAAAACTAGTATTACCTCTATAAGCAATATCTAATCTATTAGTCCAAGAATTTCCTTTGGAATCAAATTTTGAGCTAATAAAACCCCAGTTTACGCTTAGGTCAGGAATATAATTTAGGCTATTACCTTTGACATTCTGAAAGCCTAATTCAGGAGCTACTGAAGAACTGTTAATAAAGTCTCCGTACTCTGAATTTAAATAAGTAATGCCAGTTGTCATAGAAAGTTGGCCATTAATATCAGTAAATGTTTCTATTTCAAGTCCTGTTAATGAAGCATCTCCGGCATTTTTTATAAAAGCTGTGGTTTCAACAACTTGAAAAGTTTGAAAATTAGAGTAGTCATAATCAAAAACAGCAATCTGAATAGTTGTTTTATCGTTTAAATCACCTTTATAGCCTATTTCAAATGATTCCAGTTCTTCAGATGCATATGGATCATCACATACTAGATAATTCACTCCACCTACTTTGTAACCTTCTGATAGCGAAGCATAAATATTATTCCCATTATCTAACTCATGGTTTAAAGACAATCTTGACATTGTATTTGAGTCTTCAATTTTAATGGTACGATCGCAAGTTGGTATCGTTAGGCCAAATGCTGCAATAACATTACTGTTATTTTGAGTGTTAATTATTTCATCCTCAGTTTTTCTTATACCAACGCTAGCATTTGTTTTGTCAGTGATGTCAAAGGTAGCATCTAAAAATATAGATTTAGAAGTTGTGTTATATTCGGGTTGATCAAATACAAATTTAAGACCATTAAATACGCTTGGTGCAAACTGGAAAATTTCATCTCTTAAAGAATCATCTTTAAGATAATAAACACCTACGATTAGGTCTATATTATCATTTACAATATTCCAATTTATCTCTTGCGTGAGAGCTTCTGACTCATGAAGACCTCTGTTGCTAGTATATGGAAATTCTAAAGCATCTCGATCTTGAGCTCCTAAAAAAGAATAATCTTGCTTTGATGTAATAGACTTAATGGTACCAAATTCAGTATTTATATCTAAGACTAATGAAGCAAAATCATATTCTTGCTCTAAAAAATCTTTACCTAAAGGTCCTTCTGGCGTTACATATACCTCATGTGGATTAAGTGTAAGTTGGTCATTTTTATTTTGTATTACCCCAACTTTATAACGAAGATCTTGAAGCCAAACATATGGAGCAGGCGTACCTTCAACACTGGTACTAGCAAAAGTCATTCTAGCCGTAATGTTGTCGCTCAAATCTGATTTAATTTTTAACCTAAAAGTTTCTGTATCCTGAGTACCTATTTCATAGGCTCCTTCAGATAAATTCTTTGTAAAGCCTTCATCTTTTTTGGTTGTATTAAATGAAAAGCGGAAAGATGTGTTATCACTTATGCCTTGCCCATAAGCTCCTTCTAATTTTTGTTGGCTATATTCAGCAAATCCAATTTTAAGATATCCATCTGATTCTTGTGATGGTTCAGTTGTGTAATAATTGACCGTTCCGCCAACAGAATTTCTTCCATGTAATGTTCCCTGAGGCCCTCTTAAGACCTCTATTCTAGATAGATCAAGTGAAGCTAATTGCGAAGTTGTATCAACTAGCTGGTATACCCCATCAGTAACAACAGATACACCTGGTTGACCAGAGCCTCCCACTAAAGCACCAACTCCTCTTATTGATATATTTGAACTATAAAAAACTTCAGTATAGTTAAGACTTGGAGCAGCAAACTTAATATCTTTTAAATCAATTATACCCCTATCATCTATTTCTGAACCACTTAGTACAGTGATTGATGCGGATGCATCCTCAACAGATGAAGTTCTCTTCAGCCCTGTAACAACAATCTCTTCTACATCATCAGAAAAAAGTGAAGAAGTATTGAACATTAACAATAAAAAAAGTAAACGACATAAATTACTCATATTTTATCTCTCCCATAAATACGTTTAATTAATATACAATAATTGAATAAACACAATATTTGAAGGACATGAAGTCCTCTATTATTTTGATAATTGTGAAAAATAAAGCAAAGTATTTAAAAGCACTAAAAAATAGATATATTCATCTTAAAGCATATGAAGATATATATATCAAAGGAACTACTAAATATAGTTATGAAACGCTTGCCGAACATGTTTTTGATTCAAGATATCAAGTTGTGTACATAAAAGCAGTATTGGAATGTGTGAAAAAAAAATATTTTGTTTATGAAGATGTTTTAAATGAGACTTCCCTGAGTGAAAGAAGTGTTAAAAGATATATAAAACATTTACAAAAAATTAAATGGATTATTGAAGAAAGGAACCCTTTAGATAAAAGAGCAAAGATATTTAAAATGAAAATTCCAGAAGATATAAAAATTCTCTTAGATAAAACTTTTTCTTGATAATAAATGGCAAACAAAAATAAAAACTATAGATTTTTTACATTAATCCTTCTTACTATAGTATATGGATTTAATTTTATAGATCGTCAGATTGTTGGAATACTTGCTCCTTTTATTCAAAAAGATCTAGATTTAACAAATACAGAATTAGGATTGTTGATAGGATTTGCTTTTGCTGTTTTTTATACAACTTTTGCTATCCCTTTGGCATGGCTAGCAGACAGATACAATAGAGTAAATATTTTATCTATTGCGCTGGCAACATGGAGTGGATTTACTGCACTTACAGGACTAGCTAATAATTTCTTTCAGATAGTTATTGCAAGAATGGGAGTTGGTATTGGAGAGGCTGGAGGCAGCCCGCCATCTCATTCAATTATTTCTGATATGTATTCAAAAGAAGAAAGAGCAGGAGCCCTGGGATTTTATTCTATGGGAATTCCTATAGGTATTATGGTAGCTTACTTTGCTACAGCAGCATTATTGGGAAGCTCAACTGATGATGTAGACTGGAGAAAAATTTTTATTTTTCTAGGTCTTACAGGTATAGCTCTTGCGGTTTTATTAAGGCTGTTAATTAGAGAGCCTAAAAGAGGCGCTATGGAGTTTGATGAAATAGTCGAAATTGAACAACCGCCATTTTTAGATTCACTAAGAGTTCTTTTAAAAATACCTGCTTGGTGGGCTATGTGTTTTGGAATAGCCTTTGGCTCTTTTGCCTCTTATGCTTCTGCAGCTTTCCATACAAAATTCTTAATTGCTCTAGATCCAACTTTCAATTTTCAAAAATTAGTAATTATTTTAGGAATCATTAATGGTGTGGCATACGTTGGAGGTACTTACTTTGGAGCAAAACTTACAGATAAATGGGCTCAAAAAGACATAAGAGCATATGGATGGTTGCCAGCAATAGCAATTTTATTATGTTTGCCCATTAGTATCGGGAGTTACTGGGTATCTTCGGTAGAAATGAATCTTATTTGGAGTGCTTTATTTTTAGTTTTTGCTGGAGTTATTTTAGGTCCTAGCTTTGCTATTGCTCAAACATTAGCACCAATAAAAATGCGCGCAATGTCGACTGCTTTATTCTTTTTTATTTTGAATATGATTGGTCTTGGAGGTGGACCAACATTTGCAGGATGGCTTATGGATGTTTTTAAAGAAAATTTTAATGAATTAGATGCTATGAGATATGCAATGACTGTAACCTTTTGTATTTATATACCATCATTAGTTAGCTTTTTTTTAGTGTCTAAGGTGTTACCTAAAGATTGGGAAAATGCGGAAAAACTTAATCTTAAATCAATTAAACATTAACTGGATAAATGCATGCAAGTTAATTGGATAGTGGTTGGATGGATTATTGATATGATCTTAAATGGTATTATTTGGCTTATCATTGCAGCATTTTTACTTCCGTTGATTGACGTGACAGATCAATGGACAAGAAAAGCTGTTAAATTTATGGGTAAAGCTGATGATTGGATAAGAAAATTCACAGATAACTTATTTGAATGGATTCAAAGGAAGAATCTAAAAATTTTATTTGCTTTCTTATTTGTGATTCTTTTTGGAATTCTTGCTCAGCTAGAAATAATTCCCAAGTTGATTACATGAACATTAAATCTCATCGGAAAATATATTATTACCATTAATATCATTTAGTGATATCTCAACCTTTCCTGATTCAGTATTTATTTTAATCAAACCAAAATTCTCAAAATTATATATTTTTGTTGTTAAAAGCTTGTCCTTTTCTACAAGTAACACTCTTGTTGTCTTTGGGATAAAGTTAATAATGAATTCTGGAATATATTTAAGGAAATTGCTAATTCTTGCAGCTTTTACTGGTTTGTTAAGTGAAGAGGATGTCAATTCAACTAATGAATCTTTTTTATATAAGCCTCCTTTATGCCTATCTCCAGAGATTATTAAACTCTTGGTTTCAACAGAATTTAAAGTTTTAATAATCTTTGATCTTTCGTGAGGAAAAAGATTCCATCTTTCAAAAACATGTTCAGTTGCTAGGACTTGAATTGAAGACAATACCAATATCAGATCTGATTCTTCTTCTATAACTTCTTCAAACCATTTCCATTGCGCATTTCCTAGGATAGTTGTATCTGGATTATCTGTTGAGGTATATGGAAATTTATCAGAAGTTAATTTAGATCTAAAAAATCTTGTATCAAGAACTATAAGATTTATCTTAAAGCCCTCAATATCTAATATTTCATTAAAATAAAGGCCATCTCTTGAACGTCTAATATCATCTTTTGGAATGTCCCAAAAATCTAAAAATAACTTTTGTGCTTCTCTTTTATTTTTGAAATCTGCGCCACCGTCATTTATCCCATAGTCATGATCATCCCAAATGCTGATAACTTTTTTTTCTTTCAACCATTTTGGAAATTTAGATGCTTGTACTAAGTAACTTTGTTTTAGCTTTTTTAGATCTCCACTTGGATCATCTCCGTATACGTTATCTCCAAGAAACATAAATGCATCGACATCTTTGCTTTCAATAGAATTCCAAATAGGTTGAGGAAATTCTTGATCAATACATGAACCAAATCCAATTAAATATTCTTTTGAATAAGTTAGGTTTGAAGTAAATATAGATAGAACAAAAATAAATATTTTAAGCTTCATACATCTATTATATCTTTTTCTTAATGAGCATAAAAAAGCCCGCAAAAAGCGGGCATTAAAATTATACAAATACTACTTCAATTCCATAACAATTTTTCCAGATCTCGGATCAGTAACTCCTAACTCAGGAGATATTTCTTCAAGAAAATTTCTCATCTTATCAAGATTACCAATCATAGCGGGTCTTGCATTTACTAAAGCATCTTCAGACTCCCATGTTCCTACAGCAACATATTCTCTATCCCCAGTATGAACAAGAAAAGAGTATATTTCGCCTTCCTCATTTGAAAAAGTCTTAAAGACTTCTATGAAATCAGTCTCGCATCCTTCTTTAACAACAAATCTAACAACATTTGAAAAACCACTCATAAATTCTCCTATTATTTTATGAAAATTAAAAAAATTATAATGCCATAACAGTTTGTCAAAATAAAACACATTATTAATGTATCGATTAAGCAGGGATATCAAGAAAAGCCCAACTCAGAAAAAAATTATTTCCAAGTCCCGTATTCACTTCTTCCTTTTTTTCTAAGTCCGTAAGGACCAGCAAAATAAATTGTAATTGGCTTAATGCCTGGTTCTAAGTCAACTCGGTGTAAATTATCAGCACTTCTAAAACCTATATAGAATTTTCCACGCCATTTTTTTTCTTTTTTAATGTTTGTCTCCCAATAACCACCACTTAAAATAAATGTAATATATGGAAAGGGATGATTGTGCAGTCCAATGCCATGGTCATTATCTATAATATGATGAATAAATATATTGAAAGGAAACCATTTTGGTCTTTTCCTAAATAGTAAATAATACCTTTCAGTCCATGGTTTAGCTAAGTGATATTCTGGGTGTGAAAGACCTCTGTCCATCACAACTCTTTTTCGTCCTAATTTCTCCAGTATCTTAAGAAAAAACATATTAATTATAATGCCATAAAAAAAGCCCACTAGTGTGGGCTTCTTAGTAAATTGGCATCCCGTAGGGGAGTCGAACCCCTGTTGCCGGGATGAAAACCCGGTGTCCTAGGCCTCTAGACGAACGGGACAGGATGGGTTGTATTATATGGAATCATAAAAGATTATCAAAGCATATTTATTTTAATTTTTTCTTAATTCCCGATAAAAAACCTCTCATAAAACTTGCCTCCATTTCATCAGGCTGGAGTCTTGTAAACATTCTTTTGATCCTAGAAATAATCTTCTTTGGGTTATCAGGATCTATTACATCAATATCAATTGCTGTCTCTATAAAATGATCAATTAACATCTGTAGTTGCTTTGAATTAACCTCAGGATAGTCTCTCCATTCCTTATTTTGATTTATTGATGATGCCTTAAGAATCTCATAAGAAATAATCTGAGCAGACATAGCTAAATTAAGAACTGGGTATTCGGGATTTGCAGGTATTTCTATTAATTTATTTGCTAACTCAAGCTCATCATTCGTAAGCCCCCTATCCTCTTTTCCAAAAATAATTGAAACTTCTTTTTTTGAGCCTACTTCTTCGCAAATATCTATTGCAGCAGCTTCTGCATCCATCAATGGCCATTGAATAGACCTATCCCTTGAAGATGTTGCATAAACAAAGGTGCTATCCATTATTGCATCTTTTATTGAAGTAAAAATCTTTGCATTTTCAAGAACATCTGTGGCATTTCCAGCTAGCGCATTGGATTCTCCAGAAGGAAAAACTCTTGGGTTAACTAAAGATAATCTTTTTAAACCCATTGTTTTCATAGCTCTTGCAACAGAGCCTATGTTTCCAGGATGAATGGTATCTACTAAAACTATATTTATTAAATTAGTTTGCAAACTCATATAACTATTATCCTCATTTCTATTACAATAGCGACATGTCAAAACAAGCTTTGTTAAATGTAAACCAGTTGGCTGCTCGAAAAGGTGCGGCTGAGCTAGAATTTGCTGTAAAAAAAGTTCATAGCCTTGAGGCTTCAAAAGGTGGTCCTGAAGGCTATCTGAAAGCAATCGAAAGAAGGGTTGAAGATCTTGTGTTTGAAGAAATCCAAAAATTTCATCAAGAGGATAATTTCTTAAGCAGTCAACAAGGTCATGTTATTAATAATTCAAACCTAACATGGGTATTGAAGCCTATTGATGGCAAAGAAAACTTTCTAAATGGTTACCCACACTTTTCTATCTCTTTGTGTTCTGTAATTGATAATGTTGTTACATCAGCAGTGATAATTGATCCAATTAGAAGAGAAGAGTTTTCAGCATATTCTGGTGGTGGCGCAAATCTAAATAATAATAAGATTAGATCTAGTAAACAAAACAATTTAGAAGAATCTATTCTGTCCTTTTCAAAATCAAATAAAGTTGATGAGTATGATTTTGAAAAATCATATAAAGAGTTATCCAATCAAAAGCTTAATATGCGAGAAAGTGGATGTTTGTCTCTAGATCTTTCATATGTTGGAGCTGGGAGATTAGATGGCACCTGGGCTTACGATAAAGACTTAATGGATATTGCTGCTGGAGCTTTAATTGCTCAAGAAGGCGGAGCATTAGTTAGTAATTTCAATGGTGATCCAAAATTCTTAGAAGGAAATAATATAATTGCATCGGCATCAAAGATATATAAATCGATTTTAAAATCTGTAAAACCGTATTTTAAAGCTTAAGGCATTCCATCAAAATCCGCCCCTTCTGGTTCTGGTAAGGCAAGATCGTCTTGAGTTAATGTTAAAGACATTAACATATTTGCAACTACGTATATTGAAGAATAGGTTCCTATTAAAACTCCAATTATCAAGGCTAAACTAAACCCTTTAATTAGCTCTCCACCAAAAATAAATAATGCGAATAGAACTAGTAATGTCGTAAATGATGTAACCAAAGTTCTGCCTAGAGTCTGATTTAAAGATAAATCAATCAAGTCTATTGGTTCAAGAACTCTCTCAGTTCTAAAATTCTCTCTTATTCTGTCTGATACAACTATCGTATCATTTAAGGAATAACCTATAACTGCCAGAAGTGCTGCTAAAACTGTTAGATCAAAATCCCAACCAAAAATTGAGAACAACCCAAGTATTATCACAACATCATGAGCCAAAGCAGTTACAGCACCAAGAGCAAACTTATATTGAAACCTAAAAGCAACGTACATAAGTATCATAAATAAAGCTACAACCATACCAAGTCCACCTTGATCTCTTAGTTCATCTCCTACTTGGGGGCCAACAAATTCAACTCTCTTTAATTCAATTGTGGTTTCTTGATTGTTAAGAATATTAAATATTTGTTCTCCAACCGAGCTATTACCACTTTGATCAGCAACTTTTATAAGCACATCTAAGTTAGTGCCAAAATTTACAACTTGTGAATCAGGATATCCATTTTCTTCTAAACTATTTCTAATTGATTCTAGAGAAACAGGAGATTCGTATGAAACTTCTATTAAAGTACCTCCACTAAAATCTAAACCCAAACTTAGACCTCTTAAGCCTAAAGATAAAACAGAAATAATAAATAAAGATATTGAAATTAGACTAGCTATTTTCCTGTATTTCATGAATTTAAATCTAATATTCATTATATTTTTAACACCTGAATATTTTTATTGCCATATACCAAATTAACCATTGCTCTTGTACACATAATCGCTGTAAACATTGAAGTTATTATTCCAATGGATAACGTTATGGCAAATCCTTTTACAGGGCCGGTTCCAATAATGTATAAAATTAAAGCTGTTATTAACGTTGTTACATTTGCATCAAAAATTGTTACAAATGCTCTTGAGAAGCCATCTCTTATTGCCGTTTGAGGATCTTTTTCTTTAAGTTCCTCCCTGATACGTGAAAATATCAAAACATTCGCATCAACGGCCATGCCAACTGTTAAAACGATGCCTGCCATACCAGGTAATGTTAAGGATGCTCCAAGTAATGACATAATTCCCGTAATCAATACCAAATTAATTATCAATGATATATTTGCTGCCAATCCAAATATTCTGTAATAAAAAATCATAAACAGCACTACTAAAGAAAAACCAATCATTATTGATTTCATTCCTAGCTCAATGTTTTCTTTACCCAAGCTAGGGCCAACAGTTCTTTCTTCAACAAATTTCATTGGCGCTGCAAGTGCACCAGCTCTTAATAACAAGGCAAGCTCACTTGCCTCAGCAGGAGACCCTACTCCTGTAATTCTAAAACTTGTTCCTAAAACTGCTTGCACAGTAGCAAGGCTTATTATCTTTTTTTCTATGTATGATGTTTGTTCAATAACATTTTTGCCTTCTGGATTAGTTACTAGCTCAGACTTTGTTTTTTGCTCTACGAAAAGAACGCCAAGTCGCCTTCCAATATTTCCAGAGGTTGCTTTTTGAATGGCTCTTCCACCTTCCATATCAAGAGTGATATTAACTTGAGAAAAACCACTTTCATCAAACCCAGTACTAGCATTTGTCACCCTGTCACCAGAAACAACTACCGCTTTTTCAAGAAAGGCGGTTTGGAATTCATTTTCTTTAAAACTAAATTCTTCTTTTCTTAATGGAGAGGTTCTTGTATTTGCTTCAAGTCTAAATTCTAAATTAGCAGTTTTACCAATAATTTTTTTAGCAGCTGTGGGATCTTGAACACCAGGAAGTTGTACAACAATTCTGTTTGATCCCTGTCGTTGGACTATAGGCTCTGAAACACCAAGCTCATTTACCCTATTTCTTAATGTAATTAAGTTTTGTCCAACTGCGTAATCTCTAATTTCTCTCAATGCAATGTCAGAATATTCAAGCATAAGTAAATTGCTACTTGGTTTTTCTGTAATGATGTATTGAACTCCATTAATTACTGGGCTGTCATCTCTAAATCTTTTAAGCCCTCTGTTGTAACTTTCGTTATCTGAGAATTCAAAATTAAGCTTTAAGTCTTTAATTGATGATTTATCAAATCTTATTCTGTCCTCTTTAAAAGATTTTCTATATGTATCTAATAATAATTCAAGTCTTCCCTGTTGAGCTGTGTCAATATCAACCTCAAGAAGAAAATGGACTCCACCAGATAAATCAAGTCCTAACTTTACAGGATTAGCTCCAAGGTCTTTAAGCCATTGTGGAGTTGCTGGCTCTAAAAAAAGAGCAATAATCACCCTATCTAATAAAGCATTTTGTAAAACAGTTTTTGAACTTAATTGAGTATCAACATCCTGAAATTTAATTACTATTTTATTTTCACGCAAAAAGATATCTTCATATTCGGTATTTGACTCTTCAAGAATATTTTCTAAATCGTTCAATAATGACTGGTCTGCTGACCTGCCTGAATCTGTATATGCAACTTGAATAGATGGTTGAGTTGGATATAAATTTGGAAGCGCATAAATTGAGCCCACTATCAATATAACTAGTATTAATAAATATTGGTATATTGAAAATTTATTCACTTTATCTATTTAATTGAATCAATAGTGCCTTTTGGAAGAATGTTTGCAATAGCCGACTTCTGAAGTTTAAAAACAACATTATCACTTACTTCAAGTGAGATATATTCTCCTTTAATAGCTTTAACTTTTCCAATAATCCCACTAGCAGCTATAACTTCTGCTCCTATATCAAGATTTGAAAGCATTTCATTGATTTCTTTATTTCTTTTATTTTGCGGTCTGATTATTACTATATACATAAATAGCAATAAAAAACCTAAGAAAAGTAGTGGCGAGAAAAGTGAGGGTGCTGCTCCTTCCATAATAAATCCTATATTGGCCCACTGGGCATATCTAAATTTCGTCTATTATAAAAGTCTTTTAAGAACTTCGCGAATAAATTATCTTTTATTGCATTTCTAATGTCTTTCATTAAAGATTGATAATAATAAATATTATGATATGTCGCGAGCATAGATCCGAGCATTTCATTGGTTCTATGCAAATGATTAAGGTATGCCCTACTATAATTCTGAGATACCTTGGAATTACAATTTTTATCTATAGGCTCATCACTATCTTTATATTCTGCATTTCTTATATTTATAACACCCTCAGAGGTAAATAATTGACCATTCCTTGCGTTTCTTGTTGGTAAAACACAATCAAACATATCAATCCCGTACCTAACAGCCTCAACGATATCCTCTGGTGTTCCAACCCCCATAAGATACCTTGGTTTATCTTTTGGCAACTTATCAGACATGAATTCTAGTATTTCAGTTTTTTCTTGTTTTGACTCCCCAACACTCAAGCCACCAAGTGCAATCCCATCAAAATCAATGTCTAGTAATCTATTTAGTGAATCTTCTCTTAAATCTTTATACATTCCACCCTGAACAATTCCAAATAAAGCAGATTGAGATTTATGAGCAGCCTTACATCTTTTTGCCCATCTCATAGAAAGCTCCATTGATGTTTTTGCCTCTTCATGACTTGACGGATAATTAGTACATTCATCAAAGGCCATAATGATATCTGAACCAAGATTTTCTTGAATCATTATTGAGTCCTCTGGTTTCATAAATATTTTTTTTCCATCATATGGGGAGCTAAATTTAACGCCTTCTTCAGAAATCTTAGCTAGATCTCCTAAACTCCAAACTTGAAAACCCCCGGAATCAGTTAATATAGGTTTTTCCCAGTTTATAAATTTATGAAGTCCACCTTGATCTTTTATTAATTCATCTCCGGGCCTTAACATAAGATGAAAAGTATTACCTAAAATAATCTCTGAGTTAGTTTCGTTAAGATCATCAACTGTTAGTCCTTTAACAGTTCCATTTGTACCAACTGGCATAAAAGCAGGAGTATGTATGATTCCTCTAAAAGTGTTAATCTCAGATTCTCTTGCAATTTCTGCAAAATTATTAGTTTTAAATTTCATTTTTTTTCAAAAGCATAGCATCCCCATAAGAAAGGAACCTATATTTTTTTTCAATTGCTATTTGATATATATTCTTCATATTTTTAAAACCAACAAAAGCTGAGACAAGCATTAATAAAGAAGACTTGGGTAAATGAAAGTTTGTTATCAAAAGATCAACAGCCTTAAATTCAAATCCAGGATATATAAAAAGTTTTGTATAACCTTTGAAACCTTTATCGTTGCTTAATAGCGCCGTTTCAAGAGCTCGGGTGGCTGTAGTCCCAACAGCAATTACTTTTTTTCCTTTTGCCTTAGTTTTTATAACTTTATCTATGATGTCTGGTTCTACCTCTACAAATTCTTCATGAATATCATGGTCCTTTATTTCATCCACCTTAACTGGTTGGAAGGTTCCAGCTCCAACACTTAAATTGATGTTTGCTATATTAAGTCCCTTTTTTTTGATTTTATCCAATAGCTCCTCATCAAAATGAAGCCCAGCAGTTGGAGCAGCTACAGAATTTTGTAAATCTTTATTTTCATATACTGTTGCATATCTTAATTTATCTAATTCTTCGTCTATTCTTTTTATGTATGGAGGAAGCGGGATATGACCAATACTATTAAAGACTTCTACTGGATCATCTTTAAATTTAAGAATAAAAAAATTATCTTTTCTATCAACGCACATGGTTTCATAGTTTTCTATGAAGATTCTTGTGCCAATCTTTGGGCTATTACCTGATTTGATTTGAACAAGAGCGTTGTTATTTTCCATGAACCTTTCAAGCATCACTTCCACTTGACCACCTGAATCTTTTTTACCAAATATTCTTGCTGGAATGACTGAGGTATTGTTTAAAACTAATAAATCACCCTCATCAAAATAATCTAGAATATCTTTAAAAAATTTATGCTCTATTTCATTATTATAAATAAGCAGTCTGCTTGAACTTCTTGATTCAAGTGGATACTCAGCAATAAGCTCCTCTGGCAAGTTATAGTCAAAATCAGAAGTTTTCATGAGTTGCAGATTTTAAAATAGATAATACTTGGCTACAATGCTCGGCTAGCCCCATTGGCGGAATTGGTAGACGCGCGCGATTCAAAATCGCGTTCCTCAGGGAGTATCTGTTCGACTCAGATATGGGGCACCAACTAAAAAATTATGATTATTTTTTATCTGAAAAGAAAGATTAAAGTAGTAAAACTACAAAAAATTAATTGATTAAACGCTTGTTTTAAAAGGATTTATAAATATTTTGACATACTGTAAGTATTTATTGTTAAATG
This sequence comes from uncultured SAR86 cluster bacterium, assembly GCA_902517505.1. GTDB lineage: Bacteria > Pseudomonadota > Gammaproteobacteria > Magnimaribacterales > D2472 > SAR86A. The sequence continues at coordinate 76,230 of CABYCL010000002.1, read as the reverse complement.
TACTACATCAAGTCGCTTTGCTGTAAATTTGGTTAGTTTGGGCACAAACTGTTCTTACATTTTACGGACGCCCGGCATATAAATCATAGGAGAATTTATGAACACTTTAAATAGGATTGTTCTGTTATCTAGTTTTTTTGTCATTGCCTCATGTGGCGGTGGAGGTGGTGGCGGTGGAGGTGGTTACGATGATACATATACTCCTCCAACTCCAACTAACAGTGCACCCACAATCACAAACACCGTATTTAGTATTTCTGTTGAAGAAAATCAAACTTCTGCATTTACAATTTCAGCATCTGATTCAGATGGTGACACACTAACCTACTCTTTATCCGGAACAGATAGCGCTCTTATGAGTGTTTCTTCTAGTGGTGTTGTAACATTCAACTCAGCACCAGACTTTGAAAATCCATCTGATTCTAACTCTGACAATGTTTATGAAGTTACAGCAACAGTCTCTGATGGCTCACTAACTGATTCAGAAAGTTTTATGGTTACAGTCATAAACGATACATCAGATGATGAGACAACAGAAGGTTTCGATGGCACACTAGTTGCTGCAGGTCCAGTTCAAGGTGCAACTATATGTATTCAAGTAGAAGCTGGAAACTGTACTGGAGCTCAATATACAACTTCAACTTCACAAGACGGAACTTTTTCATTAACAGTTGACTCAGGCACTACTGGGGTCCTTCGTGGTGAAGGTGGATTTGACCCTGTTACAAATCTTCAATTTGGTGAGGGCGATAGTCTTGCCCTGGGTCAACCTGTTACTGATCAAAATGTAGTCATATCTGTTATTAGTGAAATTATGAATGAGGACAATAATACTGATTATGATACTTTCAAAACAAAATTAGGAATTGATCCATCATTTATGATTAGATTTGATAATCCATATGCTAATCTCGATAATGCTGCTAGCAATAAAGTAGCAGTTATTAATACGCAGTTGGCTGTTTTAGGCAAGGTATTGGAAGCTATTCATACATCTACCACTGGAAGTGCTGGTAATAGGGTTGCTGATGCGATCATTGGGAGATCAACAACAGAGACATCTCTTGGCGATACTACCTTTATAAAAGATCTTTTAACAAATTATGACACTGATTTTACACCTTCTAGTCAACAATTAATTGATTTATCCTCAGGCATATCTGCTTACATGCAAAAAATAAATGCTAACTCCTCTAATTCACATTCGCATTTCATGCAAGTTGGTGTGTCTGAGCTTGCTACTCTTATGAGTGCTGTGATGAGTGGAACAGCTACCTCAGCTGAATTAGATAAATTAGTTTTTAATACAATAGATTGGATTAATGATGATACTACATGGAATGGGGGAACAATAACCGATAACGAATCAAACCTTAATAACATGAACTACACTCTTTCAAATAATGGAAGTGTGAATTATCTGGTAGATAATATTAATCCCTCTGATACAGAATTTATTATTTATGTAAAAGAAGGTGATGTAATTAAGTTCGAAGCAACGACTGCTGTAACATCAAGTCATCCGTTTAAGATGTCTACTGTTCAAAATGCTACGAGTACTGATTCAGGTCAAATTGGAACCGCAGAAGGATGGAATCAAGATACTATGACATTAACGGTAAGCTCATCAACACCTGATACTTTATATCCCTATTGTGATTTTCACTCAGGAATGTATTCACAAGGTAAAATTGTAAAAGTAACTTCGTTTACTCAAGCAAATATTGATACAACAAGTGTAACTAGTGCGCTTCAAGTTAAAGGAACTGTCGCAACCGGCCCATTTAAAGGTGCGTCTGGTTATACATATAAAGTATATTTAAATTCTCAAGGTGGATCAGAACATGCTCATACTTTTTATGAGTATCCAGGGTTAACTTTTTATATGCCAGCTGATCAAGGATATCATGGATCTGAAACCTCTAGCTCAGATACACCATTCAAAGCTAAATCTCACTATGCTACATCCGGCGACGACAACATTAGCGATGATTATTAATTTCGTCTAACTGCATGCATTGAAGATGCGGCCAACTGGCCGCATTTTTTTTTAATATCTTCTTAGATTCTTTGCTAACTTCTTAGCAAACTTTTTGTATTGCTTCATAGCAGAATTATAATCTTCAGTCTGATAACTATCTGCCAAAGAATAACCATCCCAATAATATATAGAAAAAAGACCATCATTTTTTATTTCCAGTTCAACTGAAGCTGGATCTGCATTTTCACTCGAATTCTCAAAAATAGTTACTTTATTATCAGATATTTCACATGAAGTATTATTTAAGTCATTAAAAAAAGATTTATGAAGGTTAATAAATTTTATCTTATCTTCACTTATGTTTATTTTGGTCATATGAATGATGCCTGCCAACTTTAAAGGACCTTAATTCTGAATGCTTTGTTTTTCTCCCTCTAACTCTTTTACGCCATAAATTAAAACTATTTCTATTGAGATTATCTCTCATGATCTTTACAACCTCATCATGAGATAAATTAAATTGTGCCTCAATTGCATCAAACGGAGTTCTGTCCTCCCATGCCATTTCAATAATCCTTGATATGTCTGCTTCAGATAATTTCATTTAATTTGATAATAAGACTATGTTATTAGCTGCATTATCATAGGTAAAGTAAGCGTCTTGTAGATGTCTTTTGCCATTAGGTTCGAAAGGTTCACGAGCATGCAAGACTCTTAAACTTGCAACTACTAAAGCCTCTCCCCCATTAAGTCTAAAAGTTGAATGATATTTTTTGTCATGTACTCTTGATGAAATTTCATGATATGCCTTATAAAATTTGCCCACACCATCTTTTCTTGGATCTATCATTTGCATTAATTGATTTGAAAATCTAAAACTTTCAATTGTTCCATCACTTGTACACTTGATTAAAGGAGCCTCAGCATATGTTTCATTGTCTTCATCAAATTCTCTAAATGGGACATTAAAATTCTGAAGAATATAGAAATATTCTGGTATGTCGGCTTTTAAATCTTTTACAACTTGCCACCCGTCAACAATTATAGATTCTCCACCCTCACATTCATTTTCTAACATATGCAAAACCTGAACGCTTGGTTGTGCGTTATAACTGGCAAAGTCATTATGAGGCGGGAGTCCTTTTGGAGTGTGAGCAACATTATATATATGGCCTGTAACGGAAACATTGTGAATTCTTTCAAAAAGAACTTCATTTATTGGTCCAAGTCTTTTAGCAAGCAATTCTAATGAGTTTGATTCTTGTGGTGCATTTTTAAGAATAATGACGCCATAGGTCACAAAAGTTTTAAGAGCTTCAAGTGCTGTTTTTTTACTATCTAGAAATTCTGACCAATTATATTTTTCTGGTTCAAATTCATTTGGCCATGAACTATGTTTAGGATAGCGAGATAAATGTAATTTTTTAATAAGCTCTATTGGAATAAAAGTTTTATGATCGTCAGGCCAAATAATATTAATATTATTTTCGATTTCTTCTACATGCTTTGGAGCTATATCAACTGGAACTGAATGTAATAAAAATTGTTTTTCCTGAGTCTCAGTAATTCTGCATTCATTGCACTGACAATTATCTCTAAGCCATAAAAAAGGGAGATCGTATTGATTTGACCCATCTGATAAAAGAATTGAATTGTCTTTAATTTCTATCATAAATAAATATCAAATCTTGTTGTTTTACCTATTACTTGATAATTAATATTACTATAATTTTTTTTAGACTTTAAAGGCCTTTTTAAAATTATTTTTTTATAGTTGCTTTCCATAAAGCTACTAATAAATTCATCTTCATTGTTTTCTAAATTTTCAAGTTTCAAAATTTTTGTTATTGCATTTATGTTTCCTGATTTCTTGATATTTTTTTTTGTAATTGGGTACATAGGATCTAAATAAATAACATCTAATTGTTGATGTTTTTTCTTATAAACATTAATAGAATTATCATTTATAAAATCTAAATTTTTTAATTCAGGAATATCCTTTTTTGCTCTAAAAATAGCATCACTTACGAGGCAAAATAATATTTTACTCTGTTCAACTGCAATGACTTTATGTCCAAGAGATAAAAAAATCATAGTATCAGTTAACAATCCAGCAGTTGCATCAAAGATAGTTAATTGATCATTATTTTTGCCTAAAGCCTTTTTTAAATTACTTTCATGTTGAGCTCGTTTCATTCTCCATCCTAAAGCTCCTTTTAAAAAATTAATATGAAGAATTTCACGAGGATTTTTTGAATCTTTTATAAAAGAAAGGCCATTTGAGTCATAGACCAAATAGTGACTTTTTTTAGGTTCATCAAAAACTATATTTGATTCAAGATGATCTGAAATATTTTGGATGTTTTGATCGATGTTTTCTTTTTTAATATAAATTTGCATTTACATTAATAATAAAATAACTCCTAGCAAAACTCTATAAAGAACAAAGGGAATCATTCCAATTTTTTCTACAAAACTTAAGAAAAGCTTGATTGTAAAGAAAGCAAATATCATTGAAGTTAAAAATCCAGTTATCAAGATTAAAAAGTCAAATTGAATATCAGTATTTTGAACATCTATAACAAGCAAGGTCAATGCACCGAGTATAGTTGGGATACCTAACATAAATGCAAATTTGGATGCATCTTTTAAATTTAACCCAATTAATAATGCTGCTGTAATTGCTGTTCCAGATCTTGATGCACCTGGTATAAGAGCAAAACATTGGAATATGCCAATAAATAATGCTGTGAATAATGTGATTTCATATATTCCTTTACCAGATTTATTTTTTAAAAAAGCCAAAAGTAAAATAGCTGCAAAGATTAAATTAGATATAGCTATACTGTCTATACTAAAAATTCTTTGTTCAATTAAGTCTTTAAAAATATATCCGATAAGCACTACTGGGATCGTTGCTATTAATAATTGAAATGATAAATTTTTATATTTCTGTAAGTCGATATTTTTAGTTAAAACTGATTGAGTCATTAAAAAAATATCTGATTTAAAATAATATATTACTGCTGCTAAAGTACCAGCATGGACAGATATATCAAAATATAAACCCAAGTCGTTTGTGCCAAATAATAATGATGGTAAAAGCAGATGTGCAGAGCTCGATATCGGAAGAAATTCAGTTAGTCCCTGAACTAAACCAAGAATAAAACTAAGTAAAAAATCACTCATTTAATTTTTTAAATTTAGTTTTTTCTTCGTATGATGGATTGGCATCTTTAGGATCAAACTTTGTTAAGTCGACTCCTTCTTTTATAAATATTTCTTTAGCTTTCATTGCAATAGAGTCTGAGTCAAAGTCATCTATATTTTCATCTTTAATTGAAATTAGAGGCTTTTCTAAAGCGACTGCTAATCCTTTCATATAACTAGCAATGGTTCTAGTTGCTGTATAAGAATTTTGATTATTTGCAAAAGCAAATAGATCTATTTCTTTAAGAGCAAAGGTTTTATTAAGTCCTATATTGCTTAAAAATATTTCCAAATTAGGTCTTTCCTTTCTTTGATGCGTCATTGAATATGAATTTATTTCGTCATTCAAAACTACACTCACTGAGGTTCGATCACCAGAACTTTTCATTGCTAGGATTTTCATATCTATATTTGAGAAGAAATGTTATTAAATACTTGATCAACTGTTTTTGATCCATCAACTTTAAAAAACATTAAACTTCCATCATTTGATAAATTTGCATAAAAGTCGGTTAATGGTTTTGTTTGTTCGTGATATACGTTAAGTCTTTTTAAAACGGTATCTGGTTTATCATCTTCTCTCAGAATTAAGGGTTCTCCTGTCTCATCATCTATTCCTTCATTCTTTGGTGGATTAAAATCTATGTGATAGTTTCGACCAGAAGATGGATGCACTCTTCTGCCTGACATTCTATTAACAATAGTTTCATCTTCAACAAATATTTCAATAACATGTGTGAAATTAATTCCCATATCAGCTAATTGTTCTGCTTGACCAATTGTTCTAGGTACGCCATCAAACAAAGAACCTTTTGCACAGTCAGGTTTGGTAAGCCTTTCTTTGATTAAAGACCCAATAATATCATCTGAAACCAAGCCTCCAGAATCAAGAATATTTGAAACTTTTATTCCAAGATCGCTGCCAGATGCAACTGCCTCTCTTAACATATCCCCAGTACTAATTTTGGGTATGTCGCACATTTCACATATTAAATCTGCCTGTGTTCCCTTTCCAGCACCTGGTGGGCCTAATAAAATAATATTATTCATTTCTCTAATACAGCCATAGCGATTGCATAATTGCTCTCATCTGAAAGACTAACATGTGTTTTAGTTATCCCCAAGTTGCTCATATAGGTTTCAAGCTCATCGATAGCATTTAAGATTGGCTTACCTTTGTTATCTCTTAGTATTTCAATATTTTTCATATTAACTTCTTTTCCAACACCGGTACCAAGCGCTTTTGAGACTGCTTCTTTCCCAGCAAATTGCATTGAAAGAAAAAAAATTTTTTTATCTTTACTTAATTCATTAAAAATATCCAATTCATTTTGACTAAGAATTTTTTTGGCGAATTTATCAACTGAGCTAATTTTTTTAATTCTCTCAACTTCTACGATGTCTGTTCCAATACCAAATATCATTGTTTAATCTTTTTAAATATTTTCCTACTAGCTAAATCCTTCCCCTCAAGACAAATACTTATAGCTTTTGTAGTTATTTCTTTTAAATACTCCCGCGGAATTTCTTTAAGTTTTCTTTTTTTTAAATTAATAATATCTTTACCAGTAAAATTTGAATTCTTTGATTTTCTAAAGCCTCTTTCTGAAACAAATAAATAACCAGATTCAAGTTCTATTGGATTGTTTTCATCTATATCAACATCATAATCAAATCCATATCCAAGCATATCTAGCAAGTCTAATTCAAAATGTCTTAGTGTTAATTCCAGATTTTTTTTATTATTAATATCTTCTAGAAATTTATCGTAAAGCAAAAATAATTCTTCGTGTTTTGCGTCCTTAGGAAGAAGTTTAATTAACAATTCATTTATATAAAGCAAGCTATAACTTACTTTAGACATGCTGTTTGAGGAGTCTGCTAGATTTCTATCAATACTAGTTAATGTTTTTAATTCAGATCTTCCTGAAAAAGTTATATTTAGTTTATGGAATGGAACCAAGTATCCAAAAAATTTTGATTTAGGTTTCTTTGCTCCTTTAGCAATGAGAGACATCTTCCCACTATTTTTTGTAAAAACATCAGCAATCATACTTGTCTCACCGTATGACCTGTGATGAAGAAGAAAACACTGGTCAGTATTAATTTGACTCATAATTGCCGCCAACACCTAGGCTCTGAATAAAGCCTGAGTCGGTATTCCAATTTTTTTTAACCTTAACCCATGTCTTTAAAAAAACTTTTCTATCTAATTCCTCTTCCATTTCTTTTCTTGCTTCTTTTCCTATTTGTTTTAGAACATCCCCGCCTGAGCCAATAACAATTTGCTTTTGTGATTTTCTATTAACATATATTGTGGAATGAACTTCAGTAATATCATTTTTATCATCAATCAAGTCAATTTGAACATAAGTATCGTGAGGTAATTCATCTCCAAGTTTTCTTATAATTTTTTCTCTGATTAATTCAGAAAACATGAATTTTTTATCTTTATTATTAATTTCAAAATTATCATCATAAATATGGTTGTTTTCAGGAAGATTATTTTTAATAACGGATATCAAATCATCTAAACCATTATTTGTTTTAGCTGATATCAGTAAGATCTCCTTAAACTCAAAAGTCATAGAAATTTTATCCATAAAAGGCAATAATTTATTTTTATCTTCAACTTGATCAATTTTGTTAACAACGCATATAACCTTTTGATCTTTTTCCTTAAGTTTTTCAAGAATTAATTCATCATCCTTGTCTAAACTTAATCTTTGTAATACAAAAAGCACAATATCTGAATCCTCAATAATACTTTGAGCAGATTTATTTAAAATTTTATTCATCGTCTTTTGAGATTTAACATGCATTCCTGGTGTATCTATAAAAATCATCTGTTTATTGTCATTCGTTTTAATTCCAAGAATATTATTACGTGTTGTTTGAGATTTCCTAGAAGTAATAGATACTTTCTTTCCAAGAATAGCATTTAATATTGTTGACTTGCCTACATTTGGCTTGCCAATTATAGAAATATAACCGCAATATTCTTTAAGCATTATATAATTTAAGATGAGTTAACACTTCTTGTGCTGCCGCTCTTTCCGCTTGTCTTTTTGAATTACCAGATGCAATAAAACTAATTTCATTTAATTCAATTTTGCAATCAAATCCATCTTTAAGCTCTGTTGTTTGATATATGGGAGGACTTAATTTTTTAGATTGCAAAAGTTCCTGTAATTCAGTTTTAGAGTCCCTAAACTCATCATCAATAGTGATTTGAGATAATTCTGTTTTAAATAGGTCTTGAATAAATTTATCTGCCGAATCCCATCCACTATCGAGAAATACTGCTCCAATAATTGATTCAATTGTGCCTTCTAAAATTGAGTGTTTCCTATTATCAGATAAGTTTGATGTTCCTTTTGAAAGACTAATAAATTTAATTACATTAAGCTCCTTTGCTTTCTTTGTTAATGTTTCGCCTTTAACAATGGATGATCGCATTCGAGTCAAAAGTCCTTCAGTTTCATTTGGAAATTTTAAAAATAAGTACTTTGATATCGATGCATTTAGGATTGAGTCTCCTAAAAACTCCAGTCTTTCATTATTAGATGAGCTATTTGAGCTTTTATGTATTAAGGACAATTCTAATAATTTAATATTATTAAAAATGTAGCCCAATTGCTTTTCAAGATTTTGTAATTCCACTATTTAATTTTTCCAGCTTTTTCAAATGAAGGAAGACAAATCCAGCATTCCCAACTCATCCAAAGATAGTCTGCTCTTCCAAAAAAGTTTTCTCTGGGAACAAACCCAACATCCTTGGTGCTGTCATTTGAATTATCTCTATTGTCACCCATCACAAAGTAGTGACCTTCTGGAACAGTCCATTCTTGTGGATATTGTTCGTTAAGTCCTCTCGTATTTCTTATTATATATTCTGCATTCCCTATCTTTTCAGAATATAAATCACCTATTGCATCAATTTTATTTATTTTAATTTCGCCAGTGGACTGATATCTGACTTTTCTATCAAAAGAATACTCTTCAGAATCGATAAAATCTCTTTCTAAAGCAATTCCATTAATATAAAGTCGTTTATTGATTATTCTAATTGTATCTCCAGGCTTTCCAATTAGTCGCTTGATATAAGGTACAGGATTATGTGGAGGCAATATAACCACAGGATCACCATATTGAGGATCTTTTCTGAAATAATTTGGAGTGCCAATCCTATTTACTTTAAGGCCATATGCGTATTTATTTACTAATAAGAAATCACCTTTCTTTAACTGAGGTTCCATCGATCCAGAAGGAATTTGGTATGGTTCATATAAGAATGTTCTTAAGATAAAAATTATTATTATGGGAATAAAATAGCCTCTAGCAGTTGATGAAATCTCACTATTCTTTAGAAGAAAGCCCAAAACCATAACTATAAATGCAATAGCTGAACCAACCAATAAAACAATGCCTAAATCGCCTGAATTAACAAATATACTATAGAGTAATGCTGCTCCAGAAATAAAACTCAACGTAGAAATATATCTAACTACAAAAGGCTCGATTATCTCATCGCTCATAGCAAATCTTATCCAGCTAATTAAGCATATCGTCATCCCGAGTATTCCAACAATAAATAATGGATCTGATAACATATTATTTTTCCGAGTTAAAATAATTTAAAAACGCATCTTGCGGGATAGACACCTTCCCTAGTTGCTTCATTTTTTTCTTACCTTGTTTTTGTTTTTCAAGTAATTTCATTTTCCTTGTTACATCTCCTCCATAAAGTTTTGCAGTAACATTCTTTCTATAAGCTTTAACAGTTTCTCTAGATATAATTTTAGCACCTAAGGCTACCTGAATTGGAACATCAAACATCTGTCTAGGTATTAATTTTTGTAGATTCTTTGCTATTTCCCTTGCTTTTGAAGTTGAGAATGATTTATGAACTATCATTGATAAGGCATCAATTTTATTATTATTAATTAATACATCTATTTTAGTTAAATCAGATTTTTGAAACCCAATCAAAGAATACTCTATAGATGCGAATCCTTTAGTAGATGACTTAATCTGGTCAAAAAAATCAATTATTACAGAAGATAATGGCATCTCAAAAACAATAGACACCTGATTACCAAAATATTTCATGTCTTTTTGAATTCCTCTTTTTGAAGTACAAAGTGTAATAATGTTTCCCACATACTCATTTGGAGAAATAATTGTAGTATTAACTATCGGTTCTCTAATTTCATCAATTTCATTTGGGGTTGGTAATTGTGATGGATTATCACACTTAAGAATTTCGCCATCTGTTTTTAATACCTCATATTCAACTGAAGGAGCCGTAGAAATTAAATCAAGATCATATTCTCTTTCAAGCCTCTCTCTGACAACCTCCATATGAAGTGTGCCTAAAAAGCCACACCTAAAGCCAAAACCTAGTGCATCTGATACTTCGGGTTCATAAACCAATGAACTATCATTTAATACTAGTTTTGAAAGAGCATCTCGAAATTTTTCATAATCATCAGAATTTAAAGTAAATATAGAAGCGAAAACTTTAGGGTTGACTCTCTTAAAGCCAGGTAATGCATCTGTGCCTTCATCATTTGCATCTATAAGAGTATCTCCGACCGGTGCGCCTTTAATATCTTTAATGCCTGCAACTAGATATCCTACCTCACCGGCAAATAACTCACCTTTAGAAACCTTTTTGGGAGAAAAAATTCCAATATCATCAACAATGTGAGATTGATTATTTGAATGGATTTTAAACTTTTGTCCTTTTTTTATTTTTCCATTTTTAATTCTTATTAATGAAACAACACCAAGATAAGAGTCAAACCATGAATCGACTATTAAAGCTTGTAATTTAGAATTAGATTCGCCTTCTGGACATGGTATATCAGAAATTAATTTATCTAATAATATCTCTACTCCTTCGCCTGTTTTGGCACTTACTAATGGAGCCTCATTTGCATTAATACCAACCATTTCTTCTATTTCATCCTTAACCCTATCAGGCTCAGCTTGAGGAAGATCAATTTTATTAATAACTGGTACGACCTCTAAGCCTTCCTCCACTGCTGTATAACAATTTGCCAAGGTTTGAGCTTCTACTCCTTGAGAACCATCGACAACTAATAACGCCCCTTCACAAGCTGACAAAGATCTAGAAACTTCATATGAGAAATCTACATGACCAGGAGTATCTATAAAATTCAAAAGGTATTTAACGCCGTCTTTTTCGTAGTTTAGTGATACTGCTTGAGCTTTGATTGTAATCCCTCTCTCTCTTTCAATGTCCATAGAATCTAATATCTGATCCTCCATCTCCCTTGATGAAAGTCCACCGCAAAATTCTATCAACCTATCAGACAGGGTTGATTTCCCATGATCAATATGAGCTATCACAGAAAAGTTTCTAATGTTCTTCATAATTCGCAGCTATTTTACAAGCAAACCATGAAAATAAGTAAATATAGTTTTTACTAATTAAGGGTTATTGAAGTAATTAGTCTACTTCCATTTCTAATTAAATGAATTGCTATCTTATTTCCAGATGAAAAATTATCTAGTGCTTCATTAAATGAATCAACGCCATTAACATCGAACTTTTTGCCCTTATACTGAATCATTGTAATTATATCGGCTCTATTTATCTTTCCTGAAGCAGCTGAGTTAGGATTTACCCTTGAAACAATTACACCATCTGGCATATTTGCCATAGATGGATTATCACGATCAATATCTACAACTTTTAATCCAATTGGATCTGATGAAGACTGAGTCTTGGCAGGAATAAATGTTTCGTTGTTTATAGGAAGTTCGCCAAGGACAAAATCAAGCGAGATTTCTTTTCCATCTCTGATAACTTTTGCAGATGCTCTTGAATCAGGTTTAATCTGACCAACAACATGAGGAAGATCGGAACTAAATTTAATTTCTTTGTTATCAAATTCAATAATGACATCGCCAGGAACTAATCCAGCCATGTCAGCAGATTCACCTTCTTCAACGTCATTGATTAGTGCTCCATAGGGTTTCTTCATACCCAGAGCGTCAGCTAAATCACTATCTACTTCACTCATTCGAACACCAAGATATCCTCTTGAAACTTCACCACTGTTGATGATTTGATCAGCTACATCTATGGCGACATTTATAGGTATAGCAAATGCCAAGCCCTGATATCCACCACTTCTTGAATAAATTTGTGAGTTTATACCTACAACTTTCCCTTCTAAATTAAATAACGGTCCTCCAGAGTTACCAGGATTGATAGCTACATCAGTTTGAAGAAAAGGAACATAATTACCAATATTATTATTTTGGATACTTCTTCCCTTGGCACTGACTATTCCAGCGGTTACTGAGAAATCAAAACTAAATGGCGATCCAATTGCAATTACCCAATCACCTACCTTTAATTCATCACTATTACCAACATCAACGGTTGGTAAATTCTTTCCTTTTACTTCTAAAACAGCAAGATCAGACAATTGATCAACTCCAATTATCTCAGCAATATATTCTCTTCTATCTGATAAAGATACAACAACTTCTGAAGCGTCTTCAACTACATGAAAATTAGTCATAATATAGTTATCTTTTAGAATAAAACCAGATCCATATGAGACCGCTTCTCTTTTCTGTTGAGGTGCATCCCTAAATTCTCTTGGTATACCAAATCTCTCTAACATTTCATCTGGTATTCCGCCATATCCGTATGAAGATCTTTGAGATACTTCTTTCTTTGCAGTTATATTTACAACTGCAGGTGCAGAACTATCAACTAGTTCTGATATGTTTTCTGGTAAATTTCCAAAGACATAATTAGATGATGAAATTGCAAACAACAGAATTATTAAGCCTTTATTTAAAATTTTATACATTTTTAATTACTTATTTGCTGATTCAGCTATGCTTAAAGCTGATGAAAGTGAAATATTACCATAGAGCGTTAAAACTCTTCCATCATTTAACGGAACTAAATAAATCATCTTATTTCCGTGTTTCCAATATCTTATTTGTTTAATACCAAGATTCTTATTTTCAATACGCAATTGGAAGCTCTCATTTCCTTTAGAATGAATATAACCATTATCTGAGTTACTTTTATAACCAACATTTTGGAGGTCTAGTGAGTTCTTTGATGACATGTAATTTGGATCATTAATAATATTCATTATATGGTCTGCAAGATATTCATTAGATTTTTCAGCGGTATTCTTGGCTTCTTTGCTATTTATTGCCGACGAAATCTGCTTTGATGAATTGATATTTATATCCATTCTGGAAAAATCAACATTATTTACAAATGTTAAGGTTAACAATACAGATGCTGCAGCGGTTAATGCATTTGAGAACCATATGTTTGAAAAAGCATTCTTGATATTCTTCCTAGTATCTAACGCAGTAACATTACTAGATTGCTGACTTACAGCAGCCCCTATAAGGGTATACATTGAAATTCGTTTCTGTAAGCTTTTTTCTTCATTAATAATATCAATTAACTCATCAACCTCAGCATCATTTAGCTCACCATCATATAGAGCTGAAAGTTTTTCATTTATTTCATTCATTTGTAATAAGCTCCTTTTGCATAAAATCTATAATCGACTCTCTTGCTCTAAATATTCTTGAACGAACAGTTCCAATTGGAGTATCTGTTATAACGCTTATATCTTCATAACTTCTTCCTTCGGCCTCTCTTAAAGTAAATGCTGTTTTAAGAGATTCTGGCAACGTATTAATAAAATTTTTTATTTCTTTTAAAGATTGTTTATGAATTACAGCAGATTCTATGTCCTCAAATGAGCTAATATCAATTTCAGCTTGCTCAATAGAAGTATTTATTTTTTGCTTTTTAAATCCAGAACTAGCTACAAAATTCTTGGCTAAATTTATTGCAATCCTGTAAACCCATGTAAAGAATGCACTATCACCCCTAAATGAATCTAGTTGTTGCCATACTTTTATAAAGGTTTGTTGAGATAAATCTTCAGAATCTTCTTTTGATTTTGTAAAAGAAAATAATGTTGCATATACTCTCGGATAGTATTTATTCACTAGTATGCTAAATGCTCCTTTGTTACCATTTTTTGCTTTTTCTATCAAAACGGAATCAATATCATCTGAATTTTTTTTCATATAATTATGTTTCCTATGCCTTCTGACAAGAAATATACTTAAAAGTTTCCTTGTTTTGAAAATGTTTTTAAATTTTTATTAATAAAGTCTTCGTGCTCTTTATTTCCTAGGGATTCGTTTTTAAATATAAAATCATACAACTTTTGATCATCATAGTTTAATATTTCGTCAAATACCGACAAGTCATTACTGTTTAATTTTTTAATAGAAGTCGAAGAAAACTCCCTTAACAAAAGATCAATCTCTCTCATGCCTCTTCTGCACTTCCAGTTAATTCTGTTTATTTCATCATTCATTGGTTAAAATAAAGTTTTACATCATTAATTTTACTTGAAAACAGATATTTATAATTTAATAGAATTTGGAACACATCATATCAAAGATTGGTGTGCATTAGATGTTGTTGGTGATTTAATAAAAGTGGAAGAGTTTCTTCAAGGTCAACTTACTTCTGATATCAGTGTAATGACTAATAATACCTCTCAGCTATCATCTATCTGTAATCAGAAGGGTCAGGTTATAGCTGATTTTATAATATACAAACAAGACAATAAATTTAAAATAATAATTAATAAGAACTGTGTAGAACTCTTTAAAGAAGAATTAGCTCCATTTGCAAAGTTTTTTTTTACAACATTTGAATTATCAGACAAGAAAATCATTGGTAAAGTATCAAAAAAAGATAATTCTATGCCTTGCTATAGCTCAAATGACCTATTTCAGACATCAATAGAAGTAAATAACAAAGATTTAAGTATAGAAAATTCAATAAGTTACGAAAATTGGATTGTTGCGCATAAGTTATTGGGTATTTTGTTTCTTAATAAAGAAGATTCTGGAAAATATAGACCTTTGGAGATAAATTTTGACAATTTAAGAGTTTCTTTTGAAAAAGGTTGTTATAGAGGACAAGAAATAGTTGCAAGAATGAAATACCTGGGAATCAATAGAAGAAAATTTTGTACTTTTACAACAGAAAGTGATTTCAATGAATTTTCAAATATCAAAATTTTAGGTGAAACAATTAAACTTAAAGAAAAACAAATATTTAATGCTATTGTGAAAAGAGACAAACTCGATCAAATAAAAAAATTATCGGGCATTATTGATATTTATTAAAACTACCATTTAATTTCACTAATATTTTTACTTTTAAGATATTTATTGCACTTAGAAAAATGCTTACAGCCAAAAAATCCTCTATAAGAGGACAGTGGAGATGGGTGAGCAGATGATAAAACTAGATTCTTATTTTGATCTATATGTTTGTCATACTTTTTTGCATCATTACCCCATAAAATAAATACAATATTCTCTTTTTGATTTATGACTTTAACTACATCATAAATAAAATCTTGCCAGCCTATATTTGAATGAGAGCCAGGTTTTCCAACTTCAACAGTCAAAGAGGAATTCAACAATAATACTCCCTGGATTGCCCAAGACTTTAGACATCCATCAATGTTAGATGTCATGCCAATATCATTTTCTATTTCTTTATAAATATTTCTTAAAGATGCCGGTAAAGTTTCATTCGATTTAACAGAGAAGGCTAATCCATTCGCAACACCTTTTTGAAAGTATGGATCTTGTCCAAAAATCACTACTTTTGTTGAAGAAAAAGAACAGTATTCGAATGCTTTAAAGATATCTTTTATATCTGGAGATATTTCTTTATTTTTAGAAATTTCTTTAGAGATATAGCCCACTGGTTTTTTAAGAGAAGATAAATCAGAGATTTTTTTTAGTTCATATTCCCAAGATTTTGATAGAGTAAAATTAAAAAAATTTTTGTTCATTTTTATAAATTTTTATCCACAGAAACTGTGGATAAAGTTATGGATAACTTTATTTATACCACAATATGTGGCTTAAAATAAGCTTTTTCTATAAGTTGTATAAAAATTATACAATAATAGTAAAAATAACCGCATATCAGTAATTTAATTAATTTTTTACAATTATTAGAAAAAACTCAACATGAAAAATGGTGCTTGCTTTTAACACTTATTTTTTCTGTTGACAAGTTATTTTTTAATTTAATTTATAAAAAATATTTATAGACAGATGTTCTTAAGAAATTGAAGGAATTCTGCTAAGAATTAGCAACAACGGACACTCAATACTTTATCAATTTTATTTATATTATTTAATAAGTTTACAGATGGTTCTATTTCAATGTCGATTAAGGTTATTGCTATCTCGTTCCTGCTTTTGTTTATCATATCGGAAATATTAATGTTTTGTGATGCTAACTCTCCAGTAATACTTCCAATTAAGCCAGGCTCATCTTTATGAACGATCACTAATCTATTTTTTGTAGTTCTTCTAAGTCTTACTCTCGGAAAATTAACAGAGTTAATTATCTCTCCATTGATTATAAAATTATTAGCTTGCTCTGCAGCCATGATTGCACAATTTATTTCTGCTTCTTTTGTGCTTGCTCCCAAATGAGGAAGAAGAATTACATCTGAATAATCTATTGATCTATTTACTAATTCTGGCGTTGGAAAATCAGTCACAAAAGAACTAATTTTTTTACTTTCAAGAGCAGATAATATGTCTAAATTATTTACAATCGACTCTCTGGATAAATTGATTAATTTTGACCCTTTTTTAATATATTTAATATTATCTTTTGAAATTAAATTTTTTGTTTCTTCAACCAAAGGGACATGAATAGAAATATAATCAGAATTTGACAGTAAGTATTTTAAGTCTTCTGCCTTTTCGACATCTTTTGGAAGTTGCCAAGCAGAGTCTATTGAAATATTTGGATCATAGCCGATTATTTTCATACCCATACTTTCAACTGCTTGTGCCAATAATGAACCTATAGAACCTAGTCCAATTATTCCAATTGTTTTTCCTTTTAACTCACTACCTTTAAATCTTTTTTTATTATTTTCAACTAAATTAGTTAAATCGTTTGAATTTTTACTATAAAGACCTTGTGTAAATTTATGACCTTGTATTATTCCTCTTGATGATAACAATAAACCGCATATTACTAGCTCCTTAACTGCATTAGCATTTCCACCTGGAGTGTTAAAGACAACTACACCCCTTTCAGTGGCCATATTTATAGGAATATGATTCACGCCAGCTCCAGCTCTACATATACATCTCAATGATTCATTAAAGTCAGACTCATCTAGAGTATGACTTCTTATCAACATAGCCTCTGGATTACTTGTATCTTCTTTAAATCCGCTATCAGAAAGACATTTAATACCTTCTTCAGCAATGTTGTTATAAAGTTTATATGTAGACATTTTGTGGTTAGGTTAATTCAAACTTATATTGAAAAACAGAAGCATTATATATAAATTTGACATATATTAACCATATAAATATGGCCTTTGAAGTAAATAATTTATCTTTTTCTTTTAATAATAGTTTTCATATAGAAAATTTGAGCTTTAAAATTGCGCAAAATGAAGTATGTTTATTAAAAGGAGCTAGCGGTTCTGGAAAGTCAACACTTTTAAATATTATTTCTGGTTTAAAGAAACCTGATAATGGAAACATTATCCTTAATAATAATGTACTTAATAGCGAAAACAAATTCATTAATCCAGAGAAAAGGAACATAGGTTATGTTTTTCAAGACTTTGCTTTATTTCCTCACATAAACGCTGAAAAAAATATTAAATATGCTATGTCAATTAGTGAGAATGTTTTATTTGATAGATTATCTAGTAAACTAAGCTTATCTAATCATCTCACTAAGATGCCATATGAGCTCTCTGGCGGTCAACAGCAAAGAGTTGCACTGGCAAGAGCTATATTAATGAAACCAAATTTATTATTGTTAGATGAGCCTTTCTCTAATTTAGATCAGAAAAATATAACTATTGCTCAGAATTTAATAAAAAATATTTTAAATGAATTTAAAATACCTTGTTTATTAGTCTCGCATAACTCCAACCAATTAGAAAGTTTATCAATCACAAATGAAATTACTATTGGTTAATTAATAAGAGAATTTAATATATAAGATTTCCACTTCGTATAATTCTTAGAATACTTTTCAGTTAAACCCTTATTTGGTTTGAAAGGCTTAATTTTTGAGTTATTTATTTTTTCTATATCTAATCCTGATGACATCATGCAAACCTTACAGGCACCAATTGCAGTAGATTCAATGTTTTCTGGTTGAAATATCTCTTTATCTAAGGTGTCAGCTAATGCTTGGCAAAAAGAATCATTCCCGACCATACCTCCATCAACTAATAAATTATTAATTTCTATGTCATATTTTTCAAGGATTGAAGTTATTTCCTTTGTTTGAAATGTAATTGCCTGAAAAGCTGCTGTTACGATATCCTCAATAGAAGAATCTTGAGTAATGCCATAGAAACCACCTCGAATATCTGAATCCCAAAATGGTGCTCCTAAGCCATTAAATGCAGGTAAAAACAGTACATTGTTAGTTTCTCCATTATTATTTAGAAATTTTTCACTATCTTTGGCTGTTTTAAAGAATTTCATCTTATCTCTCAACCATTTAATAATATTCCCACAAGAGTATATGCTCCCTTCTATTGCATAGTTCACCTCGCCATTAAGGCTATATGCAATAGTTGTTAGCAATCCTTCTTCAATATGAACAGGTTTTTCTTTGGTATTCACCATTAAAAAACATCCTGTACCAAATGTTGATTTCATGTCTCCATTTTTAAAACACCCTTGCCCTACAAGTGCAGCTTGCTGATCTCCTATGACACCTCTAATTGGGATTTCTTTATTATTAATATTCAAATGTCCGAAATTGCCATCACAACCTAATACTCTAGGCATCATAGTTCTAGGTATATCAAATAAATCCAATAGCTGATCATCCCAATCCATGGTCTTTATATTAAAAAGAAGTGTCCTTGAAGCATTTGTCACATCTGTAAAATGATTCTTCTCTTTTGATAACTTGTAAATCAAATATGAATCGATGGTGCCAAATAGCAATTCGCCATTGCTGGCTTTTTTCCTTGCTCCTTCTACATTATCTAAAATCCA
The DNA here is from genome assembly GCA_902517505.1 of uncultured SAR86 cluster bacterium. Classification (GTDB taxonomy): domain Bacteria; phylum Pseudomonadota; class Gammaproteobacteria; order Magnimaribacterales; family D2472; genus SAR86A. The sequence goes on along the minus strand of CABYCL010000002.1, from coordinate 56,906 downwards.
TTTTATTTTAGAAGCTGAGAAATATGGATCAAGAACTAATCCTGTTTTTTCTTTAATGACTTCCTCATGGCCTTCAGCTTTTAATTTAGTACATAAATCATGAGTACGTCTATCCTGCCAAACAATTCCTGGGTAGATAGGCTCGCCAGATAGTTTTGACCAAACGATAGTCGTTTCTCTTTGATTTGTTATACCACATGCTTCTATATCATGATTGCCACTTAAAACCTCTTCTAGAGTCTCTAAGACTGTCTCTATTACATTTTCTGGTTTCAGCTCAACCCATCCATCATTTGGATACTCAAGGTAGTATTCTTTTTGTGAGTCTTTAACTAATTTTAGATTAGAGTCAAAAATTATAGATCTCGAGCTTGTAGTTCCTTGGTCTATAGATAAAAAGTTTTTCATAATTAATGCTCCAGGGTTAATTATCCACAATTTATTAACTTATTACCAACAAGAAAAAAACACCATATATACACTATATTGTGTAAAAATATGAAATTGTCACAATATATTGTGTTTTTTTACTTGATTCTTTGTCAACAATAAGTATATTAGTGACTGAGAGAAAAAATTTACGTTACTGCAGATACACATAGATTTTTCAAACAAACGAATATAAAAGAAAACTCAAAGGAGTTTAAATATTGGGCGGAAATAATAAAAATGGAAGTACAAGAACAAAAACAAAACAACATTAACAAACCATTAACAGACATAGAGACAACTGCACCAGGCAAACTAAGAGTTATCAAAAGAAATGGAAAAGTTGTTGCATTTGAAGATGACAAAATAAAGGTTGCTATTACAAAAGCCTTTTTAGCAATTGAGTCAGGTAATGCTGCTGCAAGTGAAAGAATACACAAAAAAGTAAATCAGCTCACTGAAAGTGTTGTTGAGGTATTTAAAAGAAGAATGCCTTCAGGTGGGACGCTGCACATTGAAGAAATCCAAGATCAGGTGGAACTTCAGTTGATGAGATCAGATGAATTAGACGTGGCAAAAAGTTACATACTCTATAGAGCAGAAAGATCTCAAGAAAGACAAAAAGAAACAATAGAAGTTGATATACCTAATGTTCCAAAAATCAATGTGACAAAAAATGATGGGAGTTTAGTTCCTCTTGATGTTGGAAAAGTTGCAGGATTAATAAATGATGCTTGCCAGGATTTAGAAGAGGTATCTGTTAATGAGGTTTTGGATGAAGCGCTAAAAAATCTATACGATGGTGTTTCTATTTCTGATATGAGAACAAGTTTGGTTATGTCAGCAAGAACAAAGGTTGAAAAAGAACCAAATTATTCTTTTGTTACTGCAAGAATCCTTATGGATCAAATTAGAGGAGAAGCATTGGGCTTTCTGGGTATTGCAGAAGAGTCAACCTATCTAGAAATGGAAAAAAATTATCCAAAAGCATTTGAAGCATACATTGATAAAGGGATTGAATTAGATATTTTAAACCCTGAATTAAAAACCTTTGATTTAAAGAAGCTTGGTAAGGCAATAGACTTCACAAGGGACAATCAGTTTACTTACTTAGGTTTGCAAACATTGTACGATAGATATTTTATTCACTGCGATGATACAAGATATGAACTTCCTCAAGTTTTTTTCATGAGGGTCTCAATGGGATTAGCAATAGAAGAAGAGAATAGAGAAGAGAGAGCAATAGAGTTCTATAACCTTCTCTCCAGTTTTGATTATATGAGCTCAACTCCAACTCTTTTTAACTCAGGCACCAAAAGACCTCAATTATCTTCATGTTATCTAACTACAATACCTGACGATCTAGATGGAATTTTTTCTGCAATGAAAGATAATGCTCTCCTATCGAAATGGGCAGGTGGATTAGGAAATGATTGGACGCCTGTTAGAGCAATGAATTCCTACATAAAGGGAACAAATGGCAAGAGTCAAGGCGTTGTTCCATTCTTAAAGGTAGCAAATGATACTGCTGTAGCAGTAAATCAAGGTGGAAAAAGAAAAGGAGCTATGTGTGGATATCTTGAAACCTGGCACCTAGATATAGAAGAATTCCTTGATTTGAGAAAAAATACAGGTGATGAGAGAAGAAGAACCCACGATATGAATACTGCAAACTGGGTTCCTGACTTATTCATGAAAAGAGTTGAACAAGATAAAAATTGGACATTATTTTCTCCAGGAGAGGCTCCAGAGCTTCATGATCTTATAGGAAAAGCATTTGAAGAAAAGTATGAAGAATACGAAGAAAAAGCTAAGAACGGAGAGATAGATCAGTTTAAATCTATACCTGCAAAAGAACTTTGGAGAAAGATGTTAACAATGCTATTTGAAACAGGACATCCATGGATAACATTTAAAGATTCTTGTAATTTAAGATCTCCGCAACAACATGCTGGTGTTGTTCACTCATCAAACTTGTGTACAGAAATTACTCTTAATACAAGTGCAAATAATGAAATAGCTGTATGTAACTTAGGTTCTGTTAATCTCGCAAATCATATGAATGATGGAAAATTGGATGAAGAAAAAATTAAACGAACAGTCTCTACGGCTATAAGAATGTTGGATAACGTAATTAATATTAATTACTATTCTGTTGATACTGCAAAGAATTCTAATTTAAAACATAGACCGATTGGACTTGGTCTTATGGGCTTCCAAGATGCTTTATATCTTCAAGATATTCCTTATTGTAGTGACGAGGCTGTTGCATTTGCCGATAAAAGCATGGAATTGATAAGTTATAACGCAATTTATGCATCGACCGAACTCGCGAAAGAAAGAGGTGCATATGAGTCATTTAATGGGTCTTTATGGAGCAAAGGAATTCTTCCAAAAGACTCTCTGGAGATTCTTGAAGAAAATAGAGGAAGTGAGTACTTGAAAGTTGATAAATCTGAGACTTTGGATTGGGATTCACTAAGAAAAAAAGTAGTTAAAGATGGTATGAGAAACTCTAACGTTATGGCAATTGCACCAACTGCAACAATTTCAAATATAACTGGAGTTACTCAATCAATTGAGCCTACATATCAAAACCTATATGTAAAATCTAATCTTTCAGGAGAGTTTACAATTGTGAACCCCCATCTTGTAAGAAAATTAAAAGATCTAGACTTATGGGATGATGTAATGATAAACGATCTTAAATATTTTGAAGGTAGTCTGTCAGAAATATCAAGAATACCAGATGATATTAAAAAACTATTTTCAACAGCTTTTGAGGTTGAGCCTAGATATATTGTTGAGTCAGCAAGTAGAAGACAAAAGTGGATTGATCAAGCTCAATCGTTAAATTTATATATAGGTAATGCAGACGGTAAAAAATTAGACATTACATATAGAATGGCTTGGTATTCTGGTTTAAAAACAACCTATTACTTGAGATCGATTGCTGCCACTTCCACAGAAAAATCAACTGTTCAACAAGGAAAACTTAACGCGGTGAGTTCTGATGCAAATCAGACCTCAACACAGGAACTTGGTGCGCCAGCTCCAATTCCTGAAGCATGCTCTCTGGACGATCCAGATTGTGAAGCATGTCAATAATTTAAAAGGAGAAAGAAATGTTAAATTGGGATGAATATGGAAAAGAAGAGGCTGTGAGCCCTCCTGTTACTTCAAAAGTAAAAGAAGAAACGTTAGCACCTTCAACAGAGGCACAACAACCAGAACCTCCGCAACAGTCTGAGCCAACAGCATCTAGTGAATCATCTAACATTGGAGAAGGTTCAAGAGCAGAAGCTGCAAGAAAAGCTGTAAATGCAATAGATGAAAAGGCAGGCAATGAAGAGCTTGATGAAATGATGGCAAATGCTGGTCGAGTCCAAGTTGATCAAAAAATGATGATTAATTGCAAAGCTGACCTTAATCAGCTGGTTCCATTCAAATATGACTGGGCATGGCAAAAATATCTTGACGGTAGTGCTAATCATTGGATGCCTCAAGAAATCAATATGACAAATGATATTGTGTTGTGGAAGTCAGAAGATGGGTTAACTGAAGATGAAAGAGTAATTGTAAAAAGAAATCTTGGTTTCTTTTCAACAGCCGATTCTCTTGTAGCAAACAATCTTGTTCTTGCATTATATAGATTGATTACAAATCCAGAATGCAGACAATATATATTAAGACAAAGCTTAGAAGAAGCAATTCATACCCATGCTTATCAATATTGTATAGAGTCATTAGGAATGGATGAGGGAGAAATCTTCAACATGTATAGAGAAATACCTTGTGTTGCCAGAAAAGCTTCATGGGGCCTTAAATATACTCAAGAAATCTCTGATCCTGATTTTAAAACAGGAACAGAAGAAACAGATAAACAACTGTTAAAAAATCTTATTGCCTTTTATTGTGTATTAGAAGGAATTTTCTTTTATTGTGGTTTTACACAAATACTCTCTATGGGAAGAAGGAATAAAATGACTGGTACCGCGGAACAATTTCAATATATTCTTCGAGATGAGTCGATGCATGTTAATTTTGGAATCGATGTTATCAACCAAATTAAGATTGAAAACCCCCATCTTTGGGATGACCAAATGAAAGCTGATGCTGCTCAAATGATATTAGAAGGCACTGAGCTTGAAATCCAATATGCAAGAGACACTATGCCTAGAGGTGTTCTTGGTATGAATGCATCAATGATGGAAGAATATCTTAAGTTTATTGCTAACAGAAGACTTACTCAATTAGGCCTTGATGAAGAATTCACAGGAGTAACAAACCCCTTCCCTTGGATGTCAGAAATTATTGATTTAAGAAAAGAGAAAAATTTCTTTGAAACAAGAGTTACTGAATATCAAGTTGGTGGCGCACTTAACTGGGAATAAAACTTGAAGTTATATTCAAGTCCAGTTGCTCCGAGTCCTAAAAAGGTTCTTGTCTTTATATCAGAAAAAGGTATTAAAGATATTGAGGTTAAAGACCTTGATATTGGGAAGATGGAGCATAAGACAGATGAATATAAGAGAATTGCTCCAAACTCAAGAATACCAGCATTAGTATTAGATAATGATAATGTAATTTTAGAAACTACTGCTATATGTAGATATCTAGAATGTTTGCACCCTGATCCAAATATGTTTGGAGAAAATCCGGAAGAAATTGCACAAATTGAAATGTGGTATTCAAGAATTTCATTTGAATTAATGATGCCTCTGATGCATGGCTTTCGTCATACTCACCCTCATATGAGCGCCCTTGAAAATCAAAATAATGATTTTGGCTTAGCTCAAAGAGAACTAGCTGTTAAATCTTTGCAATATTTTGACAAACTAATATTAAATAAAGAATTTATAGCGTGTAATAAATTTTCATATGCTGACATACAAGCTGCTGTTTCTCTTCAGTTTCTAGTTCGTTTAAATAGAATTGATATTAATGATTATCAGAATCTTTCAGCATATATAAATAATATAACTTCTAGGCCAAGCTTTTCTGCCTAAACATAAGCTATTTATTAATAAGCTCAAAAAACTTTAGGGTTTGCTCTCCTCCATTTTGAAGAGCTCTAGCTTCATTCATATCAGAGATCTTATCCCAATTTGCATGTATATTTTCAGGTGTCATGTCTTCACCCATTCCTAGAGAAACTCCCATAGTTTCATGTATAAAAATTCTTGAAAATACGCCTGCACCCGCTGCTATTGTTACTCCGTTAGGAGCTTCTTCACTGGCTAGATAAATTACAGCAGGCGTAATAAATTCAGAACTTAAGTTTTTTCCAAAATCTTCAGGTATTAATCCTTCTGTCATCCTTGTGTAGGCAACAGGAGTAATTGAGTTAGTAAATATATTTTTATTTTGTCCTTCAAGCTTAAGTGTATTCATTAGGCCAATCATAGCCATTTTTGCAGAGCCATAATTAGTTTGTCCAAAGTTCCCATATACACCACTTGCAGAGCTAGTAAAAATAATACGTCCATATTCTTGCTCCCGCATTATGGGATAAATGGTATGAGTACAATTTAAGCTGCCCTGAAAATGAACATCCATTACTAGTTTAAAATCCTCTAAAGTGACCTTGTGAAAACTTTTGTCTCTGAGGATTCCAGCATTATTTACTAAGATATCTATTCTTCCCCACTCCTCCATAGTCTTATTGACCATAGCCTTCACTGCAACTAAGTCTGTTACGCTAGCTCCATTAGAAATAGCTTCTCCTCCTTCTGATTTGATAAGTTCTACAACTTCATTTGCTGCATCACTGGCCCCGCTGCCATCAACATTACTACCAAGATCATTCACTACTACCTTAGCACCTCTTTTAGCAAGTTCTAGAGCATGTTCTTTGCCGATACCACCTCCTGCACCGGTAACAATTGCCACTTTGTCATCAAATCTAATACCCATATCTTTTTCTCCGAATTTGGTTTGAAATTATCTATAGAAACAAAATATATTTTAATCAAAAAAAAATATATTTACTATGAAACAAAAATAAGGTTTAGATATTAATTTAGGAATATAATTATCAATTAATATATTTTTTAAGAGGATATAAATGAGTTCATCAGTAAAAGTTGTAGTTACAGGAGCAGCTGGTCAAATCGCATATTCATTAATTCCAAGACTGGTTGATGGGAAAACATTTGGAAATAAAAAAGTTGATTTGTCATTGGTTGAAATTCCTCAAGTTGTAAGCAAACTTGAGGGACTAGTAATGGAATTAGAAGATTCATACTTTCCAAATATGGGGGACGTTACTTATACAGACAACTTTGAAGAAGCATCAAAAGATGCGGACTGGTTTCTCCTGGTTGGAAGCATTCCAAGAGGAATAGTTTACAACGGTAAAAAAATAGAAGAAAGATCAGATCTTTTGAGTATTAATGGTGGAATTTTTGTTGATCAGGGTAAAGCAATTGGCGCTTATGGAAAAGAGAATGCAAAAATACTTGTGGTTGGAAATCCTGCTAATACAAATGCTTTAATTGGAAAAGATGCTGCAAATAATAACTCTCAAACTTGGTTGGCAATGACTATGCTAGATTCAAATAGGGCAAAATCAGTTATTGCAAAGAAAACTAATAATAATATTTCAGATGTCTCTAATATGATTATTTGGGGTAATCATAGCCCAACAATGTATCCAGATGCAGAAAATGTAGTTATCAACGGTGAACTAGGAAGTTCTATAATCAATGATATGGAATGGATAGAGTCTGATTTCATTCCAACTGTTCAACAACGAGGTAAGGCAGTGATAGATGCAAGGGGCGCATCTTCAGCCACTTCTGCTGCCAAGGCAGCTATTGATACGGTAATTGCCTCTGAAAGTCCTGCAGTATCTGGAGAATGTTTCAGCGCAGCAATTGCAAGTGATGGCTCATATGATGTCCCAGAAGGCCTCATTTGTGGTTATCCTTTAATAACTCTAGATGATGGTACTATTGAAATTAAAAGAGATATATCTCTTTCAGACTTTGCAAAGTCAAAATTCAAAATATCAATAGATGAGTTAATCTCTGAAAGAGAGGCTGTAAAACATCTAATGAAATGATAAAAAAAGAAAAAATTCTCTTTAGTTATATAGCAAATATTATTGAAGATGAAAAACCACGTCATGTTTTTATTCAAACAAAACTTGATATTTCAAAACTTTTAAAGAGAATTGAAAAATTAGATATTGAGACTTTATCAATTGGTCCTGATACCAAAAACATATCAACTGAAAATTTTGATTTATTTATAATCTTAGATGATGTGGAATTCTCAGAAGCTGACATAGGCACTGTAAAAAATCTTATCAGTCAAAAAATTGTAATTTTCACTGATTTTATAAACGATAAAATAATAGACGAAACTATGTTAAAGCTAGGTCTTCAAACTGAATTAAGAGATAAAACTAATAAGCTAAAATGCTATTCCTATAATTTAAAGACATACAACAACAAAAGAGCTTGGAATAATCCTAAAGGTTGGGCCAATCCAGAAAATTTTGATAAATTTAGATGGTGATTGTTTCTAAGACTTTAATTGTGGAAATAATAAAACATCTCTTATTGATGATTGATTAGTTAATAACATAACCAACCTATCTACTCCCATACCCACACCTACAGCTGGAGGCATGCCATGCTCCAATGCAGTTATGTAATCATGATCATAATCCATTGCCTCTTTATCGCCAGAATCTTTGGCAGCAACCTGATCTTCAAATCTTGAGGCTTGATCATCAGGATCATTAAGTTCACAAAATCCGTTAGCAAATTCTTTTCCACCAATAAATAACTCAAATCTATCTGCATAATCAGGATTTTCTGTATTTCTTCTTGATAATGGTGAGACCTCGACAGGATACTCTGTAACAAAAGTTGGATCTATTAGTTTATCCTCAACGGTTTCTTCAAAAACTTCTAGGATCATCCTTCCAGTACCCCAATTTTTTTCTATTTTAATTTTTTTATTTTTTAGAAATTCTTCTAATTTCTTTTTATTGTCTAAATCATTTCTAGAAATATCTTTGTTATACTCTATAACTAATTCTGATAATGTAGCTTGTTTAAAGTTGCTTAGATTAATATTTGTATCGCCCCACTCAATTTTTGAGTCACACCCAGCAGCTGCAGCAGCACTTAAGATGATATCTTTAGTTAAATCCATTTGATCTTGCATGCTAGCATATGCTTCATACCATTCCATCATAGTAAATTCAGGATTATGTTTAGTTGATAAGCCTTCATTTCTGAAACTTCTATTAATCTCAAAAACTCTCTCAAATCCACCTACCAAAAGTCTTTTTAAATAAAGCTCCGGAGCTATTCTTAGGTAAAGATCTTGGCCTAAAGCATTATGTTGAGTTATAAATGGTCTCGCGACTGCCCCTCCTGCTAAAGGATGCATCATGGGCGTTTCAACCTCAAGATAACCACAATCATTCATTTTTTTTCTCATAGAATCTATAATTTTTGTTCTTTTAATAAAAACTTCTTTTGTATCATTATTAGTCATAAGATCAAGATATCTTTGTCTATATCTTGCTTCAATATCAGTTAATCCTTTAAATTTTTCTGGCATTGGTCTTAATGATTTTGTAATCATCTCTAAATCCCAAACATCTATTGTCAGTTCATCAGTTTTAGTTCTGAAAAGAGTACCTGAAACTCCAACAATGTCTCCAAGATCCCAGGTTTTAAAATCCTCATATACACTTTCTTCTACATTGTTTTTAGTAACATATATTTGAATATCGCCAGAAGAATCTCTTAAAGTTGCAAAGCTAGCATTTCCCATAACTCTTTTTAAAACAATACGGCCAGCAACTGAAATATCTTTTATTTTTTTCTCAACCAGCTCCTCTTTGGAAAATTCACCATACTTCTCATGAAGATCTTTAGCATTGTTCTCAGGCTTAAAAGAATTACCATAAGCATTACCCTTATTCCTAAGCTGTTCTAGTTTTTTCCTTCTTTCGTCAATTAGCGCTTTTTCACCGCTGAAATTATCTTTATCCATTTATACGCCTGCTTTTAATGATGATTTCATAAAATCATCTAAGTCTCCATTTAAAACTGCTGTTGTATTACCTGTTTCATAATTTGTTCTTAAGTCTTTAATTCTTGATTGATCTAATACGTAAGATCTAATTTGACTTCCCCATCCTATATCAGACTTACTATCCTCAAGAATTTGTTGTTCTTCATTCTGTTTTTGTAATTCTAACTCGTAAAGCTTGGATTTTAATTGTTTTAATGCATTTTCTTTATTTTTATGTTGTGATCTATCGCTTTGTGATTGAGCTACTACACCTGATGGTATGTGAGTCAGTCTAACGGCAGAATCTGTTTTATTAACATGCTGGCCTCCTGCCCCCGAAGCTCTATATGTATCTGTTCTTATATCAGCTTTATTAATATTTATTTCAATTGATTCATCAATCTCAGGTGATATAAAAACAGATGCGAACGAAGTATGTCTTCTATTACCAGAATCGAAAGGAGATTTTCTTACCAATCTATGTATACCTGTTTCAGTCCTTAACCATCCATAGGCATGGTCTCCATCTACGTGCAATGATGCTGATTTTATTCCTGCAACATCACCATGAGATATTTCTACTAATTCTGAGGAGAAGCCTCTATTCTCAGACCACTTCGTGTACATTCGCAATAACATTTCTGCCCAATCTTGCGCCTCAGTTCCGCCTGAGCCAGACTGAATCTCTATATATGCTGATGATGAATCCATTTTGTTTGAAAACATTCTACTAAATTCAAGTTCTTCAATAGATGATGTTATATCTTTAACTTCATTAAAGATTTCTTCTAAAGAAGAATCATCATTCTCTTCAATAGAAACATCTAATAGGACTATTGAGTCAGATAATTTGTTAGAAACTTCATTAAAAGAATTTAGTGCCTTTTCAATACTAGTTTTTTCCTTGCTGAGTTTTTGAGAAAGCTCTAAATCTGACCAGACCTCTTCTTCCGAAAGATCGCTTTCAATTTGATTTAGTCTATCTTTTTTAGAATCAACCAAAAGAACATTATCTTTAATATCTTTTAATCTAATTTCCAAATCAGATAAATTTGATTTTAGTTCATTAATATCCATATTTAATTATTTTCTTTAATATAATTAAAAATTGAATCATCTGAGGCGCTTAAATGGACTGCAACTTCTTTCTTTGAAATGACCTCTCTTAAATTATTTGGAATTTCATCAATGCTTATGTCAGCTTTTTTTAAAGCGTTAGGAAATTTTGCTGGATGAGCTGTTGAAAGAATGACAGTTTGATTTTTTAATTTGTCTTTAAGGATGTTTATAGCTTTTGCAGCAACAGCTGTATGAGGATCCATCACGTAGCGATGTTTGTTGTTATAAAATTTCATAGATTCAAAAGTTGAATCATCATCAATACTAAAGCTCATAAATAAATCTCTTGATTTTTGCCACATTGCATCATTAATTTTAATGCCTTGATTAGGAAATTGTTTATATAGATTTGAACAATCTTCACTGTTTCGGTTTAAATAAAAATCATATATTAATCTTTCAAAATTACTTGCAACACTTATATCCATACTTGGAGAAATTGTTTCAGAAACAATTTTCTTTGAATAATCATTTTTTTTAAAAAATCGATCTAGGATATCATTGCTATTAACTGCAACAATGATCTTTCCTATGGGCATGCCCATTTTTGAAGCTGCATAACAAGCAAATACGTTTCCAAAATTACCTGTTGGAACTGAAAAATTTAAGGGGTTTGATAACGCATTAATTTTTAGCGATGCATAAAAATAATAACAGATTTGACCAATTATTCTCACCCAGTTTATAGAATTAACTGCTAAGAGATATTGATCATCTCTTAAGAAATTTCTTTCTTTAAACCCCTTTTTAACAATATCCTGACAATCATCAAAAGTTCCACTAACTAATATAGGAAAAACATTTTTTTTATTTACAGTTGTCATCTGTTTTCTTTGTATTTCAGACATATTGCCATCAGGAATTAAAATAAAACTTTTAATTGATTCAAATTCTTTACAGGCATCAATAGCAGCAGAACCTGTATCACCAGAAGTTGCACCAAAGACAACTGCTGTTTTGTTTTGAGCTTGAAGAGACTTGTTAAAAAAAGCTGCAGCTAACTGTAAACCAAAATCCTTAAATGCAGCTGTAGGACCATGGAATAATTCTAAAACTGAAGTAGATTCATCAATGTCAAAGATCTTAATAAAATCTTTTTGAGAAAAATCATGCCATGTATTATTAAGCACTTCCTCAACCTCATGATCGGTGAAAGATGAATAAGTAAACATTGGTACTATATATTTAGCAACATCTAAAAATGTATCTAATTTTTTTAATTTTTCTATATCAACTTTTGGCCAGGAATCTGGAATAAACAAACCTCCGTCATCTGCAAGTCCTTGCATTAGAACTTGTTCAAAGGTCTTATCTTTATCTTTACCTCTAGTGCTATGAAAAAACATTTTTACTATGATTCAATTCTTATTGACCTGACTGAATTAACAGAATCTAATTTTAGAATATTGTCTAATAATTCTATGTGATTACTTTCTAAAAATAAGTCTGTTATTAGCACAATTGGAACTGTCTTTTCTTTAAGATCTTCTTTTTGAACTATCGATTCAATTCCTATGTTCTTTTTAGCAAATATTGATGTTATTGATGCCATAACACCTGGTATATCTTCTGCTTCTATATAAAAATAATACTGGAAACTTAAACTTTGGAAATCTATTAAACCATTTTTTTCTTTTTTTTCAATTGATGAAGGATTTATATTTGAATTTGCAAGAAAAACAAGATCTGAAATTAATCCAGACGCAGTTGATTCTTGTCCAGCTCCAGATCCTGCTATATGAAGTGTGCCTAAAAGATCAGTCTCTAATTCAATTCCATTTCTTACTCCCTTTAAGTTAGCTAAATATGAATTACTTCTAATTAAAGCGGGATGAGCTCTCAATTCAATTTCTTTATTATTGATTTTCGAAACTGCTAGATGTTTGACCGTGTAACCCATTTCTGATGCATATTTAAAATCATCTTTTTCAATCTTTGAAATTCCCTCAATATAAAAATCATCTGGCGGTAAATTTGTTCCAAAAGCAAGAGAAGACAATATGCCAATTTTGTGAGCCGCATCCATTCCATCAATGTCAAAAGTTGGATCTGGTTCTGCATATCCCTCTTTTTGAGCAAGCTCTAAGGTTGATTTAAAATCAGCTCCATCCTCCATATTTGAAAGTATAAAGTTTGATGTACCGTTAAGCATTCCAGCAATCTTAGTAATATTGCTAGCTGCTAACTCTTCATTAAGGAGTTTAATAATTGGTGTGCCAGCACAAACAGATGATTCATAAAGAAACATTACTCCATTATCATTAGCTTCTTTTATAATTTCATCACCATGGTTAAAAATGACTGCTTTGTTTGCTGTTACAACATGTTTTTTATTTTTAATTGCTTTTAAAATTAATTCTCTTGCAACCTCTACTCCACCTATGAGCTCAACAACTACATCAATTTCTTTATCAAGAACATCAAAAATATCTCTAACGATTTCAGTATTTCCTGGATTACATTTTGGATTATCTCTTCTTGCTCCAATGACTGAGATTTCGATATCAAGTCTACCTTTTGACTTAATTAATTCTTTATTTTGATTAATGGTGTTAAAGAGTCCGGTTGCAACATTTCCCCATCCACAAATTCCTATTTTTAAACTTTTCATAGCTTAACTCTTTAATTTTTTCAACAAATCTTTTGGCGAATAATATCCAGGTAATAATTCTCCCTTCTCTGTAATTATTGCAGGCGTTCCAGTGATTCCTATTTTTTTTCCAATTGCATAATGTTTTGAAACTGGTTGAGAATCACAGAAAGTTAAAGATGGATTTTTTCCGTTTTTTAGATTTGTAATTGCTTTTTTTGAATCTGATGAACACCATGCGCCAACCATTTTTGTGAAAGCATCTGTTCCTAGACCAGATCTAGGAAATGCAGCATACCTAATTGTTATACCCAAATCATTGTATTCTTTAATTTCCTTATGTAATTTTCTGCAATAACCACAATCTACATCTGTAAAAACAGTTAATTCGTATAACTGTTCTTTTGATTGAAAACTAATTAATTCACTTGATTCGATTTCTTGCATCAAAGATACCCTTTTTTCTAGGATATCTAGATCTGTCAAATTATCTACGTTTGGTGTTAGACTTTTATAAGTTTCACCCGCATAAGCTCCCACTCCAGCTGAATCCCAATTTATTTTAAACATTTGTCCATAGATAAAATATTTTCCATCTTTGGACACATATAGAGGCTGAAGATCCCCAAAATATACTTTATAAATTCCTGGAAATTCAGATTTTTCAATCGACTCAACTTTTGAACCTTCTGGAAGAACTATTGATATCATTTTTTCAATTCTATCCATGTAACAATTATCATGCTTACATCTATCTAAAAATTCTTCTGAGATAGCATTTTGTGAAATAAGATTTATTGAAATAACTAAAATTGAAAATAAGAAATATTTTTTCATTACTTTATCCTCTGGGATGATGTTTTTTTAAGACATCACTTAATCTTTGTTTTGCAATATGAGTATATATTTGAGTAGTTGATAAGTCACTATGGCCTAATAAAAGCTGTACAGATCTTAAATCAGCACCTCTGTTAAGTAAATGTGTTGCAAAAGCATGTCTTAAGGTGTGAGGTGATATAGAATTTTTTAGATTTTCTCTAGAAAGGTACAATTTAATTCTGTGCCAAAAAGCAATTCTTGATATTTTTGTTCGTCTATTTGATAAAAATATTTCTTTTGATGAAGATTCTTCTCTATCAGATAAATATGCGTTTAAAGACTCAAGTGCTGCTTCACCAAATGGTATTAATCTCTCTTTTGAACCTTTTCCTAATACCTTTACGACACATCTTTGTGTATCAACATCTGTTATTTTTAAATTAACTAACTCTGATATTCTCATTCCTGTTGCATAAAGCATTTCTATCATAGCCTTATCTCTTTTCTCAATTTTGTTTGAGAGTTTAGGGCTATTGAGTAATTTATCTACTTCATCCTCTGACATTGAAAATGGCAAATATTTCTCTTGTTTAGGAGATATAATTTCATTAACAGGTGAATTTTTTAAAATATTTTTCTTAACTAAAAACATATAAAGTGATTTTATCGATGAAATTTTTCTATTAACTGATGAGCTTTTTAAATTTAATTCAAATAAATATGAAATATATTTATTGATATTCTCCTCTTTTATATCTTTAAGTTTTAGTTTTGTATTTTCTTTTATCCAATTTATAAAGGCTGATATATCAGCTTCATAAGCTTTCACAGTGTTTTGTGATAATCCTTTTTCAATATATAAATGATCTAAAAAAGACCTAAGATTAGCATCTTCTTTATTTAGATTTTGCATTTTTATTATTCTAGACGTTCTTTAATTCTTGCAGATTTTCCAGATCTTTCTCTTAGAAAAAATAATTTAGCTTGGCGTACATCACCCTTTCTTTTTACTTTTATAGAATCAATAATAGGGCTATGAGTTTGAAAAGTTCTCTCAACTCCAATTCCACTGGAAATTTTCCTTACTATAAAAGATGAGTTTAAACCTCCTTTCTTTACACCCATTACTACACCTTCAAAAGCCTGAAGTCTTGTTCTGTCACCTTCTTTAACTTTTACTGAAACAACGACTGTATCACCAGGTCTAAATTCAGGAAGATCTGATTTAAGTTGTTTTGATTCAAAGTTATTAATTATCTGTGATGGAGATTTCTCATCTAAAGAAACTTTTACTTCTTCAGCTGGTGCTTCTTCTTCTGCAGGTGCTTCTACTTCAGCAGGTGCTTCTTCCTCAGCTGGTGCTTCCTCTTCGGCTGGAGCTTCTACTTCAGCAGGTGCTTCCTCTTCGGCTGGAGCTTCTACTTCAGCAGGTGCTTCTTCCTCAGCTGGTGCTTCTTCTGCAGGAGCTTCTTCTTCTGCAGGTGCTTCTTCCTCAGCTGGTGCTTCTTCTGCTGCCTCAGCCATAGCTGTAGCCGCATCATCTACTGCACTTGGAGGAGATGACTGATTAAAATGGAGTTCCAAAGCTTCTAATAACTTTGCTTTAGTTAAATTTATGTCTAAATCAAGTCCATTTTCTTTAGCAACATCTACTATATCTGCTTTTTTCATTTTGTTTAAAGCGGATTTTGTTGGTAATTCAACAGAATCTTGAGATTTAGTTACTTTATTTTCTGTTTCTTTAGGCGCACTTAATCCTCCAAATAAACGGGAAAAAAAGCCTTTTTTCTTGTTGTCTTTACTATCACTCATAATATTCGCCTAAAAAGGGCTATAGGATAGCCTTAGATCTCCATTCTTCCAAGAGTTTTTTTTGTTTTTTTGTTAATTTTAGACCATCTAGTAAATCTGGCCTTTTCATTAAAGTTCTTATAAAAGATATTTCAGATCTCCAAGTTTCAATTTTTTTATGATTTCCTGATAAAAGCACATCTGGAACCTTCATCGATTCAAATATTTCAGGTTTTGTGAAAACATCTCCTTTTAATAAACCATTTGAAAAAGTATCATTTAGATATGAGTTTTTGTTTCCTAAAGTCCCTGGCAAGTATCTAGATATAGCATCTACTAGACATATTGCTGCATACTCGCCACCACTTAAAATAAAATCACCTATAGATATTTCTTCATCTACATATTTATCAATTATTCTTTGATCTATACCCTCATATCTTCCACAAATTAAAGTTATATTTTTTAATTTAGATAAAGAAATAATTTTTTGTTGGTTTAGTCTCTTGCCTTGAGGTGACATAAAGATTACTCGACCACGTTTTTTTTTATCTACTTCTTTTAATGTTTTAACAATTGGTTCAGCCATCATAACCATTCCTTCACCACCACCATAGGGTTTTGAATCTATGTGATTATGTTTATTTACAGAATTCTTTCTTATATCTAAAGCTTGAATAGAAAGTAATTTATTCTTAATTGGTTTTGAAACGACACCAGATTCTAAAACATTAAATATCTCAGGAAATATAGTTAATATATTAATATTCATTTTAGTAATCACTTTCCCAGTCTACTTTTACTAATCTCTTTTCTTTATCAATTGATGTTATAAAAGTTTGTTTTATAAAAGGAATTAATCTTTCTTTGTTATCTATTGATTCAGTTGAAGGTTTTACTATTAAACAATCATTTGAACCAAAGTTATTTAATCCTTCAATTATGCCTAATATCTCATTTTTATTTATATTTACAACAAGCATTCCAACAAGATCATGCCAATAGGTCTCATTTGAAGACAGTACAGGTAAATCATTCGATAAAATGTAGAGTTTAATATTTGTATATTCTTTAATTCCATCTAAATCATTTACATCTTTGATTTTTGCATGAAATTTAGTATTGCTTTTTTTAATATACTCAAAGCTAAGCTTTATATCCTTAGTCTGGATGTTATCAATGTATTTAAGAATATTTTCTCTTGGATTACAAAAAGAATTTAGAAAAAATTCTCCCTTTAAACCTCTAGGTTTTCCAATGGTTCCAATGCAAACTAGTTTACTTTTTTTCATCTTCTGAAGAATCTTTTTCTTCAGACTCTTCTTCAGCAGGAGCTTCTTCTTCAGCAGGAGCTTCTTCTTCAGCTGGTGCTTCCTCTTCAGCAGGAGCTTCTTCTTCTGCAGGTGCTTCCTCTTCAGCAGGAGCTTCTTCTTCAGCTGGTGCTTCCTCTTCAGCAGGAGCTTCTTCTTCAGCTGGTGCTTCCTCTTCGGCTGGAGCTTCTTCTTCAGCTGGTGCTTCCTCTTCGGCTGGAGCTTCTTCTTCAGCAGGTGCTTCTTCTTCAGCAGGTGCTTCCTCTTCGGCTGGAGATTCTTCTTCTGCTTGAGCCTCACTAGCAGCTTGTTCCTCAGCTTCTTTTGCTAATTTTTCTGCTAAAACAGCTTTTTTTGCATTAGCTTTTGCTTTTTTTGCTTCAACCTTTGCCGCAAATTCTTCTGGTGTTAAATTAGCTTCTTTTACTAAAGCACCTACTCTATCACTAACCTGAGCACCTTTTGATTTCCACTCTTCTATCTTATTTAAATCTATTCTTAATCTTTCTTCTTGACCTTTGGCTGAAGGATTAAAAAAACCAAGTCTCTCTATGAATGAACCGTCTCTTGGACGTCTTTCATCTGCAACAGTAATAAAATAATATGGATTCTTTTTTGAACCACTTCTAGCCAATCTAATAATTACCATAGTAAAAATATTTAAATTTGTTTAAAAAGATGTGTATTTTAGGGTAACCTTGCTAATATTGATAGTATTATTATGCAAAGTTTTAATTAATCTTTATATTTAATGAGTTTTATTACCCAAGTAACTATAAGCATAGTTATCTATTTTATTATTAGAGTCTTCTACCAAAAGGAAAGCTCTCTTTTTATTTCAATAACCATGTCAGCTTTATCATACATTTTAATATATTTGTTAACTTATGAGGTTATATCTATCTTGCCGACAATTCATTTCATGGTAACTGGACTTAGCTTGCTGTTCATTTTTATTGCTTATAATGAAATCTTAATTCTTGAAAGAAAAGTTAAAAAAATCAAAATGGGTAGCTTGATGGGCCTAGAACCATTTTCAGTCGAAAGAAGCTATAAAATAGTATTTAAACTATTGGGAATTGGGCTTTTATTTCTATCACTTTCTTTAATTTCTGGCCTTAGCATGCAATCTATTTTTACCTCAAATTTAATTTTTAAAGCTATTTTTACCTTTATTGCTTGGTTAATCTTTGTTGTAACTGTGACTGGTGTGAAATATTTTAATTTTCCCATTAAGTACGCTACAAGGAGTCTTTTTATTGCTATGTGGGCTGTCTTGGGAGCATATTTTATGAATTCATATATAGCTGGATCATAATGTTAGAAGACCCCTCTTTAATATTTTTATTTTCATCACTTATACTCTTATTAATTTTGAGTGGTTTCTTTTCTGGTTCTGAAACAGGGATGATGGCTGCTAATAAAATTAAACTTAGGAATTTATCTAAAAAATCAAAAACAAGTGCAAAAAGAGCTTTAGACCTTTTAAAAAGACCCGATCAGTTGCTATCAGCAATCTTAGTAGGAAATAATTTTGCAAATATTTTAGCCTCAGCGATTGTGACAATAATTATGATTGATTATTTTGGTGGTAATGTTTTATTAGGTTCAGTCATATTAACTATAGTGATTCTGATTTTTTCAGAAATTACTCCAAAAACAATGGCTACAATAAAGCCTGAAAGTTTTGCAACAAGATCATCTTTTATTCTAAATATTCTTATTTATATCTTTAAACCAATAATATTTTTCACTAATTTTCTAAGCAGGTTGATACTTAAATTATTTAAATTAAATGCGAGAGATGCCTCGTTAAATGAAAATTTAAATACCGAGGAACTTAAAACACTTCTTGAAGAATCTGGTGAATTAATCCCAAAACAATATAGGAAAATGCTTTCCTCTGTTTTAGGCATGGAAGAGCTTGTAGTAGAAGATATCATGATTCCAACTTCTGAAATAATTGGTATAAATATTAATGAAGACTATGGAAATGCAACAAAAATTATTGAATCTACTGAATATACTAGATTGCCTGTTTATAAAGACACAATAGATAATATGATTGGTGTTCTTCATTTAAAGGACTCTCATTCATTCTTAGAAAGTTTTAGCAAAAAAAATCAGGATTATAAAAAAATACTCCAAAAAACATATTTTGTATCTCAATCTACCCTTCTAATGAAGCAACTTAGAGAGTTTCTCTCAAGTAATCAAAGTTTAGGTTTGGTTGTAGATGAATATGGAGAAATAGAGGGTTTAATATCTGTTGAGGATATTTTTAAGGAAATAACTGGAACATTTGGTGGGGATAGGGATGAGTTAGAAAAAGAATTTATTAAATTAAAAGATGGATCAATATTAACTGATGGTAATTCAAAAATTAGAGAACTTAATAATTATTTAAGCTGGGCAATTCCTGAAGATAATGCTAAAACTATTAATGGATTAATTACTGAATATCTTGATCAAATTCCTCAAGCTAACTTGTGTATCCAAATAGAGAATTATCGGTTTGAGGTTTTGGAATTAGATGAGAATTTAATATCAAAAATTAAAATCGTTAAAATTTAAAAAAGACTTTACCAATAACATCATTGGTTTTATATTTTTTATTATAAATTTCTGATGGGTACTCTTTGTTATCACCATCGATAATTATATCTGTTCCATTAATTGATTTAATTCTTTTTAATACTGTTCCAATCTTTGGGATATCAAGCAATATCACATCATCGACTCTTAAAGAGCGAAAATACTTTAAGCTAAGAACTAAATCATTTTCGTTAAAATTAGGGATCATACTTTGGCCCCTAACTCTATGAAGATTAATCACTTAAAACTGGAACGATAATATCCATATGTGGTGGATTTAAAGATTTTTTAGTTACTGTTTTAACATCTTTTGTTGCCCAAAATATCTCAGCAAACCTGTTAACTTTTTCAATCAAATCTTCACCATTCTGGCGATCAATGTCTTGCTTACACTTAGAAGCTGTCATCATGATTGAGTGAGTTAGATCATGAATTTCTGGAAATTTTTCCATTTGGGGCTCTTTAAAATAATCACCCCATATAGTTTTTACAGCATCCTTAACTTCAACGGCATGTTCCTCTTTTTGTTGAACTAGTCTAGATAAATGAGCTAGATCTTTCTTAGATTCTATTTTTTCAGGCATCTCACCAATTAAATCTAAAAATCTAATTACACTTAATGCAGCATATTGAGCTACTCCTGGATCATAAACAGCACATGGTATATCACAATGTGCACTTGCATCTTTAATTTTCATACAAACCTCCTATAAATTGCTCTAATAATTAGGGCCATTGTTAAGCCTAAAGAAACATAAGCAAATAAAATAATCGAATTAACAAAAAAATCAATCATATGAGAATGAATAGTATTGTTTATATGAGCAAATAAATTTATTGAAAAAACTGGTAAAAAATATATAGCTTTCATTTAAGCAGCTCCAAAAATATTATTATTAAAGTTAATTATACAAAAAAAATGGGGCAAAATGCCCCAAATTTTTAAATAGTATCAAAGATTTACATCATGCCGCCCATGCCGCCCATGCCGCCCATATCTGGCATTGGTGGCATTGGAGTTTCCTCTTTGGGAACATCAGTAACCATAGCTTCTGTAGTAATCATCATACCAGCAACTGAACCTGCTGCTTGAAGAGCAGTTCTAGTGACCTTAGCAGGATCAAGAATACCCATCTCAATCATATCTCCAAAATCACCTGTAGCTGCATTGAATCCAAAAGAATCTTTCCCATCAGTTACTTTATTAACTATCACTGATGGTTCTTCTCCAGCGTTAGAAACTATTTGTCTTAATGGAGCTTCAAATGCTTTTTTAGCTATATTGATGCCAACATTCTGATCATCATTATCGCCTTTTAGTTTTGCAACAGCTTCTAAACATCTAATTAATGCAGATCCACCACCAGGAACGACTCCCTCTTCAACAGCAGCTCTTGTAGAATGTAATGCATCTTCTACCCTTGCCTTTTTCTCTTTCATTTCAACTTCAGATCCAGCACCAACCTTAATGACGGCAACACCACCAGCAAGCTTAGCAACTCTTTCTTGTAATTTTTCTTTATCATAGTCAGAAGTTGTTTCTTCAACTTGAGCTCTAATTTGATTAACTCTTGTTGCAATAGCATTTTCATCCCCTGCTCCATCAATTATTGTTGCATTATCTTTATTTAATACAACTCTTTTAGATGTGCCTAAATCTTCAACTGTTGCGCCTTCAAGAGAAAGTCCAACTTCTTCAGAGATTACTGTTCCACCAGTTAGGATAGCAATATCCTCTAGCATTGCCTTTCTTCTATCACCAAAACCAGGAGCTTTGCATGCCGCAGCTTTAACTATTCCTCTTAGATTATTTACAACCAAGGTTGCTAGTGCTTCACCTTCAATGTCTTCAGCAATAATCAATAGAGGTTTGCCAGCTTTTGCTACAGATTCTAGTAATGGTAAAAGATCTCTTATGTTTGAAATCTTTTTATCAAAAAGAAGGATATAAGGAGAATCTAACTCAACTGTCATATTATCTTGATTTGTAATGAAATATGGCGATAAGTATCCTCTATCAAATTGCATTCCTTCAACAACATCTAGTTCATTTTCTATACCACTGCCTTCTTCAACGGTAATGACGCCTTCTTTACCAACTTTTTCCATAGCTTCAGCTATTATTTCACCAACAGCTGTATCACCATTAGCTGAAATTGTTCCAACTTGAGAAATTGCCTTATCATCTGTGCAAGGAACACTTAGACCTTTGACATACTCAACAGCGCTTAAAACTGCTTTATCGATTCCTCTTTTAAGGTCCATAGGATTCATTCCAGCTGCAACAGCTTTATTTCCTTCATTGACAATAGATTGAGCTAAAACCGTAGCAGTAGTTGTTCCATCTCCAGCTTCATCAGAAGTCTGTGATGCTACTTGTTTTAGCATTTGTGCACCCATATTTTCAAATTTATTTTCAAGTTCTATTTCTTTAGCAACAGAAACACCGTCCTTAGTTACCGTTGGCGCTCCAAAAGATTTGTCTAAGACAACATTTCTACCTTTTGGACCAAGGGTAACTTTAACCGCATTTGCTAGTGTATTCACACCATCAAGCATTTGCGATCTCGCGTTATCTCCAAATTTCACATCTTTAACTGACATAATTTATCTCCCTATTAAAAATTTATTCTACGACACCAAAAATATCTCTTTCACTTAGAATAAGATAATCTTCACCGTCTAATTTGATTTCATTGCCGCCGTATTGGCCAAAAATAACTGTATCTCCAACTGAAACATTCATAGAAACTGAGTCGCCTGATTCAGAAACTTTTCCAGGTCCGACTGCAACTACCTCACCTTGAGATGGCTTTTCTTTTGCAGAACCAGAAAGAATAATGCCACCAGTAGATGTTTCCTCTTCTTCTGTTCTTTTAACAAGAACATTATCATGTAAAGGTCTTAACTTCATTTATCTCTCCATTTAAATAACTAAAATCTATCTTAGACAGTAGTTATGGGCTAAAAATTATAAATCAATAGATTAAATTATTTTTTAACCTAATTATTAGCAGCGCAATTGTAACCCCAATTAGGTTTGCAAGTAAGTCAAAATACTCAAAATATCTATATGGATGATAATAATGTATCAATTCAATAAATGCTCCAAATAAAAAAATGTAAAAAACTAAAGTCAGATTAGAAATCTTAAACTTACATATAGATCCAACATAGCTTAAGTATGTATAAATTAATATATGTACTAATTTGTCAGACAACATAGATAATGAATTAAATCTTGGAATCTCGCTCGCATTTATAGTGCTTAATATAAATACCACAACAAGTGAAGAAAAAAATATTAATCTACTAAGTTGCACTATTTAGTTGATGAAAAGTGACTTCTGTTTTGATAGATCATAAGTATTGCTGGTAAAGCCAAGATCGATGTAAATATATAAAAAGACATCCATCCGATGGAAAAACCATATAAACTTTGAAAATTTTCAACTATCAAACCCGAAAATCCGGCAAATATTTTTCCTAAAAATGCCATTAATGAGGTTAATAATGCATACTGAAATCCTGTATATTTTTGGGAAACCAAGCTAGTTAAAAAAGTTATATTTACAGTACCAACAATTCCTGCTGCAATGCTATCAGAAGCTACTATTGAAGCTAAAAGAGTCAAATTCTTTTCACTTAAGGCTGCATAAGAAAAAAATAAATTAGTAAACATTACTAAAATTCCACCAATTATTAACGATTTATACAAACCAATTCTTTTTATTAATATGCCGCCAAGAAAAACTCCAAAAATTGTTGCAATTAATGCAACTACTTTCACAATATAACCAATTTCCTCAAGTGTATAACCCATATCAATATAAAAAGGATTTGCCATTGGGCCCATTACAATGTCAGTTAATCTGTATGTGGCTACAATTAGGAGAAGAATTGAAGCCATCTTAATACCAAATCTAGAAAAGAAATCCTTTAATGGTTCAATTATTGAATTGATATGATTTAACTTCTGTAGATCATGATTTTGTGATTCACTTGAAATGAGCATTGATAAGACTATGTTCACAATAAATATTAAAGCCATCAATTGATAAGCAAATGACCAAGAGAAATTAGCTGCAATTATTAATGCTAAAGAGGACCCTACTAAAATTGCGATTCTGTATCCGAACTGATAACCAGCTGCTAAATTTCCTTGATCTTCTAGCTTAGCACTTTCAATTCTATAAGCATCTATTGCAATATCTTGTATTGAACCAGCCAAAGCAATAATTAGAGCAATAAATGTAAAAAAAGAAAGATTTGTTATTGGATTTATAGTTGAGAGTATATATAAAGAAATAATTATTATTATTTGCATCAAAACAATCCAACTTCTTCGTGAACCAAAAATATTTAAAAAAGGTATCGAGAATCTATCGATAAATGGCGCCCAAAGAAATTTAATTGAATACGCTAAGCTAATCCAACTTATAAAACCAATAAGACTCAAATCTATGCCTACATCCCTTAACCATGCAGTGAGTGTTATTAGAATTAATACATAAGGCAAACCAGAGGAAAATCCAAAGCCCGTGAATGAGATTATTTTTAAAAAGTCATTCTTAATCATAGTGCATCTAAATATCTTCCCCATTCAAATTTATTACCAGGATCTGTTTTCCTTCCAGGTGAAATATCAGAATGGCCTACAATATTATCCTTATTAATTACTGGATAATTTTTAATAATCAATCTTGAAATTTTAATCAATGATTCGTATTGTTCGTTTGAATAAACATCACAGTCTGTTCCTTCGAGTTCAATTCCAATTGAATAGTTATTACAATCTTTAATGCCTTTATAGGATGATTCGCCAGCATGCCATGCTCGCATGTTTAAAGGTACAAATTGAATAATTTCGCCAGTTCTCTTTATATAAAGGTGAGATGATACTCTCATATCTTGAATCTCTTGAAAATAATCATGATCAGAAATGATGGGTTTATTCATAAAAAAATCTTCTACATAATTGTTTCCATAAACATTTGGAGGAAGGCTAATTGAGTGAATTACTATTAAGCTTATTTTTGTGTTTTCAGGTCTTTCATTAGAATTTGGAGAATTGACGAATTTTATATTTTTAAAAATATGGTTTTCAATTTCCATTTATCTCAATCCAGGAGGCATTTTAAAATAAACATTCTCGGTATCTTCGCCATCCTCAATAAGCTTTGCTCCAAAATAATCTTCAAGAGATTTTGCGATCTCTATAACTCTTGATTCTGGAGCAGATGCTCCAGCTGTAATAGCAATATTTTTAAATTTTTTAATATCCTCAAGATCTAAGTCTGAAAATTCATCTATTAAAGTTGATTTGCAACCACATTTTTCAGCAAGCTCTTTAAGTCTATTCGAGTTTGAGCTATTTTTTGATCCAACTACAATAATATAATCAGATTCAAGGGCTAGCTGTTTTACAGCATCCTGCCTGTTTTGTGTTGCATAACAAATATCATCTTTTTTTGGAACTTCAATATTTGGAAATCTTTTTCTTAGTATATCTATTATCACAATTGTCTCATCAACGCTAAGTGTTGTCTGAGTAACAAGGGCAAGACTTTCACTATTATTTACATTAATATTTAATGCATCATTCTCATCTTGAACTAAATATATTGAACTATTTTCAGAGTTTATATGACGGCCCATCGTACCCTCAACTTCGGGATGGCCTTCATGACCAATTAAAATAATATCTCTATTTGCTTTAGCATGTTTTCTTACTTCCATGTGAACTTTGGTAACTAAAGGACATGTGGCATCAAAAAAATTAAGATTTCTTGCCTTAGTAGTCTCCTCTACTTCACTAGATACTCCATGGGCACTAAAGATTACTAATGAATCATCAGGAATCTCATCAATTTCCTCTACAAATACTGCACCCCTATTTCTTAAATCATCCACAACTACTTTATTATGAACAACTTCATGTTTCACATACACAGGAGCCCCATATATATCAAGAGCTTTATTAACAATGTCTATAGCTCTATCAACACCAGCACAAAAGCCTCTTGGATTGGCTAATTTTATTTCAGTAGTCATTTCAAATAATCTTTAAATTCAAAGTATATAATTAATATCGCACCTATCGTTATAAATGCATCAGCTAAATTAAATACAAAAAGCGAGTAATTATATATTTTCAAATGAAGAAAGTCTGTTACGCTCCCGTCATTAATTCTGTCAAGGATATTTCCAATCGCGCCACCAGTTATAAATGACAAAGCAATTTTATTTCTATCTTTAGTTTCATTAATAATCATCCACAAAAGATAAAGAGTAATCAATATAGTTAATATCAATAATAAATTTGAAGCCAACTCACCATTATTATCAAAAATTCCAAAAGCAATTCCTGAGTTAAAGATTAGCAATAATTCAATGAGAGGAAAAACAGTGTCTACTGACTGACCAAATAACAAGTTATTATTTGCAATAACTTTAGAGAATATATCCAAACATACTAATAGAAAGATAATTAATATAAATCTATAGTTATACAGATTTTCTTTGCTCGCCATCATTTTCTATATTATCAATACATCTATTACACAATTCTGGATGTTCCTGTATAGATCCTACTGATAAATCCCTGTGCCAACATCTAACACATTTCGCATTTTTTGAAGTAGTGATTTTAATTTTAAAAGTTTTTCCCTCTTTAACTTTTGCCTCTGAAGAAATAAATAAAAAATGAAGTTCGTCTCCAAGCTTATTTAGAATTTTAAAGTCATTTGAGGTAGCTTGAATGTTTACTACTGAATCAAGAGACCCTTTTAACTTATTATCATTTCTCATTTCTTCAATAGACTGATTGACAGCATCCTTAATTTCAAAAATTCTTTTCCATTCAGACTGGTTGATACTGGATTCCGATACAATTTCAAAAGTATCAAAATTTGATAGAAAAACAGATTTCTCCTGATCATTTAATCTGTCGCTAGTTTGCCAAATTTCTTCTGCTGTATAAGAAAGTATTGGAGCAATAAGCCTTACTAATACATTTAGTATAAAATCAAGGCTTGTTTGACATGATCTTCTTGCTAAAGAATCATTTTTGCATGTATAAAGCCTGTCTTTAACAATATCGAGATATATTCCTCCCAATTCGTTAACACAAAAATTATGTATTTTTTGAGTTGCCTTATGATAAGAATATGATTGATACAATTCTGTAATTTCTTTTTGAAGGATTTTTGTTTCATTGATGATCCATTTATCTAATTCAACTTGGTCATTGAACTCAACTTTATTTTTATCATTAAAATCACTTAAGTTGCCCAAGATAAATCTAAATGTATTCCTGATTCGTCTGTATTGATCAGAAGTTCGTTTCAATATTTCATC
The DNA here is from genome assembly GCA_902517505.1 of uncultured SAR86 cluster bacterium. Classification (GTDB taxonomy): domain Bacteria; phylum Pseudomonadota; class Gammaproteobacteria; order Magnimaribacterales; family D2472; genus SAR86A. The sequence continues at coordinate 29,852 of CABYCL010000002.1, read as the reverse complement.
AGATGCAACCATTTCACTTCTGAAATCAGTTGAAGCCACCCATAGTCTTAAAATATCTGCTCCTAAGCTGTCCCATACTTTTTGAGGAGAAACAACATTTCCAAGTGATTTTGATTGTTTTCTTCCTTGTTCATCTACAACAAACCCATGAGTAAGGACTGTTTTATATGGTGCAGAATTATTCATAGCTATACTAGTTAATAATGAAGATTGAAACCATCCTCTATGTTGATCTGAACCCTCTAGATAAAGATCTGAGATAACTTCATTACCAAATCTTTTTGATGAAACTGCATAATGAGTTACACCAGAGTCAAACCAAACATCCAAAGAGTCAGAAGTTTTAATATATTCTTCATGGTCATCGATAAAATCTTCTAAATTCAACTTATCCCAAGCTGAAATTCCATCTTTTTCAATAACTTGTGCAAATTTTTCAAATAAGTCTTTTTGATCAGGATGGATTTCACCAGTATCCTTATGAACAACCAAAGTTATTGGAACTCCCCAATTTCTTTGTCTTGAAATACACCAATCAGGTCTATCAGAAAGCATAGATTCAATTCTTTGAAAGCCCCACGAAGGTTCCCAGTTTACATTCTTAATATCATTCAAGGCATCTTTAATAAGATTGTTTTTTTTCATTGAAATAAACCATTGAGGAGTTGATGTGAAAATTAGAGGCGTTTTATGTCTCCAACAATGGGGATATGAATGATGATAATCTTCAATATTAACGAGTGCATTATGCTCTTGTAATTTTTCAACAATGAGTGGATCTGCTTTTATGGCAGGAAGCCCCGCAATAAAATCTAACTCATCTTTAAAGAAAGCTTTATTATTGAGAGAATTTATTGTGTCAATATTATTTTTTTTACATATTAAATGATCATCCATACCGTGAGCTGGAGCAGTATGAACGCATCCTGTTCCTGTTTCAGTTGTAACATGGTCTCCATGAAGAAGGACTGACTTTCTTTCTAAAAATGGATGAATGAGATAAATATCACTTAATTTTTTACCCTCAATTGTGGATATAACTTCAAATTTTTGTTTCCATCTTTCTTTACAATGATCAGCCATTTCAAATGCGATCACATAGAATTTGTTATTCATTTTTATAAGTGAGTATTTATATTCAGGATTAATACAAACTGCCACATTTGAAGGAATTGTCCACGGTGTTGTAGTCCATATCACAAATGAAATTTCATCTGCTTCTTTGGTATTAAATAAGTCCTTAACCTTATTTAAAGATGTTTCATCTAACTTGAATGCAACATCAATTGATTTTGATGTCTTATCAATGTATTCCACCTCAGCCTCTGCCAAGGATGATCCACAATCTTGGCACCAATGAACAGGTTTTTCACCTTTCTCTAAATGACCTTCTTTATATATGATGCCTAAAGATCTAACTATATCTGCTTCAAATTTTGGATCTAGTGATTTATATGAATTTTCCCAATCACCAAATACTCCCAATCTTTTAAAATCATCTAATTGTTTATTAATTTGAGTTTCAGCATATTCTTTGCAAGCTTTTTGAAAACTTTCTTTATTTTTTACTAATTCACTATTTTTTCCATGTTTCTTTTCAACATTTAGTTCGATTGGTAAACCATGACAATCCCAGCCGGGCACATAAGGGGCATTAAAACCACTAAGAGTTTTATATTTGATAGTTATATCCTTAAGGATTTTATTAACTGAGTGTCCTAGGTGTATATCCCCGTTTGCATAAGGAGGTCCATCGTGTAAAAGAAATAGTTCTTTATTCTCATATTTCTTTCTAATCTTTCCATATAAGTCTTGTTTGGACCATAAATCCAGTATCTCTGGCTCTTTTCTGGGCAATCCAGCTTTCATTGAAAAATCAGTATCTGGAAGATTTAATGTATCTCTATAGTTAACTGTCATTGGAATTTCGTAAAATATTTTTTGCTATCGATATATCCTCTTGGATTTGAGATTTTAACATGTCTAAATTATCAAATTTCTTTTCATCTCTTATTTTTTCTACAAATTTGACACGTATTCTCTGGGAATAAATGTTCTCATTAAATTCAAATAAGTGAACTTCTAATACTGGTTTTTCACCACCTACAGTTGGTCTAACACCCATATTAGCTATTCCATTTAAACTTAGATTATTTAATTTACATTTAACTGCATAAACCCCCTTAATTGGCAATCTTTGATTAGGTAGCCATATATTTGCAGTTGGAATGTTAATCGTTCTTCCTAAATGTTGACCATGAACGATTTTTCCAGAAAATGTATATGGTCTTCCAAGTAATTTTTCTGCATTATTAAAATTATTATTTAAGAGTTCCTCTCTTATTCTTGTGCTGCTTACTCTTTGGCCGTCTAAAGTTATTGTTTCGGTATTTTCTACCAAAATTCCTTTTTTCTCTCCCCAATTTTTTAATAAATCAGTATCCCCTTTTCTGCCAGCTCCAAATCGAAAATCATCCCCTACGGTAAAACTTACTAAATTTATTGAATCTAAAATTTGAGAAATGAAGTCATCGGGTGACATTGTTCTCAGTTTGTTATTAAATTTTAAAAAGCAAGCAAAATCTATTTTACTTTTTTTTAGAAGTTGAACTTTTTCTCTCCATGGACATATTCTTGGAGGTGGGATTTGATTCCTATCTCTTACTTTTGAGAAATACTCTGCAGCATGAGGCTCAGTAAAAAAAACTATTGTTTTTGCATTATATTTTTGTGCATTATTTTTTATTTTTCCTAAAATTGCCTGATGTCCTAAGTGCAATCCGTCAAAATTTCCTATTGTGCCTGATAAAAGAACATCGGGATATCTTGATTTGAATAACTTTAAGTTGTTTTGTCCTCTTATTAAATACATTTTAATCAAATAAAAATTTGAATGGTTTATTTAACATTAATCTTGAAATTGAAAAATAAATAATTACAGAAGCTAAGACTTCAATTGATAAATAAAATATCCTTTCAACTTCGGTTAATTTCATAAAATCTATCTCTGAAGTATAAAAATATAAAAAAATTATCAAAAATAAGCTTGAAATAAATATGTTAAAACTAAATTTACTTACAATACTCTTTGATTTAATAAACCCATCTCTATACAAAACAATTTCTAAAGTGAATACGCTAATTATAGCTGCTAAAGAACTACCAATTGCAATGCCTACGTGTCCATAATCTAAAACAAATGCTAGATAATAATTAAATATAACATTCAAAAATAATGATACTAAAGCAACGTACATTGGTGTTTTGGTATCCTTTCTTGCAAAAAATGCTGGAGTTAAAACTTTCAAGAGCATAAAAAAAGGCAATCCAAATGAAAATGCCATAAGGCTATACGATGAATTTATAACATCCATTGATGTAAAAGCGCCTCTATAAAAAATTGTACTTATCAAGTCTTCTGCACAGAAAAACAAACCTATTAAAGATGGTAATCCAATATATAAAACAAATTTTTGACCCTTTTGTATTCCTGAAATAAATTTATCTTTTTCATGAATAAGATCAAATTTTGATAGTGTTGGCAGTAAAACTGTGCCAATTGCAATCGCAAAAATTCCCATTGGAAACTGAATTAATCTGTCAGAAACATATAGCCAAGTTGGGCTACCTGTTTCTAGTAAAGATGCAAAAATTGTGTCTATCAGCAAATTAATTTGAATGATTCCACCAGCTAAAACTGCAGGAACAATAAGTCTAAAAAACTTTTTTATGCCAGAGTTATTAAAATTAAGCTTTGGAATTGGTAATCTATTTATTCTCCATAAAGGTAAAATTTGAATTAGCAGCTGTACTATACCTGCTAAAAATACTCCCCACGCCAGAACATAAATAGGCATTTCGTACTTTGGCGCAATTGCCACTGCAGCAATTATTAGGGATAAATTAAAAAAAACAGGTGTATATGCTGGAATTGAAAATCTCTTATGAGTATTTTGAATCCCACCTGCAAAGGCTACAAGTGAAATTAAAGCAAGATATGGAAACATTATTCTCAAAACATTAATTGCCAAATCTTTTTTTACAGGATCAAAATAAAAACCAGGAGCAAAAATAAAGATAAACATTGGAGCAAAAATTAAAACCAATAAAGTAAAAATAAATAATGAACTGATTAAAATGCCTGCAAGGGAGTTTAAAAATTCATATGTATCATTTTTATTGTTAGCTTTCTCAAAATCGCTATATATTGGAATAAATGCTTGGTTGAATGCTCCTTCTGCAAAAAATCTTCTAAATAAATTTGGTATCTTCAAACAAATTACAAAAATATCATGAAATATTGATGCTCCAAGAAGATTTGTTGTTGATATATCTCTTATTAAACCAAAAAATCTAGACAGTCCTGTTCCAGAAATAACTTTTCTAAGGCTAGAAAATAACCCCTCAGAGGATTCTGAAATTAATTTATTATTTTTGTTCAAAATCTAAGGAAACAGAATTAATACAATATCTTAAACCAGTTGGTTGAGGCCCATCATTAAAAACGTGTCCAAGGTGTGCATCACAGTTTGAGCATTTAACCTCGGTTCTTTTCATCCCAAATGAGTTATCTTCAAATTCACTTATAGAATTAGAATTAAAAGGCACGAAGAAGCTAGGCCAGCCACAACCAGCATCGAATTTAGTATCAGATTCAAAAAGAGTTTGGCCACAACAAACGCATTTATAAATTCCATCTTTGTTGAAATTCCAATATTTACCACTAAATGGTCTCTCAGTTCCTGATTGTCTAGCAACTCTATAACTTTCATGATCTAAGAGCTTTTTCCATTCTTTATCACTTTTAATATGGTCTGACATACCTAATTGTAATTAAAAAGATACTAATTAGGTAGGAAATGAATATCTATTGATGTTAAGCAGAAGATGTATTTTGATTATATAAAGAATTCGTATATTTTAAAAAATCTTGAATGAGCGTTTCAGTAGGTTTATAAATTCTTCTTCTTTTATCAGTAGACGAAGCTTTTTCGTCAATATATCCAAGAGCAACTGCCTGTTTTAATATTTGCAAACGCTTGATTCTAGATGCATACTTTTTTGGGACTAGCGAGATAGCATATTCTTGGGACATTTCATTTTCTTCTAAATGCTCCCACATAAAACTCATTAAAAAATAAAATCTATAGGTGTCTGCCTGAAAGAAGTTTAGTGACTCTGGATTCTTTGGGTTATCTAATGTTTGTTTTAAAATAGTTTGAATAACACTTTTAGCATTAGATATGGATTGTATTTCAGTATAATTCAAAATTTTCCTACAGTTTAGTGGTTACCTTTATTTAATACATGCAATCTGTGTGCCAAATTAAGTAAATATTAAATACATAATTTATATTTGAAATATTAATACATATTATTGTTTCATTCTAGTCAACTTAGAAAAACTTTCTATGTAGGATTGTGAGTTTTAATTACTGTGAATTATCAGGATAAATAATACTTTTTAGCCAATTTAAAAAAGTATTATTTTTTAAGGTGTATTTATCTAGCATATCAAAATCATGTGCTAATTTTTTTGGGTCTTTAAAAAAATCTTTTCTTGTATTAAATTCATCGTTATTAAGTTCTTTAACTAGTTTAGCTGGGTTTCCAGCAAAGATTGAGTTCTGTGGTACGTCTTTTGTAACAATAGCTCCAGCACCAATAATACTATTTTTCCCGACAGTAACACCCTTGCATATTATTGCACTATCACCGATCCAAACATTGTCTTCGAGAATAACTGGTTTTGTTTGACCAACTGGCTCTGCTCTATCATAGATTCCATGCCAATCTGCATCAGAAATATATACACCATGTGCAATCATGCAAGCATCACCAATTTTAATTTTCTCTGCAGCCATGATTCTTACACCAGGAGTAATTAACGAATATTTTCCAATAATTATTTCCCCTTTATGCTCACCAATGTTCCAAGAAGTTAATTGAACCTCAGCATCTCTTGCTCCAATAATAGTTGGGTAATCACCTACACTTACGTTATAGCCAAACACTTTTATATATCTAGGTTTAAAGTATGCACCACCCTTTCCCAGATACTTAAACTGAGGCTTTAAGAAATGCGTAACATACAATTTATTTAATTTAGTAGCATATTTCTTAAGCCAATATGGTCGATTATCTTTCCTAATAAAAATTCTCCAAAATAATTTTTTTACTATGATAAAGTAGCAAAAAATATTTCTAATTAAAATTGAATAACAAATATATTATAGAATTTAAACAGCTTATAAAGATAGGTGTACCAATTTTTGGTTCTCAAATGTCGTATATGCTTATGGGAGCAACAGATGTTATTGTTGCTGGAAGAGCCAGTGCAAATGATCTAGCGGGTTTAGCATTAGGCACCGCATTTGGTAATGCTATTTGGTTTTTTATTTCAGGAGTCATTTTTTCTGTAACGCCAATAATTGCACAGTTATATGGCGCTAAAAAGTTTATAGAAATAGGTAAAAAATTAAGAGAAGTACTATGGATTGCTCTTTTCTTGTGTATTGTAATTGTCTTAATATTTACAAATCTAGATTTGATATTAGACCAACTACCTACCAACAAAGGAATCACAAAAATATCAGGTGACTATCTTAAAGCAGTTTCAATTGGAACAGCCTGCTTTACTATTTATACATGCTTGAGATGTTATAGCGAAGGAATGACGCTGACAAGGCCAATATTTGTAATTGCCTTTTTTGGAATGATATTAAATATTCCATTAGACATAATTTTTGTATATGGGCTTTTTGGAATGCCTGCACTTGGAGGTGTTGGTTGCGGAATAGCTACTTCAATTATTGGTTTTTTAATGATGATAGTTTTGATCATTTATATTAATTTTTCTAAAAATTATAAGCATACTAAACCATTTTCAGAGTTCACCCCATTTTCATTTGAAACAACTAAAGAAGTTTTCAAACTAGGTTTACCAATTGGCATGGGAATATTTTTTGAACTAAGTATGTTTTCTGGAGCTGCAATAATTTTGAGTGTTTTTGGTGAGGTAGTTGTAGCTGGACATACCGTTGCAATTAATATTGCAAGTTTATTTTTTATGGTGCCTCTTTCAATTGGATTAGCTGCCGCAACAAGAGTTGGAAACCTTATAGGTGAAGAAAATCCATTTCAAGCTCAATTTGCTGCATATTCTGCGATATATCTATGTTCTTTTACAGCATTAGTAAACAGCATAATAATATTAGTATTTGGTTCATATATTGTTAGCTTATATACAACAGAGATTCCAGTTAAAGAACTTGCTATCGCTTTAACTTTATTTGCGGCAATATTTCAATTACCTGATGGAGTTCAAATGGGTGCTTTAGGGAGCCTTAGAGGTTACAAAGATACATTTGCACCAATGGTGTTATTATTTATATCTTTCTGGATTTTTGCTATGCCAATTGGATACTTTCTAACAAATTATGGTTTTAACGACCCTCTCGAAGCAAAAGGAATGTGGTATGGAATGATTATAGGCTTAAGCATTTTTTCTATCTTAGTTATATCCAGGCTTAGGTGGATCATAAAAAAAACTCTCAAGTTTAAGATTTCAGAATCTCATCAACTTTTGAACCAATAGAAACTAAATTATCTGCTACGTGAACTCCGCACTCTGTTAATTTTTTTATTTTATCTTCTGCAGTACCCTTGCCACCAGCAATAATAGCTCCAGCATGACCCATTCGCTTGCCTGCTGGTGCGGTTTTACCTGCAATGTATGATATAACTGGTTTTGTTATATTATTTTTAATGAATTCAGCAGCAGATTCCTCAGCATTACCGCCAATTTCGCCAACCATTACAATAGCTTCAGTTTGATCATCTTCCTCAAATAATTTAAGCATGTCTATAAAAGAAGAACCTGGAATAGGATCTCCACCTATCCCAACACAACTACTTTGTCCAAATCCTAAATCAGTAGTTTGTTTTACTGCTTCATAAGTAAGAGTTCCTGATCGAGATATAATTCCAATAGATCCAGGTTTATGAATATTGCCAGGCATTATCCCCAGCTTAGCTTCTCCAGGTGTAATCACTCCAGGACAATTTGGTCCTATCAATCTTACTCCCAGTTCGTCTATTTGTTTTTTTACATCAAGCATATCTAAGGTAGGAATACCTTCTGTAATACAAATTATTAATTTAATGCCAGCTTGTGCAGCTTCAATAATCGAGCTTTTGCAGAATTTTGCTGGAACAAAAATAATAGATGCATTTGGTTCAACTCCATTTATAGCTTCTTCAACTGAATTAAAAACTGGTTTTTCTAAATGTATTTGACCGCCTTTACCAGGAGTTACACCGCCTACTATATTAGTTCCATACTCTATTGATTGTTGAGAATGAAGAGTACCCTGCGATCCAGTAAAACCTTGAACTATTAATCTTGTATCTTTATTTACTAAAATACTCATTTCGCTAGCTCAACTACTTTTTTAGCTGCATCAGATAAATTATTAATACTTTCAATTTTTATATTAGCTTTTGATAAAATTTTAGCTCCTTTTTCAGCATTATTTCCTTCAAGCCTTACAACAACGGGTATGCTTATATCTTCCTCTTTTATTGCAGCAATTATTCCCTCTGCAATCAAATCACACCTTACAATGCCTCCAAAAATATTTACTAAAACTACTTTTACTTCAGGATCTTTTAAAATTATTTTAAAAGCTTTTGCAACTCTTTGTTGGGTTGCTGTACCTCCAACATCTAAAAAGTTAGCAGGGTTACCACCAAAAAATTTAATAGTATCCATTGTCCCCATAGCTAATCCAGCTCCATTAACCATGCATCCAATATTTCCATCAAGAGAAACATAACTTAAATCACTTTTTGCAGCTTCTGCTTCTTGAGGATCTTCTTGAGACTCATCATACATATCTTGAAGTTCTGGTTGTCTATATAAAGCATTTGAGTCTATGTTTATTTTTGCATCTAAACAATGTAAATCTCCTTTCTCATTAATTACTAATGGGTTTATTTCTAATAAACTAAGATCTTTTTCAATAAAAAGCCTCAGGAGATTTTCTATCATCGGCAAAAATTGATTAGTTTGTTTTTCATCTAGTTTTAAAACTTTTGCAATATTGGTAGCATTTTCAAGTAATGATTTATCTCCATAAGTGACACCCTGATAAATAATTTTCTCTGGTGCATTCTTAGCCACTTCTTCAATATTGACTCCACCCTCACAAGAACCAATAAAAACTATTTTTTGTGATTCTCTGTCAATGACAGCACTTAGATATAGTTCTTTTACAATTTCAGTACATTCTTCTATAAGAATTGAATTCACTGGTTGTCCGTCTTTATCGGTTTGATATGTAATTAAATTTTTGCCAAGCCATTTTTTAGCAAACTTAACTCCCTCATTGGGATCATCTATTAACTCAACTCCGCCTGCCTTTCCTCTTCCGCCAGCGTGAACTTGAGCTTTTACAACCCATTTTGATCCACCTATCTCATTACAAGCTTCTATTACATCTTCAGCTTTAAAAATAATTTTCCCTTTTGAAACAGGTAAATTGTACTCAGCAAAGAGAGCTTTGCCCTGATACTCATGTAAATTCATTTTCTTTTATTTCCAATATGAATAGCTTGATTATTTGAAGCCAAAGCGGCTTCATGAAATGCTTCAGATACTGTTGGATGACTAAACATTGTAAGGCCAATATCTTCAGCACTTGAACCAAATTCCATTGAAATTAATGCCTGTTGAACTATTTCTGCGGCAGCTGGGCCAAAGACATGAGCACCAAGAATTGTATCAGTTTTAATATCTGTTAAAACTTTTACAAAACCCTCAGACTGGTCAACTGCTAACGCCCTTCCACTTGCAGCAAAAGGAAACTTACCTATTTTAAATTTAATGCCTTTTGCTTTTAATTCATTTTCATTTAAACCAACCCAGGCAATTTCAGGATGGGTATATATTACAGATGGAACTAGATCATAGTTGACTTGCATATGATTATTTGCAATTTTTTCAGCAACCATAATTCCCTCTTCACTTCCTTTATGTGCCAACATCGGTCCTCTTACTAAGTCTCCTATGGCCCAAATATTCTGAATGCTAGTTTGACAAAATTCGTTTACTTCAATGAACCCTTTATCAATTTTGATATTTATATCTTCAGATAAAATTTCTTCAGAATTTGGAATCCTTCCAACAGCTACAATTAACTTTTCAAACTCCATTTCATGTTTCTTGCCTTTTTGCTCATAAGTTACTTTCACAGAATTTTTGAGTTCTTTTGTATCTATAACTTTTGAGCCTAATTTAATATCTAGGCCTTGATTTATAAATTCTCTATATGATTCCTTTGAGATATCAGGATCTGCCATAGGAAGGAAATCATCCAATGCCTCTATAAGAGTTACTTCTGATCCAAGTCTTGACCATACACTACCTAACTCTAATCCTATTATTCCAGCACCCACTATACCAACAGTTTTTGGTAAGTTCTTAAATGATAACGCTCCTGTGCTATCAACAATATTCCTGCTAAAACTTGCTGAAGGTATTTCTATTGGTTTAGAACCAGTTGCTAAAATAATATTTTTTGTCTCTATATTTTCAATTGATCCATCTGTTTTTGTGACTTCGACAATATTATTTGATACTACTTTCCCTTTTCCTGAAATTGATTGAACCTTATTTGCAGCAAATAGACCGTTAATTCCTCCAGTAAGCTTAGAAACTATGTCATCTTTCCGTTTCATCATAGATTTAAGATCTAATTTTAAGTCGCCAACCACGATACCGTGATCACCAAGATTTTTACTAGCCTCATAGTATCTCTGTGATGAATCTAAAAGTGCTTTAGATGGAATGCATCCAATATTTAAACATGTGCCGCCAAGGTTTGCTTTGCCTTTTTCATCAACTGATTGTTCTACACACAAAGTTTTTAAACCCAATTGTGAAGCTCTAATAGCTGAAACATATCCAGCTGGTCCACTTCCTATAACGACTACATCAAACATCTTTATTAAAATATTATAAATTTAGTAATAATCTCTCAGGTGATTCAAGTTGTTCTTTAATTGAAACTAAAAAAGTAACAGCCTCCTTGCCGTCAAGTAATCTATGATCATAACTCATGGCAAGATACATCATAGGTCTAATAGTAATATCTCCATTAATAGCAATAGGCCTGTCTTGAATTGCATGCATACCCAATATTGCAGTTTGAGGTGCATTTAGTATAGGGGTAGAAAGTAAAGATCCAAAAATACCACCATTTGATATGGTAAAAGTTCCTCCCTGCATTTCTTCAATAGATAATTTTCCATTTCTTGCTTTCTCAGAATATTCTAGAATAGATTTCTCAATTTCAGGTAATGATTGTGTATCAGCGTCCTTGATTACTGGTACAACCAATCCTCTCTCAGTCGAAACTGCAACACCAATATCTTGGAAACCATGATATACAACATCATTTCCGTCGATAGATGCATTAACAAGTGGGAATTTTTTAAGAGCTTGAACTGCAGCCATAACAAAAAATCCCATAAAACCTAGTTTTACTTTATGTTCATTTTCAAATTCAGCTCCATACTTTTTTCTTAAATCTTTAATAGGCAACATATCCACTTCATTAAAAGTTGTTAACATTGCTGTTTCTTGTTTTACCGATACCAGCCTTTTCGCAATTGTGGACCTAAGTCTAGACATTGGGACGCGTTTTTCAGGCCTGCCACCACTAGAAACTGAGCTTTCTGTAAAGCTATTTTCTTCTTCTTCATGACTTAAATGATTAATGACATCAGCTTTTGTAATTCTGTTATCTTTTCCAGATGCATTTATATCATTACTATCTAAATTCTCTTCTAGTATCATTTTTTTAGCAGCTGGTGCTATCTTTTTGTTATCAATATTTGCTTTTTTGCTTTGAGGCTCTTCTGTTATTTTTTCTTCTTTCTTTAGTTTAGATTTTTTTTGAGTATCTGTATTTTTAATTTCAGAAGGTTCATTAGATTCTTCAAACTCACCTATAATTTCTGAACTTGCAATAGTTTCACCTTCTGTTTTATGAATTTTAGAAATTACTCCATCTGATTGAGCCAGAACCTCAAGAACAACTTTATCAGTTTCGATTTCAACTATCACTTCATCCTGATTTATGTCTTCGCCTTCTTTTTTTATCCAATTTGCAATAGTCCCGTCAGCGACAGATTCTGGAAATGTAGGTGCTTTTATCTTAATACTCATTAAAAAATTGCCTCGTTAATTAAATCTTCTTGCTGCTGAAGATGAAGTTTCATTAATCCTACCGCAGGGGCAGCTGCTGCTGGCCTGCTAACTAAATTCACTTCATATCCCTCACCAAGCCTATCTAAAACTCTTTGAATCCTATGCCTATGACTAAACCAAGCTCCTTGATTTAAAGGTTCTTCTTGGCACCATATGAATTCATCTACATTTTGATACTTTGTTAAGGTTTCTTCAAGGTCATCATAAGGAAAAGGATATAATTGTTCTATTCTTATTATCGCAATATTATTAAGCTTTTTATCATTTCTTTTTTTAACTAAATCATAAAACACCTTTCCAGAACACATTATTATTTTTGAAACTTTTTTAGAATCTTTAATTTCATCATCAATTACACATTCAAAATGACCATCTGTTAATTCTTTAATACCTGAAACTGCTTCAGGGTTTCTTAGAAGACTTTTTGGTGAAATAACCACTAATGGCGTTCTCATTTTTCTTATTGCTTGTCGTCTTAATAAATGAAATATTTGTTTGGGTGAACTTGGAACGCAAACCTGAATATTCTCCGATGCACACAATTGTAAAAATCTCTCTATTCTTGCGCTACTATGTTCAGGACCTTGTCCTTCATATCCGTGAGGTAAGAGCATTACTAATCCAGATAGTCTCTCCCATTTATGTTGTGCAGAGACAATAAATTGATCAATAACGACTTGTGCTCCATTAGCAAAATCTCCAAACTGCGCCTCCCAGATTGTCAAACCAGATGGCCATGTTGCAGAATATCCATATTCAAAACCTAAAACTGCTTCTTCAGATAATAATGAATCGTATATATCAAATCTTGTACCATAAGTTTTGGCGATTTCTGATAAGGGAATAAACCCCATACCTGTTTTTGTATCAAAAACACACGCATGTCTATGAGAAAAAGTTCCTCTTCTTACGTCTTGTCCAGAAATTCTAATTGGATATCCTTCACTTAGAAGCGTTCCATAAGCCATGATTTCTGCATATCCCCAATTTATTAAAATATCTTCATTACTCATTGCTGTTCTGTCTTCAAAAATCTTTGAGGCTTGTGTACCTAAGTTAAATGTTTTTGGAACTATATTGATAGAATTTCCAATCTCTTTAAATTTATCTCTATTAAAATTCGTTTTAACTTTTGGCCACCATTTGATGTCCAGATATGGCTCCCAATCAAACCACATAGAATCATTTGGTTTATCTGCTAGATTTTTTGCAACACTTTTTCCACCTTCTAAAGAATTTCTATAATTTTTTTTAATCTTTTTGGATTCTTCGTCAGATATTATCTCTTCATCCTTCAAATAACTTTCATATTGATTTAAAACTGATGGATGTTTTGAAATTTTTTGATACATTAAAGGTTGTGTCGCTGAAGGATCATCAGCTTCATTGTGTCCCCTTCTTCTGTAACAAAAAAGATCAATTACAATATCTTTTTTGAATTTATTACGATATTTGCATGCTATTTTAGATGCATTAAGAACCATCTCAGGGTCATCTCCATTGACGTGTATAACTGGAGCCTGAATTATTTTAGCAACATCTGATGAGTAATCGGTTGATCTGGAGTCATCTATATTGCTTGTCGTAAAACCTATTTGATTATTAACAATAATATGGATTGTTCCACCAACTCCAAATCCTCTTGTTTGAGACATTTGAAGCGATTCCATTACGACACCTTGACCAGAAAAAGAAGCATCACCATGAAGTAAAACTGGCACAACCTTTGATCTATCTTCATCTTTAATTCTATCTTGTCTAGCTCTTACAGAACCAAGTACAACAGGATCTACTATCTCCAAATGTGATGGATTATTAAACAAAGACACATGTACCTCTCCACCAGGAGTATTAAAGTTTGAGGAGAAACCTAAGTGATATTTAACATCACCAGTATTTGCTCCGTCTAATTTATCCTCTTCATCGAAAGCTGAAAATAATTCAGATGGAAGTTTTCCTAAAACATTTACTAATAAATTTAATCTACCTCTGTGCGCCATGCCAAAACAAATTTGGTTTGCGCCTAAGGATCCACAGTTTTGAATTACACTTTCAACCAATGGAACTAGCGATTCGGCTCCATCAATTCCAAATCTCTTCATTCCAGGATATTTAGCAGATAAATACTTTGCCAATCCTTCTGCTGAATTTAACCTTTCATATATATTAATTTTTTCTTCTTTGTTAAAACTATATTCCTTTAATCTTGATTCAAATTTTCTTTGGAACCATCTTCTTTCCTTTGAATCAAAAATATGATTGCACTCAATAGCAATTTTGCCACAATAACTAGCTTTTAATTGATCAACAATCTCTCTAAGTGTTAATTTATCTTTATCAGTAAAGGTATCTGTATAAAACTCTTCATCGAGATCGTCTTGTGACAAACCATGAAATTCAATACTAAGATCTTCAACACTCTTGTGCTCCATCATCCCGAGAGGATCTAAAGTTGCTTGAAGGTGACCTCTGTTTCTATAAGACTTGATAAGTCTGATAACTTTTCCTTGTCTTTCATCTATAGATATTTTTTTAACAGACTTGCTTCTAGATAAACTTTTAAACTCATTGATAATGTCTTTATGAGATATTTCCCCATTTGAATTTGAGTGCTTAGGCAGATTAGTAAAGAAATCTAACCATTCTTTTGATAAATCTTCTGGATTATTTATAAAAGTTTCATAAAGATTTTCTAAGTAGGCTGCATGTCCTGCTGAAATATGCGAGCTGCCCCAAAGCTCCTTCATAGATAAACTCATTTTTTTGCCTGTATTTTATACCCCGTCAGTGACAATTATATCCTTTTTATTTTTATGTAACATTGATTTTATCTCACCAATTGCTTTGTTTGGATTAAGGCCTTTTGGACAAACATTTACACAATTCATGATTCCATGACATCTATAAACGCTGAACGGATCGGATAAAGATTCGAGTCTTTCCTGAGTTTTTAAATCTCTCGAGTCTGCAAGAAATCTGTAGGCTTGAAGTAAGGCAGCTGGGCCAACAAATTTATCAGGATTCCACCAAAAGGACGGACAACTTGTCGAACAACATGCACACAGAATACATTCATATAAACCATCTAACTTATCTCTCTCTTCAGGAGACTGAAGTCTTTCTTGTTCTGGAGCAGTTGTTTCATTTTGTAAAAATGGTTTTATTTTTTCATATTGGTTATAAAACTCAGTCATGTCTACAACCAAATCTCTTATGACAGGCAAACCTGGAAGTGGCCTTAATTCTATTTTATTTTTTTTAATTACAGATGATATTGGAGTTATACATGCCAAACCATTCTTACCATTAATATTCATCCCATCAGATCCACATACACCCTCTCTGCATGACCTTCTATAAGAAATTGATTGATCTTCTTCCTTAAGAAGATTTAGTAAATCTAAAACCATTATGTCTTTTTTTGGTTTATCAATTTTATACTTTTTCATATATGGGAATTTATCCTCTTCAGGATTGTATCTATATAAGCTAATATTAAGTTGATTACCAAACATTAATATGTCCTTACTATTGGAGGGAAAGCTTCAACTTTTTCTGGTTTAAAATTTACTTCTCGTTTGCTAACAATTTTATTTTGAGGATCGTAAATAGTATGGCACAGCCAGTTTTCATCATCTCTATCTGGAAAATCATCTCTAGCATGAGCGCCTCTGCTTTCTGTTCTTTGATATGCAGAAATTGCAGTAGATTCAGCAACCTCAAAAAGATTTTGAAGTTCAATTGCCTCTACTCTGCTAGTATTAAAGGCATCACTTTTATCTTTGAGATGAAGGTTATAAACTTTTTCCTTTAAAGCGCTTAGTTGATCTAAACCTTTTTTCATAAAGTCTCCTCTTCTAAAAACACCAAAATAATTTTGCATGCATTCTTGAAGTTCTTTTTTTACTTCAGCTGTATCAAAGCCATTAGTAGATTCATTTAGTTTATTTAATCTTTCTAATGACTGATCGATGTCACTCTTTGAAGCAGAGCTAACTCCACCGCCAGATTTTAATTCGCTTTGAATATGCATGCCTGTTGCTCTTCCAAACACAACTAGATCAAGTAGTGAGTTTCCGCCTAGTCTGTTTGCTCCATGAACTGATACGCATGCAGCCTCACCTGCAGAAAATAAACCATTTATTAAATGGTCTTCATTGTTCGTTCTTGTGAAAGCTTGGCCTGAAACATTAGTTGGTGTTCCTCCCATCATATAATGACAAGTTGGTACTACAGGAATAGGCTCATACACAGGATCTACATGGGCAAATGTTCTAGAGAGTTCACAAATTCCAGGCAATTTTGAGTTTAAAACTTCAGACCCTAAATGATCAAGCTTCAAAAAAATATGATCATTATTTTCGCCACATCCCCTTCCTTCAAGAATTTCAAGAACCATAGATCTTGCAACAACATCTCTTCCTGCTAAGTCTTTAACATTTGGAGCATACCTTTCCATAAATCGTTCGCCATCTTTATTGATTAAATAACCGCCTTCACCTCTGCAACCCTCTGTCACAAGCGAGCCCGCACCATATATTCCTGTAGGATGAAACTGCCACATTTCCATGTCTTGTGCAGGAAAACCAGCTCTTAAAGCCATGGCTAGCCCATCACCAGTATTAATAAGTGCGTTAGTTGTTGATGCATAAATTCTTCCAGCGCCTCCCGTAGCAAGAACAGTGGCCTGAGCTTTTAAATATGCAACTTCGCCACTCTCTATTGAGAAGGCTATAACTCCAGTCACTTCGTCTTTTGAATTTTTTACTAAATCAACTGCGAACCATTCATTTAGAAAATTTGTACCTTCCTTAACATTATTCTGATAAAGAGTGTGAAGAAGAGCATGTCCAGTTCTATCAGCAGCCGCACATGTTCTAGCAGCTTGTCCTCCCTTACCAAAATCTTTTGATTGCCCACCAAAAGGCCTTTGATATATTCTTCCATTTTCAAATCTTGAAAAGGGTAATCCCATATGCTCTAGTTCAAAGACAGCTTTTGGCCCTTCAGAACATAAATATTCTATTGCATCTTGATCACCAATAAAATCTGCACCTTTAACAGTATCATACATATGCCATCTCCAATCATCGTTAGGATCAGCGCTCGCAATAGCGCATGTTATGCCGCCTTGGGCAGAAACTGTATGTGATCTAGTAGGAAAAACCTTAGAAACAACAGCAGTATTTAATCCAGATTTAGCTAGCTCAAGAGATGCTCTCATGCCAGAGCCACCACCACCAATAATTAAGGAATCAAACTCAATAGTTTTTATATTGTTAGTAAATATATTATTCATAATATTTATAATTATATATCATTAATTTTTATAACCATATTATATACAAAATACTTATTAAATAAACTAATCCAAGCGATCCAAAAATAAAGAAATATGTGTTTCTAAGTAAATTTGCCCTTTTCGATATTGATTTATTAAGAAATCCTAGAGTTCTGACAGTTAGATAGTCTGTTCCTACCGTCCATAGTCCAATAAAAGCATGCATAACTATCATTATAAAAACAATCGATGTTATAAACCTAACTTCAAAAGAAAGGAAAAAATTAGACCAAGAAAAGAAATTAATCTCATCATTAGAGAATATGAAGCTTAAAATATAAATCAAGTAAGCTAGAATTAGAACCGAGCTATAACGTTGGGCATTCCATATAATTGAACCTTTCATAGGAATAAATATCCAAATAAAATTATAGAACTCATAATCCAAAAAATTGCTGTAAAAATAGATGAATAATGAGAACCGTTAAGTGACTCTCCAATATGAAAAAAGTCCATTATTAAGTGTCTTATCCCAGTTAGTATGTGATACCAAAATATTGCAATACTTATAAAAACAATAATAGAAAAAAATGATATTGAAGATATATCAATCAATAATTTTTCGTAACTCGATTTAGAGGATGTGGATTGATTAATGATATATAGCATTAATGGCAATGTAATAAAAAACACATACATACCAGACAAACGATGAGTAATTGAAGAAAATGCAGACATAGGAAGTCTGATTTTTGTCAGATCAAGATATACTGGCCTTTCTTGCATTGTGTGCTTATTATTAATATCAATAATTTATTGTTATCAGTGGAGATTATACAGCAGATTTGTTATTCAAATTAGTGTATATCTTCTAATAAACATCACTTTTTTGATTTCTTTGTGTGCTTAATAAGACGCTGTCTTTTTTTCAATTGCCTTTCTGAGAGCTTATTTTTTTTTCCCTCATATGGATTCAAAGATTTCCTGAAAATAATTTTTAATTGAATGCTTTTAAGACCTAATTCTGAACGAAAACTATTTTCTAAATATTTTTTATAGTTTTTTGGTATCTTCTTATCTTGGTTAGAGTTAATTATTAAGGTTGTTGGATGAGTTCCACCAAAATGTACATGCTTAAATTTAAGTTGTCTTCCAGAAATTGCTGGAGGTGCGCTAGCATTTACAAATTTTTCTAACAACTTATTTAGCATTGATGTAGAAAATTTTGTTTGGGATTTCTTGATTAGTTTATCTGTCAGATTGAATATTTTTTTAAATCCTTTCTTTTTAATAGCAGATATTTCAACTTGTTCCATATTTTTCATGAATTCAGATTGCATTTTTTTAGAATTATATTTTTTTTCTAATTCAGATTTTGAAACTAAGTCAATTTTGTTAAATGCTAAAAGTACTGGCTTTCCATTTTCAATAATCATGTTTAATATTTTCATATCTTGATCTACAAGACCTTCATTAATATCGCACATTAATATAACAATATCGCTTTGATCAATAGCGTACATGCTTCTAACAAATGAAAAATATTCTACTTTATGATTATATTTATATCCTTTCCTAATGCCGGCAGTATCAATTAAAATGAAATTTTCATCGTTAAATTCAAATGGAATACTTATAGCATCTATAGTTGTCCCAGCAATCTCACTTACTATCAATCTTTCTTCATTTATTAATTTATTTATAAAAGTAGATTTTCCTGCATTTGGTCTTCCAAGTATTGCAACTTTTTTACCATTGGGTACATCAATAGATATTTCTGACAATCCTTTCTCTAATTCAGATTTTAAAATATTTAAATTGGTTGAGTGTTCCGCACTAATTTCAATCATATTTATAATTCCATTCTTATGCAGATCCTCTTTAATTGAGGATGTGGATTTTTTATCAATCTTATTAATTACTGTTACGAACTCTTTGCTTAGCTTCCTAAGTCTAGAAATTATATTTAAATCTTCATTGTTTAATTCTTCGGAACCATCAAATAAAAGAATTGTTAGATTTGATTCCATAACAGCATTCCACGCTTGCTTAGAAATAGCTTCTTTAATTTCTTCTTTATCGTTAACTATGCCTCCTGTATCAATTAAAAATGCTTTTTTATTTTTTAAATTGATAAAGCCATGATTTCTATCTTTTGTAAGCCCAGGAAAATCAGAGACTATTGCATCTCTCGAATTAGTTAGTTTATTAAATAAGGTTGATTTACCTACGTTGGGACGCCCTATTATTGCTATTGAAGTGAACATATCTAAAATTCATTTTATATGTTTATTGAAAATAGATTAAATGCTTCATCGATAACATATAAACTATTGCTTCTACTCAAAACTGTTTTAATAGGCTTTCTAGAGATTTTTTGTCTGGCAATTGTTTTTCCATTAAGTGGATCTACAATATGGAGATATCCTTCAAAATCGCCAACAATTAAGTTTCCTTTGAAACTAACAGCATTTGATAAATCTCTATTAAGATAATCCTCATTTATCCAAGATTCTTGTAAAGTTTTTATTGCGAAGGATCTTATTCCAGAGTTAGCCTCAATAACCATAAGCATTCCTCTTGTAATAATTGGGGAATAAAAAGATGATGTTTCATAAGACCATACTGACCTTTTTTGTGTAGTGTCAAAAATATTTAA
The DNA here is from genome assembly GCA_902517505.1 of uncultured SAR86 cluster bacterium. GTDB lineage: Bacteria > Pseudomonadota > Gammaproteobacteria > Magnimaribacterales > D2472 > SAR86A. The sequence continues at coordinate 9,638 of CABYCL010000002.1, read as the reverse complement.
ATTTCCTTGATAATTAGTAGTATAAATTAAAGGGCCATCAACAACTGGATCAGAATCTGAATCAATAAGATTTTCGAGTTCTGAGACACCTCTTACATAAGATATAGCACCATCCCAAACTTGGAATCCAGTATTTAATTCAAATACTCCAAGCCTGCCATTATCAAAAGAAGCATAAATTTTGTCATCTACAATTACTGGGCTACTACTTCCCCTAACCGTTAATAATGGTAATTTAGATCTATAGGACCACTGGATTGAACCAGTTTCTTTATTTAAACCTAATAATTCACCAGACCCTGTTTTAATAATAACTAATTTAGCGTCTATTGCAGCTTTACTTAAAACCTCACCCTTTACATTTGATGACCATAATTCAGAACCATCTTTTTGATCAAGAGCAATTACGTTTCCTTTAATATCTGATACAACAACAATACCAAAACCTGCTGCAGTTCCAGAAGCTAAAAAATTTAATTCAGTAGCCCAGTTCTGATTCCCATTATTTGCATTAACGGAATAAACATTACCTGATGGATTGCTAAAAAATAAATTCTGAGCGCTAAAGTCAGGAAGAAAATTACCCATTTGATTATCGCCTTTATTGGATTTCTTCCACATAATTGAAATATTTATATTATCTTGATTATTTAAAGCAATAAGTTCTTTGGGTTCATCGGGATCAATTTCATCACTTTGCCAAAATCTTAAACCATCTAAAGATGAGCATGAACTAATAACAATTAACATTGGAAGAACAAAAAAGTTGATTCTTAATGATCTCATCTTAAGTCCCAATATTTGCAATCTTCATTGATATAATTGACTTTGATGTTTCATCAGAATATTTGGCAGCTGCTAATTCATATTGTGTAATAGCTAGATTGTTCTTATTCTGTTTAACCAAAATATCGCCAGTTAATTCATGGATATAACCATTAGTGCCAGAGGAAGAATAAGTGTCAACCATTTTAAGAGCTTCTTCATAACGATCTTGTGTAAGCAATATTCGAGCAGCACTAACTCTTGCCATTTTATTAAAAATTTTATTACCTCCAAATCCATTTGTTAGATCAATAAGAATATTAAAATTCTCTAATGCTTGATTAAATTCATTTGATTTAGCATCCATATTTGCTTTGCTGAGAAGCGCAAGTTTAGTGTATCCAGTATTTTTATAATCTACTAAAAGTTGATTTAGAATAGTATTTAAATTATCCAAATTAGGATTTTCATTAGAAAGTTCTTCAAGCCATTCACTATATAAAACAGATGCCTCTTCATTATTTTGTTTTTCAATTTGATTAGAGATAATAAAAAAAGTGATGGCTAATATGACCAAAATAAAAATGGCTACAATAATTTTTCTGTACTTATCTAAAAACTTTAAAAAAGGAACAAATCTCATATTATTTTCGTAAACATTATTCATAATAGGATCCTATTTCAAATTCTTAATAAAATTATTAAAGTCATTCATCTTCATAATAGTTTGCTCAGAATCATCGTCAGACAATGATTTAACTATTACAGAATCTGAACCCAATTCTTCATCTCCAATAATAATTGCGTAAGAAGAATTATCTTTATTTGCTCTTCTTAATTTTGATTTCAAACTTCCATCTGAAAGCTGAACATCAACATTGATATTATTATTTAATGATCTTATGTTGTGCGCTATTTTATATGCTTTTGGTTCCATATTGCTAGAAATAATTATTAAGGATAAAGATGTTTTATATTCTTCTAATACGTTTGATAAAAGAGATAGTCTTTCGATTCCAATAGCCATACCTATTGCGGGTAGATCTTTGCCTCCAAGCTGTTTGCAGAGATTATCATACCTTCCTCCACCTAAATAAGCGTCTTGAGCACCTAAATTTGAAGAAATCGCTTCAAAAACAAAGCCAGTGTAATAATCCAAACCTCTTACTAGATTATGATCTATTTGTATTTCACATTCATCTGAAAATGTATCTACAATCAAATCCATAATTTTTAGAGAACTTTCTTGAAGAAATTCAGATATTTTTGGTCCATCCTTTAGAAGTTCTATGGTCTGTGGACTTTTAGAATCAAGGATTCTTAAAGGATTTTTTTCCAATTTGGACAAATCTTTTTCATCTAATTGGGATTTGATAGGTTTCAAATATTTAATCAAGGCATCACAAAAATTCTTTTTTGTTTCATTATCTCCAAGATGGTTTATCTTGATTGTTGGTTTCTCAATTTTTAATCTATGATTTATTGAACATACCATTGAAATCATTTCAAATTCTGCCATTCCTTCTTTATATCCAAGAATTTCAACACCAGCTTGATTAAATTGTCTATATCTTCCCTTTTGAGGTCTTTCATACCTCCACATTGGTCCTAGATACCATAGTTTATGAAAATCACCATCTAATTTTTTTTCAATTAAAGATCGAATAACACTTGCTGTACCCTCAGGTCTAAGGGTAATGCTTCTATCATTCTTATCAGAAAATGTATATAACTCCTTATTTACAATATCTGATAAGTCTCCAACAGATCTCTTGAAAAGATTTGTATGCTCAAGAGATGGAGTTCTTATTTGAGATATTTTGAAATTATCAAAAATTTCTTGGAGTACTTTTTCAGTGTAAAAAATTTTATTAGCTAGCTCTTCTGTACTGGTTTTACTAGCTAATAAATCCATCATGCCTGTTAAAGAGTTAATTTTATCCACTTCATTAACTCCTTAAAATAATCTTTTCTAATTCAGTTTTATTTTTAATAATCTTATGTCTTACTTGTTCCTCTAATTCATTTACTAAATCTTCATTTGAGACTTTCTTATTAGGTGAACCATCAACATATAACAAATTATTTGGACTTGCTCCGGTTAATCCAATATTTGCAGCTTTACTTTCACCAGGGCCATTAACATAGCAACCTATAATTGCTACTTCTATGTCATCAGAAACATCTTCAAGTCTTTGCTCAAGCTCATTAACAACTTTTATCACATTAAAATTTTGACGAGAACAACTTGGACAAGCAATTATCTTAACTCCTCTACTTCGTATATTTAAACTCTTAAGAATATCCCATCCAATCTTAATCTCATCCACTGGATCAGATGCTAAAGATATTCTAATGGTGTCACCTATCCCCTCTGATAACAACATACCTACACCAATAGAAGATTTCACAGTCCCAGCCCTAAAACTTCCAGCTTCAGTAATACCAAGATGAAGAGGTTGATTAATTATTTTTGATATTTTTCGATATGCATCAACTGTCATTTCTATATTTGAAGCTTTTAAACTCATTTTATAATTATCAAAATTAAATTTATCTAGAATTTCTACATGTCTTAATGCCGATTCAACTAAGGCATCAGCATTTGGTTCTCCGTATTTTTTCTGGAGATCTTTTTCCAAAGAACCAGCGTTTACACCAACCCTTATAGGTACATTATTATATTTTGCTGCATTTATAACTTCTTTAACTTTTTTTTCTTTACCAATATTACCTGGATTGATTCTTAAGCAATCTGCAGTATCTGCAACTTCTAGAGCAATTTTATAATCAAAATGAATATCGGCTACTAATGGAATATTTACAGCACTTTTTATTTCTTTAAAAGCTTTAGCCTCATCAAAGCCTGGAACAGAAACTCTTACAATATCAGCGCCAGCAGATTCTAAATCATTTATTTGCTTAACAGTTGATAAGACATCGCAAGTATCAGTATTAGTCATAGACTGAACTGATATTGGGTTACCTCCACCAACAGAAACATCACCAACTTTAATAGTTTTAGTTTTTTTTCTTTTAATCCAGTTACTCATTAAAAATAATAGTATTTACTCCAGTTAGTCTATTCGCATTGGTAATAAAATCAATCTCGGTATTATTATATGATCCTTTAACAAAATCGGCATTTCCAATAATAATTTTAAATGGCATCTTGATATTTCTTATATATCTTTCGTTATCAAAAAATAGTTTTGCTTCTATGAGCTCATCATTAACATATAACTCTAACCAGCATTCACCATAAAACTCTAATAATAAATTATTATTTTGTATATCTTTGGTTATTAAGTTTGATTTATCTTCTATTTGATTTACATCTTCTTCAATTTTAAATATATCGTCTAATTTAATTTCTTCTTTCTTGATCTCTTCAATATTATTTATTTCATTTTTAGGGACAACTTCTTCGTTAGAAAAGAAATATACTCCTAATAGAATCGCAGAAAATACAAGAAATATAGATAAATAATACTTAATATTGTTTTTGAATGAGTCATCAAAGGAAAACTCTTTAAATATTCTTTTATGTTTTTTTTCTACATTTAGTTCGAAAACACTTGGAAATTCACAATGTATTTCTAGAAAATTTAAATACTTATTGAAATAAGCTTTTGCAAATGCTTCACTTGGAAAAATGTCATAATTTCCTTCCTCAATTGAAGCCAAATAACTCTTATTAACAAATAATATCTTTGAAACTTCTTCAATTGAATGTCCTAATTCAATCCTTCTTTCTTTAAATTTTTTACCTATCTTTACAGAACTAGCTGATTTAAATTCTTTATTCATTATATTAGTTTATGAGTAATTAAATTTTTTCCTTTTATAGAGCTTGAAAGATTTCCCACTAGTTGACCACAAGCTGCATCTACACCGTCGCCCCTAGTGACTCTTAATGTTGCAATTAATCCTTTGCTCATCAGATATTTTTTAAATGCTCCAATCTTATTATTACTTGGCCTTTTATAATTTGATCCTGGAAAGCTGTTGAAAGGTATAAGATTTATCTTGCAAGAAATATCTGATAAAAGTTTTGTAAGTTTCGAAGCATGCTCAATTGAATCATTTACCCCATCGATTAATATATATTCAATCGTTATATTTCTTTTGTTTTCAAAGTAATCTAAGTAGTCTTTACATGATTGGATTAAAGATTTAATAGGATATTTATTATTTATAGGAACTATTTCGTTTCTTAGTTTGTCTTCTGCAGCATGGAGGGATATAGCTAAAGAAACATCTATATCCTTTGGTAATTTATTTATATTTGGGACTATACCTGAAGTACTGATTGTTATTCTTTTTCTCGATAATCCATATGATAGCTGTTCTTTCATTATCTTAGCTGATTCAATAACAGCATCATAATTTAATAAAGGCTCTCCCATTCCCATAAAAACTACATTGGTAATAGGTTTTGAATTGTTTTTATAAAAATTAGCCAGCCAAAGTTGTCCAATTATCTCATGACTTTCAAGATTTTGATCAAACCCTTGTGCTCCAGTAGCGCAGAAAGTACATTGAAGCGCACAACCTGCCTGAGATGATACACATAATGTTCTTCTATTTTTTTCTGGAATCACAACCATCTCTATCATTGATCCAGATCTAAGTTGAATAAGATATTTAATTGTTCCCTCTTCTGATATATATTCTTGATAAATTTTTGGTGGTTCTATTAATGCAACGGAAGATAATTTTTTTCTTAAGTCTTTATTGAAATCTGTCATTAAATCAAAATCCAATACGCCTTTTTGATGTATCCATTTTAATAATTGTTTTGCTCTAAATTTTGGTTCTTGTAGGTTGATAAAAAAACCTTCGAGTGACTCTAATGAGCAACCTAAAAGATTTATTTTTTCAGACAACTTACTTATTCAATATTTCTTCAGATGAGAAGAAATATTCAATCTCCCTTTTAGCACTTTCTATTGAATCAGATCCATGAACTGCATTAGCATCAATACTTTTTGCAAAATCTGCTCTTATTGTTCCTGGATCAGCATCTTGTGGATTTGTACTGCCCATGAGATCCCTATTTCTCTGGACTGCATTTTCTCCCTCAAGAACTTGAACAAATACAGGTCCAGAGGTCATAAATTTTTTTAAATTTTTAAAGAATGGCTTACCATCATGCTCAGCATAAAAGCCAGATGCCAATTCATCGGTTAAATGAATTAGTTTACCAGCAACTAAATTAAGATTATTATCTTCAAATCTTGAAATTATTTTACCAATAACATTTTTACCAACTGCATCAGGTTTAATAATAGATAGTGTTTGTTCAATAGCCATAGTATTATCTCAAAATTTAGCCGCTATTATATTAGAGTTATTGGTATTCTTCTATCCAATGCATCTGAATAGCTTCAAGTATTTTTTCATTAGATTTAGAAGGATCTCCACTAAAATCGCTTAATTCACATACTTTTTTATGTAAATCTGGGAAACTAATCCATTGAGGATCAATTTCTGGAAATTTATCGTTGAGCTCAATAGCTATTTCTAATACATCCAGCCAATCGAGATTATTCATTAGTGATCTTCCGAAACCATATTTATATTATATTTTGGTAATTCAATTTCAATTTCTTCATCTTCTGGGGGAATTGCTTGACAGCTTAATCTTGATGTTTGTTCAAGCCCCCATGCCTTATCAAGTAAATCCTCCTCAATATCACTTGCTTCTTCCAAGGTCTCAAAACCCTTTCTTACAATGCAATGACAGGTGGTACACGCAGCAGACATTTCACATGCATGTTCGATCTTAATATTATTTCTTAAAGCAGCTTCGCAAATAGTTTCTTCCGGTAAAGATTCTATTTCAGCGCCATTGGGACATATTTCCTCGTGAGGCCATATTTTTATATTAGCCATGATTTAAAGAGTGAAACTTTCGCCACAGCCACATACAGCTTTGGCATTAGGATTTACAAATTTAATCCCTTTATTTAGACCATCATCAGTATAATCGATCAAGCTACCTTTTAAAAAAGAAAAACTATTGGAGTCAACAAAGACCTTACATCCACTAACTTCAAAGATTTTATAATCATCAATAACTTCATCAACAAAATCAAAAGTATATTCATAACCGGAGCAGCCAGCCTCTTTAATACCTAATTTAATACCTTTGCCTTTTCCCCTTTGTTTTAAGACATTTTTAAAATGTGAGATAGCACTATTTGAAAAATTTAAATCTGAAGAATTAAAAGTTTCCATAATTATTGTTTTGTTTCGTAATCTTCTATTGCTTGTTTTATTGAGTCCTCAGCAAGTACTGAACAATGAATCTTAATAGGCGGTAATTCCAGCGCCTCCACAATTTCAATATTTTTAATTGCTTTAGCTTCTTCAAGTGTTTTACCAATTAACATCTCAACCAATTCACTTGATGAAGCAATTGCAGAACCGCATCCGTAAGTTTTAAATTTAACATCTTTTATAACATGCGTGTTTCCTTTAGGTTCACACTTAATTTGAAGCTTCATTACATCTCCACAAGCAGGTGCTCCAACCATTCCTGTACCAACATTTGAATCTTTCGGATCAAAACGTCCAACTTTAAAAGCTTCGGGGTTATTTAATGTATTTTCAAATTTATCAACTACTTTTTTACTGTATGCCATTTCAATCTCCTAGTGTGCATTCCACTTAACTGTGTCAAGATCAATTCCATCGAGGTGCATTTCCCATAATGGTGATAATTCTCTTAATCTGTGAACAACATTACCTAAAATATCTAATGTATTCTCAACATCATCATCATTGGTAAATCTTCCGAAGGAAAACCTAATAGAACTATGAGCTAATTCATCTTTTCTTCCAAGTGCTCTCAAAACATAAGATGGCTCAAGACTTGCAGATGTGCATGCTGATCCTGAAGATACCGCTATATCTTTTAATCCCATAATTAATGATTCGCCTTCTACAAAATTAAAGCTAACATTTAAAATATTTGGTACTTTATTTTTAAGGTCACCATTAATATAAACATGGTCTATTTCTTTAACTTTTTCTAAAAACTTTTCGTGATATTTAGATATTTTTTTGTGATCCTTTTTCATTTCTTTATTAGCTATCCTAAAAGCTTCTCCCATACCTACAATCTGATGTGTTGCAAGTGTGCCAGATCTCATTCCTCTTTCATGGCCTCCGCCATGAATTAAGGCCTCTAATCTAACCCTAGGTTTTCTTCTAACATAAAGAGCTCCGATGCCTTTTGGTCCATATGTTTTATGGGCTGAAAAAGACATTAAGTCTATTGGCATTTTTTCTAAATCAATTTCAACTTTACCAGTACTTTGAGCAGCATCAACATGAAAGAATGCACCATATTCTCTTGTAATTTCACCTATTTTTGCAATATCATTTAATGTTCCGAGTTCATTATTTATGTGCATGATTGAAACAAGGACTGTCGAATCCTTTATTGCAGACTTAATAGCGCTAGGACTAACAACTCCTTTTTCATCTGGATCTAGGTATGTAACTTCAAAACCTTCTCTTTCCAATTGTCTGCACGGATCTAGTACAGCTTTATGTTCAATTTTTGAAGTTATAATATGATTACCTTTGGACTTATAAAATCTAGCAACACCTTTTATAGCTAAATTGTCTGCTTCAGTTGCACCGGAAGTCCAAACAATTTCTCTTGGATCACAATTTACTAAGTTTGCAACATGAGATCTTGCCTCTTCAACTGCCTCATCAGCTTTCCATCCAAACCTATGAGATCTTGATGCTGGGTTACCAAATTCACCTTCAGGAGTTAAAAATTCCATCATTTTGGTCGCAACTCTAGGGTCAACCGGTGTGGTCGATGCGTAATCTAAGTAAATTGTAGATTGTGTGCTCATCTAATTTAACTCTCTGTAACTAATATATGGGCTGTCGGTTGATTCTACAAGGTTATTAATCGTTATTTTTTCTAAATAATCTTCAACTAAAATGTTCAAATCATGCCAGAGATCATGCGTACTACATTTCTTTCCATTATTACATGTTGAAGTGCCATTGCATTTAGTTGCATCAAGAACTTCGTCAACAGCATGCATTACTTCTTTAATAGAAATGTTAGAAGGATTTTTGGCATATATATAACCGCCATTTCTGCCTCTAATGCTCCTTACAATACCTGCAATTCTTAGCTTTCTAAACAGCTGTTCAAGATAGTTCAATTCAATATTTTGATTAGTAGCTATATCACTCAAAGAAACAGGTCCAGATGATTCTAAAATACTTAATTCAATAAGCGCACTTACTGCATATCTGCTTTTAGTAGTTAATTTCACGGTCGAATTATAAATACCTGACTAATTTAGTCAAGTTTCTATATTCATACCTAATCTATCTGCTACTTGGTGGTAGGATTCAACAACATCTCCAAGCCCTTGCCTAAATCGATCCTTATCCATTTTTTTCATTGTTTTAGAATCCCATAATCTACATCCATCCGGAGTAAATTCATCAGCAAGTAAGATTTTGTCTTTATGGACACCATATTCAACTTTAAAGTCTACTAAGATTAAGCCTGAGTCTATAAATAATTTAGATAATATTTCATTAACTTTATAAGTTTGCTCTTTCATTTCTTGTATTTGCTCATTATTAGCCCAACCAAATGAAATTATATGCTCGTCATTAATAAGTGGGTCACCAAGATCATCATCTTTTAAAAAGAACTCAAATAATGGATTTTCAAGTATTAAGCCATCTTCGGTGCCCAGTCTTTTGCATATTGATCCAGAGGCTCTATTCCTAATAACACACTCGATAGGAAACATATCTAATTTATATACTAAAGAATCAGTACTATCTATTACTTCTATTAAATGAGTGCTCACTCCATT
>CABYCL010000001.1 GCA_902517505.1 uncultured SAR86 cluster bacterium | reverse complement strand
GCATATGAAATAAATATAAATAATTTTATAGAGAAGGGCGCAAAGGAAAAAATTCCAATTAGACCAAATAAGAATGGTGTAATTAGTCTAATTATTTTCATTTATTTTTTGTAACAGTGAATCTCTTTATTCTTCTATTATCTGTATCAGATACTTCAATATAGATGTCTTCAATTTTGATCTTGTCTCCAATATTTGGAAGGACTCCAAATTCAGATATAAATAAGCCGCCAAGAGTCTCAGCATCTACCGACAAAGGATCTAAATCCAGCCCAAAGAATCCAATAAACTCTTCTAATTCAATCTTTGCATCTACTCTATATTTATTTGAGTCAATTTCAATTATCTCTTCTTCGTCAACATCATGCTCATCTTCGATTTCTCCAACTAACTCCTCTAAGATATCTTCAATAGTAATTAACCCGCAGATTTCTCCATATTCATCTATTACAACTGCTAGGTGAGATCTGTCTTGTTTGAACTCTTCAAGTAAAGAATCAGCCTTTTTAGTCTCTGGTACAACATTAGGGTCTCTTAACATCTCATTTATATCAAAATCAGCCGTTCCCTTAAATAATTTAGGCAGGATATCTTTTGCAAGAAGTATGCCTGCTACTTCATTTCTTTCATTTCCTAAAACTGGGTATCTTGAATGACCAGAATCAATTATTTTTTTAATTACATCTTTAGTATTTTCTCCTATTTGGATATTCACCATATCAACCTTGGGTATCATTATTTCTTTAACAGTAATATCACCAAGTCTAATTGCTTTAATTGCTATTGACTCAGCTTCTTTATCTATAACATTCCTATCAACGGCATCTTTTAAGAAATCAGTAACTTCTGAGACGCTTTGAGTTTTTATAAAAAATGGGTTTCTAAAAAATTTCTTTAATTTTTCAATAGCGCTCGACGGAGGCTGGCTTTCTTCCTGATTGTTTTTTTCGTTCATATATTAATAAGGGTTTCTGATATTAAGTTTTTTTAAAAGCTTGATTTCTTTATTTTCCATTATTTCAGCCATTTTATTATTATTATGATCAAACCCTAATATATGATATACCCCATGAATTAACATGTGAATCATATGATCGTCAAATTCTATATCAAGTTCGACTGATTCTCTCTTAACAAATTCATAACTTATTGCAATATCACCTAAATTTCCTGTTATTGTTTTAGAGATATCTTCATTAGTAAATGACAAAACATTGGTTGAAGTATTTTTACTTCTGTAATTTTTATTAAGCTTTTGCATGGATTTATCACTCATTATTTTCAAGTTTATTGAACATTCTTTAATTTCTTCTTCATCGCAAATTAATTTGAAAGCATCATTCATTTTAAGTTTTAAATCTTTATCAACAGGAAAATCTTTATCAGATGTAATAAATAGACGCACTTAAGTACCAATTTTTTCTTCAAAAAATTTATAGGCATCAATAATCTTTTTAACAAGAGGATGCCTTACAACATCTGATGATGAGAATCTTGTAAAACCAATTCCTTCAGTGCCTTCAACTACTTCTATCGCGTGAGACAGACCTGACTTAATGTTTTTTGGAAGATCTATTTGGGTTAGATCGCCATTAATGACTAAACATGATCCAAAACCCATCCTTGTTAAGACCATCTTCATTTGCTCCTTTGTAGTATTTTGACTTTCATCAACAATAATAAATGAATTATTCAGGGTTCTGCCTCGCATATATGCTAATGGAGCAATCTCAACAATACCTTTAGTAATGAGCTTGTCTGTTTTTTCTGTTCCTAGCATCTCGTATAGAGCATCATAAAGAGGGCGCAAATATGGATCTACTTTTTGTGATAAATCTCCTGGAAGAAATCCAAGCTTTTCGCCTGCCTCAACTGCAGGCCTGATAAGAATAATTCTATCTACTTTTTCATTTAAAAGCGCGTCAATAGAGGCTGCAACTGCTAAGTAAGTTTTTCCAGTTCCTGCAGGACCAATACCAAAGTTTATTTCATTTGATTGAATGTTCTTTATATATGTTTTTTGATTTTTTCCTCTAGGAATAATGCTTTTTTTTGGAGTTTTAATATTTATTTCTCTTTGAGTGGTACTTTTGTCTGGTTCTTGAATGCATAAATGTAATATTTCGTTTGTAATTTCTATGCCTTTTCCAGCAGCTTCATATAATCTTTTAAGAGCATCGACAGATAAACTAACATCAAAACTACTTCCTTGAATTTTTAGAATATTTCCATTTTGAAAAATCTTTACATTGAAATTTTTTTCAACAAATTTGAGATTCTCATTGAGTTCTCCAACAAATCTAACCATGACATTTGCGTCAGGCGGTGTGAGCTCAAGATTGGTTAAAGCAGAATCTTTTGGTATCAATTTTGCAAGTTACCTCTTAAACAATTTGGGAGTGCTTCATTTATTTGAATATTAACTAATTGTCCAACTAAATCAATATCATTTGAAGAAAAATTAACAATTCGATTACATATTGTTCTTCCTTGAAGCTGACCTGGATCTCTTTTTGATTGTCCATGAATAAGGCAATTTTGAACAGTTCCAACTTTCTTCCTGCTAAACCCAAATGAAAGTTGATTGAGCCTATCTTGAAGAATATTTAATCTTTCTTTTTTTTCTTCTTCTTCCACGTCATCAGGCATATCTGATGCAGTAGTATTTGGTCTAGAGCTATAAATGAAACTAAATGATTCATCAAATCTTACTTTATTGATTACATCCATAGTTTTCATAAAGTCATCTTTTGTTTCACCAGGAAAACCAACAATAAAATCAGAAGAAAAACTCATATCTGGCCTTACTTGCTTAATTTTTTCTATGAGAAGCAAATACTTTTCAACGTTATATCTTCTTCTCATTAGTTTTAAAATTCTGTCGGAGCCACTTTGAATTGGCAAATGAACATGGCTTACTAGTTCTGGAACCTTGTCATAAACTTCAACCAAGTCATCTTTAAATTCATGAGGATGGCTAGTCGTATATCTAATTCTTTCAATATTCTCTATCTTTGCAGTAAGTTCAATTAGCTTAGCTAGTGATGACTTTTCCCCCTTATATGTTCCTTTAAAGTTGTTAACATTTTGTCCCAATAAATGTATTTCTCTTGTGCCTTCTTCTGCGAGTGCAGATATTTCATTTAATATATCTTCTATTGTTCTCGATACTTCATGACCCCTAGTCTTAGGGACAACACAAAATGAACAATATTTGTTACAGCCTTCAATTATTGATACAAATGCTGAAGGTTCTCCTGTTCCATGGACTGGCAAGTGATTAAATTTTTCTAATTTTGGAAATGATATATCAACTTGATTAATATTGGTTTTATCTTTCTTTTTATATAATTCAGGAAGCTTATGTAGCGTTTGTGGACCAAAAACAATATCAACTGCAGGGGCTCTCTTGATAATCTTTTCACCTTCCTGTGAAGCAACACAGCCACCAATTGCAATCTTTAGGTCTGGTTTTTTATCTTTTATCTTTCTCCATCTACCTATTTGATGGAAGACTTTTTCCTGGGCCTTTTCCCTTATCGAGCAAGTATTCAATACAAGCAAATCTGCATCCTCTTCCGTTTCTGCTAGCTCGAAATTTTCTTTTTCTTCAAGCAAATCAAACATTTTTGCAGAATCATATTCATTCATCTGACAACCATGCGTTTTTATAAATAATTTTTTCGTCATATTTAATTATTCATCGATAACTTTAATTCTCAAACTTTATTCCCATATAATTAAGTATTATGAAAACTAAAAGTGTTTACAAGATAATTTTCATTCAACTTGGTGAAATTTACGAAGTTTTTGCAAAGCAAATATACCAAAGTGATATGTACGGTTTTATCGAGGTGGAAGAGTATATCTTCAATAAAGATAAACAGCTAGTGGTTGATCCAAGTTCTGAAAAATTAAAAAATGAGTTTTCTAAGGTTGAAAGAAGCTATATACCTATTAACTCAGTAATCAGAATAGATGAGGTTAATGAATCAGGTGAAGCCAAAATAAAAGAAAATAAAGGTCAAGTAAGCCCATTTCCTTTAAACATTCAACCATCAAATAAAAAAGATTAGCCTATTCAGGCATAAATAGTTTTTTATAGAATCTTAATTCCTCTAATGATTCTTTAATATCTCCAAGCGCCCTATGAGAGCCCTTTTTCTCATATACCTGAGCTTCGTTCATCCATCTAACAGCTACTTCCTTAAATGATGAAACATCTATATGTCTATAATTAAAATAAGCTTCTAGTCTCGGCATATATTTTGATAAAAACCTTCTATCGTGAGAAACCGTATTCCCACACATTGGAGAGACTTTTTCTCCAACATACTTAGAAATAAAATCTAAGGTTTCAATTTCTGCTATTTGTTCAGTTATATCACTCTTGATTACTTCCTGAATTAAACCAGATGAGCCATGTTGATTTTGGTTCCATTCATCCATTGAATCTAGAAGTTCTTTAGATTGAGAAATAATTAAATTAGGTCCTTCAGCAATAAGATTAAGGTCTGCATCGGTAACCAATGTTGCTACTTCAATAATCTTCTCAGTCTCCGGATCTAAACCGGTCATTTCTAAGTCAATCCAGACAAGGTTATCTCTTGATTTTAAAGTCTTCATATCTTTTTATAATTGCTTCTTTAGTGTATTTTGTTCCTATTATGAAAAAAGTTCAAACTGGGCAAGTTATAGAGTTTTATTCAAATAGCTGTTTGGTAAAGACAGAATTTGGAAAATTCTCCTCTTTGGCAATAAAAAATGTCGTCGTTGGTGACTATGTCGAATTAGAAATTATCCAAGATAGCAAAAAAATTACTTGTAGAATTCAAAGTGTCCTAAATAGAGAAACAAAGCTTTCTAAAACGCTGGGTAGTAAAAGAAAATTATTTGCAGCTAACATAAGTCATGTTGGTATTATTGTTACACCTAAACCAAAAACCTCTACAGAATTTATTGATAAATGGATATTAAAATCAAAATTATCAAATATCGAACCTTTCATTATAAATAACAAAATTGATGCCGATTCTGATAGGGAATATAAGGATAAACTGGATATTTATAAAAAAATTAATATCAAAGTCATTAATTGTTCTGCGAAGCATGGTGATAATATTGGAGAGCTTATAAATTTTTTAAAAGATAAATGTTCTCTTTTTGTAGGTAATTCAGGTGCTGGTAAATCGACTCTCTCATCTAGGCTTATTGGAAAAAATCTAAAAACAAATGCCCTATCTAATGATCAAGGAGTCCATACAACTTCCATATCTTCTCTTTATGAAATTGAGGATAATATAAAAATTATTGATTCGCCTGGAATGCGAGACATTGAAATAACTGATTATCCAAAAGAACAAATTATTAATGGATTCGAAGAAATTCTAGTTGCTGCAAAATATTGTAAATTTTCAGATTGTAACCACATTAATAATGAAGGATGTTTTGTCCTTGAAAGTTTGGCTAATGGTCAAATTAATCAAAGCAGATACAATAACTTTATTAAATTTAGAGATCATGGGTAATATGAATAAAAAGACTCATTTTGGATACCGCGAAGTTGATGAGGCTAAAAAAAGTAAATATGTTGGAGATGTGTTTACTTCTGTAGCAAAGAATTATGACATTATGAATGATGCGATGTCTTTTGGAATGCATAGGCTATGGAAGAAAATTTTAGTTGAGCTTGCTGCAATTGGAGAAAAGGACATTATTTTAGATATCGCAAGTGGTACAGGAGATATTTCAAAATTGATATCACAAGAATACCCTAGTACAAACATTTATATGAGTGATATCAACTATGACATGCTTAATGAGGGTAGAAATAGGGCAATTGACGAGGCCTTTGATTCCAATTGTTCTTTCTGCCAACTAAGCGGTGAAAATTTGCCTTTTAAAGACCGATCTTTTGATTTAATTACAGTTGGATTTGGACTAAGAAATTTTACAGATAAAGAAAAGGGACTTTCAGAAATGAGAAGATGCCTTTCTAAAAAGGGAAAGCTGATGGTATTAGAATTTTCTAAGCCAATCAATCCTGTATTCTCAAAAATATATGATTGGTATTCTTTTAATATACTTCCAAAACTTGGATCAATACTTGCAAATGACTCAGAAAGCTATCAATACCTTGCTGAATCAATAAGAATGCATCCCGACCAAGAATCGCTAAAAAAAATAATTATTGAGTCCGGATTTAATGAATGCAAATTCTATAATCTTTTAAATGGGATAGTGGCTATACATATTGCTTATAATGATTGATTTAAATAAATTATTTGTAAGATTTCTTAAAGACCTTAAAGAATCATCTCCAAATCTTAAAAAATCTTTAGAAGAAATTTCACCAATAGAGTTCTGCTTAAATATCAAAGAGCATAAAAACATCTTCATCAAGATTGATGATGAGGGTTCTAATATTTCTTTTTCAAAAAATAATTATCAATTTGAGATAAAAGGATCTCTTATTGAGTTATTGAGCCTATTAGCGACAAAAAAATTAAATAAAAATTTAATTTATGGGGATTCAGAACTGGCTGTCATTTTTGTTAATATTATTCTTAAGTCAAATGTTGATGTTGTTTACTTAATTGATAAATATTTTGGAGACGTGCCAGCTATTCTTGCATATAGTGTTTTAAAGATATTTAATTCGTCTGATGATAATTCAGATATCGAATATAAAAATATTAGAAAGCGACTTAGAGATATTTCAATTAGACTAGATAGGCTCGAAGCGCTAAAGGTGATATGAATTTTATAGTTGTCATTTATGAATTATTGAGAATGTCTATCATTGGCGTTCAAAAAGGAATATTTTATAACCCTAATGGAAATAAGCTTGCCTCATATTTAGAGTCTTTAGGTCCAATATTTACAAAATTTGGACAGCTGCTTTCTACCAGAACAGATATACTTGACGCAGAAACGGCAAAAGAATTAGAAAGCTTAACAGATAGCTGCAAGCCATTTAATGTTGATAAACTTATCAATATAGTCGAGTCAGAACTTGGCGATTCAATTGAAAATATCTTTGAATCGTTCGACAAAGAGCCTTTAGCGGCGGCGTCATTAGCACAAGTTCATACTGCAAAACTTAAAAATGGTGACCAAGTTGTCATCAAAGTTCTTAGACCAAACATAGAAAAAAAGGTTAAAAATAATCTCAGATTACTTAAAGCATCTGCAAAAATATTTTCTTATGTTTATAAAGACAGTTATCGGTTAAAACCAAATGAGGTTGTTCTAGATTATGAATCTACGATAAGAAAAGAATTAGATTTAAAGCTAGAAGCTTCTAATACAAATCTCACTAGAAAAAATTTTTTAAATTCGAGTGAATTATATATACCAGAAGTATATTGGGATTTAACAACTTCTAAAGTTATGGTTCTTGAAAAAATAGATGGCATTCCATGTACGGATATTCAGCAAATAGAAAAATATGGCATAAATAAAAAATTGCTCGCTGAAAATGGGGTAATGATATTTCTTAATCAAGTATTTAGAGATAACTTCTTTCATGCGGATATGCATCCTGGAAATATTTTTGTTTCAAAGACAAATGTTGAAAATCCAGGATATATTGCGGTCGATTGCGCAATAACAGGATCCTTATCAAATGAGGAAAGATATATTCTGGCAAGGATGTTGCAGTCTGTCCTGAAACAGAACTATAAAACTCTAGCTAATTTATTTATAACTTCAGGATGGGTTGATGTAAATACTAATAATATTGAACTTGAAAATACTTTAAGAGCTTGTTGTGAACCTATATTTGAAAAACCCTTATCAGAAATTGAGTTTGGTAAATTGCTTTTATATCTCTTTCAAAGCACAAGGCAATATGGATTATCGCTACAGACTTCTCTTGTGTTATTGCAAAAAACACTGATTCATATCGAGGGCATGGGAAGGCAAATATATCCTGATCTTGATTTTTGGGGTATTGCAGAGCCTTATCTTGATAATTGGTTAAATGAACAATTTAGTCCATTAAAATTGAAGGATTATATTATTGAAAACAAAGAAGATATTTTGCTCAAGGCATCAGAAATTCCAACTATTATTTTTGAAACTCTTGATGAAATAAGAAGCTATTCTAATAACAAGCATGTAAATAATGACAAAGTTAAAGATTTGGAAAAGCAATTATCTAAACAAAAATATCTTAATAGAGTATTTGGTTTAGGTATAATTGTAGTTATAGCTATTATACTAATAGTTACTTAGGAGTTTTTATGGGTTTTGGCGGAATAAGTATATGGCAATTATTAATTATCTTAGTTGTCGTGCTTCTTATATTTGGTAGTGGAAAACTTAAGTCTCTTGGATCAGACTTGGGTTCTAGCATAAAAGGCTTTAAAAAAGCAGTAAAAGAAGATTCTAAAAAAGAAGAAGACTAAAATTGTTTCAAATTGGCTTTCTTGAAATTCTAATTATTTTTATATTAGGGCTCATAATTATTGGTCCTAAAAGATTGCCTGAGGTTATCAAAACACTAATTAAGTTTTATAAAAGAATTGAAAGCAAGCTAGGCGCCTTCAAAAAAGACATTGAAAAAGATATTGGAACTGATGAACTCAAAAAAGATGTTTTTAATGAATTAAGAATGGAAGAGCTTGAAAACAATAAAGATTCAAAAAATGACTAAAGAGTCTGTCTCAAATCACTTGCTTGAACTCAGAGCTCGATTGCTAAAATTTATAATCCTATTTGGTGTTTTTGTAATCATAGGTATTCCATTTGCAGCTGAAATATATTCATTTGTTGCAGCTCCTTTAATAAGCTTGCTCCCTGATGGAAGCTCTATGATTGCAACTGAAGTTGCTTCACCATTCATGGCACCAATTAAGTTGGTCATATATGTGGCTCTTTTGTTTTCAATGCCATGGCTGTTTTACCAAACGTGGATGTTTATATCTCCTGGGTTGTATAAAAACGAAAAAAAATTTACTGCGCCATTAATGCTTTCAACTGTAATTTTATTTTTTAGTGGTGTTAGCTTTGCTTTTTTTATAGTTTGTCCAATTATCTTTAAATTCTTTATTGGGATGGCGCCAGATTCCATTCAAGTGATGACAGACATAAGTCAATATTTAACCTTTATTTTTAAACTTGTTTTTGCTTTTGGCATAGCTTTTGAAATTCCAATAGCAACTATCCTTCTAGTAAATAGTGGTATAACTTCAAAAGCATCTTTAGTTAAAGCAAGGCCATATTTGATTGTACTTTTCTTGGTTATTGGAATGCTATTAACTCCACCTGATGTATTCTCACAATTATTTCTTGCAATTCCTATGTGGGCTTTATTTGAAATTGGAATTCTTTTCTCTAAAGAGAAATAATTATTTATTAAGATTTATTAAAGTTCGGTAAAAAAACCATGGCAATATTAACCAAGGCATTTGAGATTGGAGCATGATTGTTCGGTCGTTAAATTCAAAAAGTATGGGATTAAAGTATGGTCCAAGTGGCGATAGGGGAGCCCATGATAAAGGCTTACCATCTGCTAATTGATCATGATACAAAAACATCTCAACTAGAATATTTTGACCAACGCACCAGAACATTAAAACGCTGAAGGCACTCCATTTCCATTTCTTAAAAACTATTGAATCTTTTCTATGAGATATCCACATAAGCCATGTACCGCCTAATAAAACAGTTCCAGCATCTCCCATAGAGTTCATTAACCAATTCGCATTCTTTGGTAACCACTTATTTAAAGCTTCAGATCTTCTTATATCTACTGAATCTCCGTCTATCCAACCATAGGTAAACCAAAGTTCCCAACCTAGTGCACAAACTGCTACGCCAATAATATAAAAAGTTGGAATCCAATTAGGTGATTTAGTTTTATTTTTAAAATAAATTATAAGTGGTAAAAAAACTGCTAAGTAAACAACAATTATTACCCTGATCTCTTCATGAGACATTAATTATAAGCCAAGCCTTTTTGTCCAGTTGTCATCTGAGGGTTTCTGATGATTTACAACCATCTCTACTAGCTCATCTGGGTAGTCAGAAATTAATAATTCTTTTAAATTTTCAGATGAAATAAATCCCTCATCAACTGCTTTATTAAACCATTTAATTAGATAATCATAATATCCATCAGTATTAAGAATACCAACAGGTTTATTTATGATTCCTAATTGGTTGCTTGCCATAATCTCTGCAAGCTCATCCAATGATCCCACACCGCCAGGTAAAACAATAAATGCGTCTGATCTAGACATAAACTCATCTTTTCTATCAAGTAGAGTCTTTGATACAACTATCTCGTTTAATCTCGGATTAGCAAGCTCTAACGCATGCAGTGATTCAAGAGATATTCCTAAAACTTCAACTCCATTATCCAAAGCAGTATCAGAAATAATTTTCATAAGGCCAACATTACCTCCTCCAAAAACTACGTTGATTCCTTTTTTAGCAATTAATTCTGCAATAGACTTAGCTGCTTTAGCATATTCTGGATTTTTGCCCTCATGCGCTCCACAAAAAATTGAAATATTCTTCATAAATTATTTAAGTTTTAAAGTTAAAAGTTACTGGTCCTTTGTTGACCAAATTAATTTCCATAAATGCCCCAAACTTTCCTTCTTTAACTTTAGGAAATGAGTTTCTAAACTCTGTTAAAAATTTATCATACAATAATTTTGCCTCATCAGGTTTAGCGGCTTTGTGAAAACTTGGCTTGGTGCCTTTGTTAGTGATTGCAGCTAAAGTAAATTGGCTAACAATCAAAACCTCTTCATTAGAATCTTTTAAAGATTTTGATGATATGCCTTTTGGACCATCAAGCATTCTGAAATTTATTATCTTGTTAGTCATTTCTTTAACTTTCTCAAAAGAATCGCTTTCTTCAATACATACAAAGAGCAAGCAGCCACTTCCGATAGAAGAAAAAGTTTTATCATCAATGATAATTTCAGCACTTGAAACTATTTGAGCGGTGGCTAACAAATTTTATCTGTCTTCAAGTTCTTCTTCCCATTGGCCAAGAGAAGCAAGTTTGTTCATCTCTGCCCTATGAGATAATTCATCTTGAGAAATGAATACATTTTCTGGTTTTCCACTCCAAGCTTTTAAGGCTGCCGCTTGAAGAGCTCTTCCATAAGAAAAACTTAACTTCCATGAAAAACCTCCAATTTTATTCATAGCATCTAGATGGGCTGTTGCAAGAATATCTGACTGACCTCCAGAAAGAAAAGTTATCCCTGGAAGTTCTGCAGGAACATTTTTAATTAGGCATTCCAAGGTTTTTGTTGCCACTTCATCAATCCCTGCTTGATCATTAGAATCTTTTCCAGAAGTAACCATGTTAGGCTTTAAAAGTGTTCCTTTGATATTAACGTCATTCTTTTCTAAATGAGCAAATAGAGATTTTAATGACCGATCAGTTGCTGCAAAACAATCGTCGATAGAATGTTCTCCATCCATTAACACTTCAGGCTCAACTATTGGAACCATTCCGTTATCTTGGGCACATTTTGCATAATCAGCTAAGGCCTGCATATTTGCATCAATACATTTATCTGTTGGGATTCCATCACCAATATTGATAACAGCTCTCCATTTTGTGAATTTTGCTTCCATTGATGCATACTCTTTTAGTCTTTCGTCCAAGCCATCTAGTCCGATAGTTACCGTCTCGCCTGGGCAATCTTCAATTGGTTGCAATCCCTTATCGACTTTAATTCCAGGAAGGGCGCCTTGATTCAAAATTAAATCTCTAAGCAGCGTTCCGTCTTCTGATGTCTGTCTTATGGTTTCATCGAAAAGTATTACGCCGCCAATATTGCCATTCATGCCTTTTGATCTAAAAAGCATTTCTCTATAGTCTCTTCTATTTTCTTCTGTTGATTCAACGCCTATAGAATCAAATCTTTTCCCACAGGTTGGATTGCTCTCATCCGCTGCAAGAATACCTTTTCCATCTTCAACTATAAAGCTAGCTATTTCTTCAATATTATTAAGTGTCATTTTTATTTAGCTCCCTGTAACCTTTGAATTTAAAACATCTATTGATGGTAATATCTTGCCTTCCATAAATTCTAAAAAGGCTCCTCCACCTGTTGAACAATATGATACATCATCTGATTTAATATATTTATTAATTGCCGACAACGTTTCACCACCGCCTGCTAAAGAAAATGCTTTGGATTTTGCTATTGCTTCTGAAAGATTCTTAGTACCTTTTGAAAAAGCTTCATTTTCAAACACGCCCATTGGACCATTCCATAAAATGGTTTTAGCTTGCTCTATTAAAGCAACTGTTTCATCACTTAAATAAACATCTAAAATCATTTCTTCGTCTAAAACTTTATTAATAGGAATTTCTTTTATATCCTCGCCCTCAAATGTTTTAGATGTTATTACTGTATTTGGTAAAACTATTTTTCCTTTACCAAGTAGTTCTTTTGCAATATCTATCATTGAATCTTCAGCAAGAGATTTCCCAATATTTAAACCAGAAGCCTTCAAGAAAGTATTTGCAATGCCGCCTCCAACAATTATGTAATCAGCGACTGAACTAATGTGTTTTATTAATTCAAGTTTGGTGGAAACTTTTGCTCCTCCAATTATTGCTACATATGGACTTTCATATTTATTTAACGTTTGAGATAAAAATTCATTTTCTCTTTCTAAAAGAAGGCCTGCACATGCTATAGGCGCACTTTTAATTGCTGAGTGGGTTGAAGCTTGCTCTCTGTGAGCCGCCCCAAAAGCATCAAAAACATATACATCTCCTAGACTAGCCAGTTTATTTCCTAGTTCTTGGCAATTTTCTTTTTCTCCTTTAAAAAATCTTATATTTTCTAAAAATTGAATATCTGTTTCACCATTAAAAATTTCATCAGATTCCAAGCTAGCAATTAACTCACAAGGCCTATTAATAATTGTTCCTAAATATTCTGCAACTGGCTTTAATGAAAATTTTTCATCAAAATTTCCTTCAATTGGTCTACCGAGATGACTTACCAATAAAACTTTTGCATTGTTTTCCAAAACATAATTAATTGTAGGTATACAAGATTCTATTCTTGTAGCATCTAAAATATTGCCGTCTTTTATTGGCACATTCATATCAACTCGTATTACAAGATTTTTATTTGTTATATCTATTGAAGATAGATTAATCATTGATTAGTGATTTTGCTGCCTGAATTACATTGTCTTTATTAAATCCAAAGTGTTCAAGCAATTCACTTCCTGGCGCAGATTCTCCAAATGTTTCCATACCGATTACTTTATCGCTTCTATTTAAAATCTTATACCAAGAGTTAGGGTGCGCACATTCTATAACAAGGACTGGTTTGTTAGGGTTAATAACTTTATCTTGTAATTCATTGCTTTGTTTTAAAAAGACATCCAAACATGGCATTGAAACAACATTGGCATTAATTGATTCACTCTTTAACTCTTTCGAAGCCTCTATAGCTAGCTGAACCTCACTTCCAGAAGCAACTATAGTTATATTTGCGTCTTCATGTTCTTCAAGAAGATATCCGCCTATATTAATAGAAGAAAGTTGTTCAGGCGTTCGCTCTATTGCTGAGGTTCCCTGTCTGCTAAAAATAAGACACGTAGGGGTTGTTGCTGAACTCACAGCATTATTCCAAGCAACAGCTGTCTCAACGAGATCAGCAGGTCTCCAACTATTCAAGTTAGGAGTTGATCTTAAAGTAACTAAATGTTCAATAGGTTGATGAGTTGGTCCATCTTCGCCCAAAGCTACTGAGTCATGTGTGTAAACAAATATATTTGGCAAACCCATTAGCGCTGATAATCTGACTGCATTCCTTGCATAGTCAGTAAAAACTAAGAAAGTTGCCCCATAAGGCTTAATGCCTCCATGAAGAACCATGCCATTCATAATTGCTGACATTCCAAATTCTCTAACACCATAATTAATATGATTTCCTGATGGATTCTCATTAGAAAATGTAGAACTTGAAGCTGAAAAGGTATTGTTAGAAGGAGTTAGATCAGCTGAGCCACCAACAAGCTCAGGCATCTCTTTTACAAAAAAATCTAAACAAGCTTTAGAAGCTTTTCTTGTTGCCATTGGTGAATTATTTGAGTTGCAATCATTAAGAAAATTAAGGAAGCTTTGTTGAAAGTTTTCTGGTAAATCACCTTTTATTCTTCTTTCTAATTCCAATGACTCATTAGGATATTTTTCTTTATAATTTTTTATTAAATCATCCCAAATAGAATTTATACCAGCTCCTGACTTTTTAGAGTCCCAAAAATCATATACCTCTTTTGGAACTTCAAAAGGTGAATAATTCCAACCTAGAGCCTCCCTTGTTTTTTCAATTTCTTCATCTCCTAGAGGCGCTCCATGAACATCAGCTGTTCCTGATTTATTTGGTGAACCAAAACCAATTGTCGTCTTGCAAAAAATCATTGTTGGCTTATTAGGTTCTTCTTTTGCTATAGAAATAGCCTCACTGACCTCTTCAACGCTATGACCGTCTACGCAAATTGTTTGCCAACCATAACCGTCAAACCTTTTAACAGAATCATCTGTGAACCAATTATCTATTTCTCCATCAATTGAAATTCCATTTTGATCATAAAAACAAATCAATTTCCCAAGATTGTGAGTTGCTGCAAAAGAGCATGCTTCATGAGAAACACCCTCCATTAGACAACCATCTCCCAAAAAAACATATGTGTAATGATCAATGGGTCTTATGTCATCTTTATTAAACTCTGCTGCCAAAATCTTTTCTGAGATTGCCATGCCAACAGCATTTGCAATCCCTTGGCCTAATGGACCTGTAGTTGTTTCAACACCAATATCTATATCGTATTCAGGGTGTCCTGGTGTTTTTGATTTAAGCTGTCTAAAATCTTTAATATCTTCAATTGAGAGATCATAACCAGTCAAATGTAACAAGCTATACAAAAGCATAGAGCCGTGACCATTTGAAAGCACAAATCTATCTCTATCAAACCAAGTTGGGTTTGAAGGGTTATGTTTTAAATGTTTGCTCCATAAAGCGGTAGCGATTTCTGCCATCCCCATTGGCATTCCAGGGTGACCAGAATTTGCTTTTTGAACAGCATCAGCAGATAAAAATCTTAGAGCATTTATTGGTTCTGATTTTTGCAAATTATTTTCCCCTTTTGCTTAACAGGATAATAATGTTTTTGAGATGAAATGCATAGATAAAATTGAATTTTTTCACATAAAGTAGTTAAATTGTATCTCGAATTCTTTTTTAAAGAGTGTCGTCATATTCAAAAGTTTCAGGGAGAGCAAATATGAGTTATATTTTTACGTCGGAATCTGTTTCCGCAGGTCACCCAGACAAGGTCTGTGATCAAATTTCAGATGCAGTTTTAGATGCATACTTAGCAGAAGATCCAAATAGCAGGGTTGCATGTGAAACAATGATTAAAAATAATATGGTTTATATCGCTGGTGAAATAACATCATTAGGCAGCCCAGATTTAGAGCCTGTTGTTAGAAAAACTATCAATGATATCGGTTATGACACTGACGAATATGGTTTTAATGGCGATACTTGTGAATTTACTAATCTTGTTTTTGAGCAATCACCTGATATATCTCAAGGTGTTACTGAAGGTGAAGGAGAAAATCTGGAACAAGGAGCTGGAGATCAGGGATTGATGTTCGGCTATGCTTGTACTGAAACTGAATCATTAATGCCTCTTCCAATTGATCTTTCTCATAGACTAGTGAAAAAACAAGCTGACATAATGAAAAGTAATGAGTTATCTTGGTTAAGGCCAGATGCAAAAAGCCAAGTTAGTGCAATTTATTCAGATGACGGAAAAACTATTGAAGGTTTATCTGCAATAGTACTTTCAACACAACATGATGAAGATGTAACTCAAGAAGAAATTAAAGAAGGGGTTATGGAAAAAATTATCAAGCCTATAGTTCCTGAAGAGTGGATCTTAGATTCTACAAATATCTATATTAACCCAACTGGTAAGTTTGTGATTGGAGGTCCTGTTGGAGATTGTGGACTTACTGGCAGAAAAATCATTGTAGATACATATGGAGGAATGGCTAGACATGGTGGTGGAGCCTTTTCTGGGAAAGATCCATCTAAGGTTGATCGTTCTGCTGCTTATGCTGCAAGATATGTTGCAAAAAATATTGTTGCTGCTGGCTTAGCCGATTACTGTGAAATACAAGTTTCTTATGCTATTGGTGTAGCAAAGCCAACATCAATAAATGTTAATACGTTTAATAGCGAAAAGATTTCTAAAGAAGCAATTGAAAAAATTGTCGAAGAGAAGTTCGATTTAAGGCCAAAGAGTCTTATCAACATGCTTGATCTAAAAAGACCTATTTATCTTCCGACTGCTGCATATGGACACTTTGGAAGAACAGATATTGACCTATCATGGGAGAAGACTGATAAGGCTTCAGAAATTTCACAATAAATATTAATTAAAATAAGGAAATATAATGGAAAATGATTATAAAGTAGCTGATATAAATCTTGCTGAATTTGGAAGAAGAGAAATCTCTCTTGCTGAGAATGAAATGCCAGCGTTAATGGCTTTAAGAGATAAATACAGAGCAGAACAACCTCTTGCAGGAGCTAAAATCATGGGCTGCATTCACATGACTATCCAAACTGCTGTTTTAATGGAAACATTAATAGATCTAGGAGCGGAATTAAGATGGTCTTCTTGTAATATTTTTTCAACTCAAGATCATGCTGCTGCAGCTATGGCTGCGAAAGGTATTCCTGTTTTTGCCTGGAAAGGTGAAACTGATGAAGAATATGAATGGTGTATTGAACAAACAATATGCAAAGATGGAAATCCATGGGATGCAAATATGATTCTTGATGATGGTAGTGATCTTACATCCATGGTTCATGCAAAGTTTCCAGATATGTTAGAAACTATTCATGGTGTATCTGAAGAAACTACTACAGGGGTTCATAGATTAAAAGAGATGCTTGAGAAAGGTGAGCTAAAGGTTCCTGCAATTAATGTAAATGATTCAGTTACTAAAGCAAAAAATGATAATAAGTATGGTTGTAGGCATAGTCTTAATGATGCGCTTAAAAGAGGAACTGACATGCTTCTTTCTGGAAAGAAAGGGCTTGTAATCGGTTACGGTGATGTTGGTAAAGGTTCTGCTGCGAGTTTAGCTCAAGAAGGGATGATCGTGAGTGTTGTTGAATCGGATCCTATCTGCGCGATGCAAGCTTGTATGGATGGTTTTTCAGTTGTTTCTTGCTATAAAGATGGGGTCGTTACAAGAGACCCTAATGACATCAATATGGCTGTTATGGGTGATACTGATTTAGTAGTAACAACAACTGGTAATGTGAATGTTTGCGATTCTGCAATGATTAGTACTCTTAAAAATACTGCCGTAGTATGTAATATTGGCCATTTTGATAATGAAATAGATACAGCCTTCATGAGAGAGAATTACTATTGGGACGAAATTAAGCCACAAGTTCATAGAGTATTTAGAGATACTGCTCCAGATGGAACTCCTGATCTTTCGAGCAAAAACTACATAATCTTACTTGCTGAAGGAAGGTTAGTTAATTTAGGAAATGCAACAGGGCATCCTAGCAGAATTATGGATGGCTCTTTTGCTAATCAGGTCCTGGCACAAATACATTTATACAAACAAGGCTTTGCTAATGTAAATGATGCAGATAAAAGAGCCGAAATGATAACTGTTGAAGTGCTTCCAAAAAAATTAGATGAAGAGGTTGCAAGTTTAATGGTTGAAGGCTTTGGTGGGACTGTAACAAAGCTTACTCAGGATCAAGCAGACTATATTAATGTCCCTCAAGATGGGCCCTTCAAAGAAGAAAGTTATAAATATTAAAATATAAAGTTCAAATTATGAGCATTTATGCTCATAATATGGGCTGTGAATATCTATAAAAAAATCTTAGCCTTTTCTATTTTGATTATTCTATATGGTTGTGGGGTTAAGGGACCTATAATCTTTTACTAGTCTGAGATAAAAATGGACTATTTTGCATATAAAAATAAGAAGCTTTATTGTGAAGACGTTAATCTTCAAGAAATAGTTGAAGAATGCGGAACTCCAACTTATGTCTATTCAAAAAAAACTCTAGAGAGGCATGTGGATGTATATAAAAATGCTTTTAAATCACATAAAAATCTTATTTGTTTTTCTGTTAAATCTCTAAGCAATATTTCAATACTTGAACTAATTAATAAAAAAGGTTGTGGTTTTGATGTTGTTTCAGGAGGGGAGCTGAAAAGAGCATTGCATGCTGGAGCCGATCCTAAAAAAATAATTTTTAGTGGGGTTGGTAAATCTCATGATGAAATTCTTATGGGCATTAAATATGAAATTCTATCATTTAACATTGAATCTGAATCTGAGATAAAAAGAATTGAAGAAATAGCGTCTTCTGAAAATAAAGTTGCAAATGTTGCCATAAGGTTTAATCCAGAAGTTGATTCTGGTGGGCATGAATATATAAAAACTGGGAGAAAAGGAGATAAATTTGGGATATCCTCAGAGGAGTCTGTCTTAAAAATAGCTAAATATATTTATAAATCAAATCATCTAAAGCTTGTTGGTTTAGCATGTCATATTGGATCTCAAATATTAGATCTTCAGAGTTACAAACTAACAGCAAAAAATATTAAAGATCTCTCATTTAAAATTAAAGATTTAGGTAACGAGTTAGATTTTCTAGATCTAGGTGGAGGACTTGGAATTCCATATGAACAAGATGATACTCCATCACCTCAAGACTTAATTTCAATAATTGAAGAAGAATTAAAAGACATGGAAGAAAGAATTATCCTTGAACCAGGTAGAAGTATTTCTGGAAATGCTGGAATATTGCTAACAAAAGTTGAATACATAAAAGATAACTTCCTTATAGTGGATGCTGCTATGAATGATCTTTTAAGACCTGCACTATATAAAGCTAAACATGACGTATGGAGCTTAAAAGAAGATGATAGTAACTCTAAAGCCTGGATAATAGCTGGCCCAGTATGTGAATCGTCAGATATTATTGCAAAAGACATACATACTAATGCTGGTGAGGGAGATACTCTTGCAATTAAAACAGCTGGTGCTTATGGGTTTGTAATGTCTTCAAACTATAACTCAAGAATGCGTTCAGCTGAGGTACTCGTAGATGGAAAAGAATTTAATATAGTACGAACAAGAGAAACGTTTGAA
The DNA here is from genome assembly GCA_902517505.1 of uncultured SAR86 cluster bacterium. Lineage (GTDB taxonomy): Bacteria > Pseudomonadota > Gammaproteobacteria > Magnimaribacterales > D2472 > SAR86A. The sequence goes on along the minus strand of CABYCL010000001.1, from coordinate 142,675 downwards.
GATCTAATTAAAAATGAGATAGATCTAAATGATTGATTTTGAAAAATGGCATGGCAATGGAAATGATTTTGTAATTATTAATTCTATTGAAGTCAAAACAAAGATTAACAAAAACTTAATAACAAGAATATCTGATCGAAATAAAGGAATAGGCTTTGACCAACTTATAAATATTTGTCTTCCAACAAAAGATGATAAAGATTTTTTTATTAAATTCTTTAATGCTGATGGTTCCGAAGCCGGGATGTGTCTTAATGGTATTAGATGCGCATCAAGTTATATATGGAATAATGAATTTGCTCCAAAGAAAGCAATTAATATACAAACAAAATCTAAAAATATTATTTGTACTCCTGAAAAAAATAATATGGTCACAGTTACAATAGATTTTCCAGAAACTTTTGAAGGAAATAATCTTGCTACTAAAGTTAAAAATAAAATAAATGATGATTTTTTTATGTTGAACATAGGAAATAACCATCTTTGTATAAAAAAAGAATCTATAGAAAAAGTTAATTTAAATAAAATATATAAAAATCTAGAAGCAACCATTAAAAAATTAGATATAAATTTATCAATTTATAAAAAGAAAGGTGATCTGATTAATATAAGAACATATGAAAATGGTGTTGGAGAAACTTTGTCATGTGGCTCAGCCTCATTATGTATAGCTTCAAATTTCTTGTCTAAAGATGGATTATCCATGAAGACTAAGTCAATGGGTGGAGAGTTAATCTTTAAAAAAGTTGAAAATGTTATATTAATGTCAGGTCCAGCAAGTTTTATATACAAGGGTAATATCAATGAGTAAAAAGTTAGATTCTAAAGAGGTAGAGCTATTCTTATTAGACAATTTAGATTTTTTTGAGACTAGAGAGTCTCTAGTAAGTGAAATGAGTTTCAAACACTCATCAAGCTCCGCTTCATCTATTCTTGAAAGACAGGTTAATAAATTGAGAGAAGATCATAAGAGTCTTATAAATATGCTTACTTCCTTTATGGAAAGAGCATCTATTAATGAAGATCTTTTTAATAAATCAAAAAATTTAACCCTTCAAATACTTGAATCAAGAACAAAAAAACAAATTATTGATGAGGTAGAAAAAAGCTTTAGTAAAGACTTTAAAGTAGATAAGCCTTTACTTAAATTTCACAAAAATAAAAAAATTGATGAGCTTGAAAAATCAACAGGGCTCTCTTTTCATAAAGGAGCTATTCATTGTGGTTCTTTATCATCTGAAAAGATGAATCTTCTTTTTAATGACAAAAAAATTGGATCAATGGTCGTTGCTGTTATAGTCATGGGTGACGAAATAGGCCTGCTAATGCTTGGTAGCTTTAATAGATCAAAATATCTTGGAGATGAAGACACTACTTTTATTGAATATATTAGAGATGTTTTGGAGAAAAAATTAGCAAGATAATTTATGAACAATAATTCATTTATTCTTAACGATATAAAAGAATACTTGGTATTTGTATCACAGGTTAAAAATCTTTCTGATAATACTTCTAGGTCTTATGAAAGGGACTTAAAAAAACTTAATTCATTTCTAAAAGATTTAAATATATCAAATTATTCACAAATTAATTCTGAAACCTGTTCTGCGTGGATAGGAAGTCTTTATTCTCAGAATAATAATCCTAGGAGCATTCAAAGACACTTATCATCAGCAAAAGGATTTTTCAGATTTTTAAAAAAAAATAATCTAATAGATTCCTCACCTTTTGATTTAGTTACATCTCCTAAATCTTCTACCAATCTACCTGAGGTTTTGTCACCTGAGGATGTTGAGCAACTGTTAAATTTTAAGCCAACAAATATGATAGAGATTAGGGACATGGCAATTGTGGAACTTATGTATTCATCAGGATTAAGAGTTTCAGAAACTGTAAATATAAATATAAATGATTTTGAAGAGAATAAATCTTTCTTACGCGTACTCGGGAAAGGTTCAAAAACAAGATTGGTTCCAATGGGTAGATTTGCAATAAATGCAATTAATGATTGGTTAAAAGAAAGGGATAAACTCCAAAGCGATACGGATGCTCTTTTTTTAAATGTTAAAGGAACAAGATTAACTGTAAGGAGTATTCAATTAAGGCTTAAAAAGATGGCTGTTAAACAAGGACTTCCTCCGATTCATCCTCATATGCTAAGACATAGTTTTGCAACTCACATGCTTGAATCAAGTGGCGACCTCAGAACAATCCAAGAACTATTAGGTCACAGCTCTTTATCCACAACACAAATTTATACTAAATTAGATTATCAACATCTGGCAAAGATTTATGATCAATCTCACCCTAGGGCTAAAAAATGATTAAGCAAATCAAAATGATAACTTTTGATCTTGATGATACCCTTTGGGACAACCATCCAACCATCATGAAAGCTGAAGTTGATACCAGAGAATGGATTGAGAATAAAGTTGGAGAAGTTGAATGGGGAGATTTTAATGACTTCATAAATCTTCGTGCTGATCTAATTAGAGAAGATAAGACTATAGAATGGGATATAAGTAAACTTAGAAAAGAGATTTTTAGAAAAAAACTTAGTCATGTCACTCCAGAAAATCTTAGAGACGAAATTGTAGATAAAGCTTTCGACATCTTCATTGAGAAAAGACATGAAATCAAATTGTTTGATGGAGTTAAAGAGTCTATAAAGAACTTGTCAGAAAAATATATTTTAGGAGTTCTAACTAATGGCAATGCAGATGTGTATAAGTTTGATATAGGTAAGTATTTTAAGTTTTCTATAAGTTCTCTTGAGGCAAAAGATAGTAAGCCAAATCGTGCTCACTTTGATATGGCAATTTCGCAAGTCAATAATATTTCATTTGGTAATATTCTTCATATTGGCGACCATCAAATTAATGATATTTTTTGTGCATATAATCTTGGCATAGATACACTATGGTTTAATAATAATAATGTTAGTTGGGCTCAAGATTTTAAGAAACCTGATGAATTTTCTTCTTGGCATGATTTGGAACAGATTATAAGAAATAAATATGAACGATAAAAATCTTTCGGAAGCAATCAAAAATATTATTGAAAAAGAGCTTAAAGCAATTAGTAAATTGTTACCTAAAGAAGCTATATCTAATATAGAAAGTAAAATATCACCGCAAGTTGAAAAAATAATTGATCAAAGTGGGTATATAAAGAAATCAAAATATAAAAACCTTGAGAAAATTATTAATGAGCTTGAGAATAGAATTTCTGAACTAGAAAAGAACTAAAGTTGGCTTAAGTAAGTATCGATTCTTTCAGGATTCATTACAAAACTTGGTTTAAGCTTAGTTGATGCTTCTTTAATTTCATCCAGGTTTAAAGCTTCGCCGACCTGAATAACCCCAATCATTGCCATCATTACGTGAGGATCACATTGATAAACATATACGCCTTCTGTATCAAGGGTGACGCTAATATCCATATTCATTTGACCAGCCCAATCTTCAGCTCCTTCTGGAACCATTCCATCAATGGAGGCAGAATTATGAGACATATCTACAGCTTTAAAATTAATTGTATCTCCTACAGAAACTTTTATTACAGCTGGTTCAAATATCATTTGTCCGCCTTCACCTGAATTCAACATTTTTATAGTATGTTCAGAACCTTGAGATAACTCTACTTTTTTAACCTCAATTGGAGCTGAGGCCATAACTTGAGACGCTTGAGCAGCACTTCCACAATCTTGTCCTTCCAAACATAGTTTTACAGGTACAGATAATCTATCTATAACTGCTTCTTCATACTTCTTTCCATTAAAAAGAACTAAGAAAAATAAGGGAAGTATTAGTAAAAATTTTCTATTAATCATATTTTTAAGAATTAGGTCTTTGCAGCTCTACGACGTGATCTATAACTTTTAATAACTTTTCATAAGAACCTTTTGGTTCAATTATATATTTACCGTCAACAATTATCATTGGTACTGATGAAACTTTAAGCTGCCTTGCATGCTTGATTGCCCTATTAACTTGCTGTTTAACAGTAAAGGAATTTAGATATTGCGATGAAACCTCTGGAGCTACTCCAAATTTTTCTAAAAAATCTTGAATAGTATTTGGATTTTGTAAAAAATTACCTTCTTTATGAATGGTTACAAAAACAGCATTATGTGTAGATGGGTCTAGTTTTAATGCCTCAATGGTAAAATACAAAGAAGCATGGAGTTGATGAATGCCTCCCCACGTAACAGGTATTTTGGATAGCTTTACATCATCTGTTTGTCTTGATTCCCATGCGTTAATTACAGGATCAAATTGATAGCAAGCATTGCATCCATACCAAAACGTTTCAGAAACCTCAACAACGCCATCTCTTTTAACAGGTAAAGGATTGTCTACAATCCGATAATCTACGCCAAGCCTGAATTCAGCATTAGTAAATGCTGTAAAAGATATGACAAATATGAAAATTAAACTATTCTTTATGTATTTTTTCATTGATATAACCCATGTATATAATTGGCCAAAGCATCTATTTCATAATCAGAAAGGTTTTCAGCAATTGACTGCATAATCTCTGAAGATTCTCCAGCATTTCTTTCTTTAGATCTATAAGCTTTCAGCGTTGATGTTAAATACCCAACTTGTTGTCCTGCTATAGAAGGATAGCCAGCTAAACTATTTCCTTCTCCGTAGACAGAATGGCAGGATGTACAAGCAGGTATTTGTTTTTTTATATTTCCAAATCTATATAGCTGTGTACCTAGTGATAATAGCTCCTCATCATTTTTTGCCTGGCCTACGGTTGAATTATATTGAGAATAAAAAGCAGCGATATCTTTTAAATCATCATCACTTAATGTCTGAAGGTAAGGAGTAACTGACATCATAAGAACGTTCATCCTATCTCCATCTCTAAAATATTTTAGTTGCTCATAAAGATATCTTTGATTCTGACCTGAAAGTTTTGGCCAATCAGTACTAATACTATTTCCATCTACTCCATGACATGCTGCGCATGTTTCAACCAACAAAGATCCTTTATTTGCATTACCTGAAATAAAAGACTCTGGCATTTCTATTTCTTTAGTTTTATCATCAGCAGCACTTAATGCGCCAGCAAAGCTAAAGAAAATATAGAATATTAGAAAATGCTTCATTGAATATAAATTGTGTGTCTTGTTGGTGTGTATTATAAACATAGGTTGATATGATATAAACGGTTAAATGAAAAACCTTTTTAAAAATACAGAGTTTGTTTTTGGCGTTACAAGCTATAGAAATCTTCCAGAAGATATTGGAAGCGAGGTTTTGCTTGCTGGTAGATCTAATGCTGGTAAATCTAGTGCACTTAATATACTGACTGATAATCCAAAGCTAGCAAGAATCAGTAAAACTCCAGGTAGAACAACAGAAATTAATTTCTTTAAAGTAAATGAAGAGCTTATGCTGTTAGATCTTCCTGGATATGGCTTTGCAAAATCTAGTAAAGCAAAAAAGAAAGATTGGGGGCCATTATTAGGAGAATATTTTCAAAAAAGAAGAGCTTTAACTGCTGTGGTAATATTTATGGATATTCGTCACCCGCTTAAAGAAAGTGATTGGGAGATGATTCACCTTTGTAGGAATTTTAATGTTCCTTTTATACCGGCTCTTACAAAAAGCGACAAACTATCAAATAATAATATAAACAAGGCAATTACCTTTATTAAAGATAAGATTCCTGAATCAAATCCCATTGCTATATCTACTAAAGATAAAAATGGTTTTGACAAGCTTTCCAAAGAAATAATAAACTTTGTAAAATAATGCTTGAATATCAAAAACAAAACTGTGATCTTAGCTTACAAGAAGGATTAGAGTGTTACTACAAATCTTTTCCTGAAACCACAGAAATATTTGGAGATAATAATGAGTCTGGAACCCTTCTTAGAGACCATGACTGTACACATGTAATTTTTGGGCTAGATATTTCTATTGAGCAAGAGTCTATTCTTGATAGTTGGGTATTATGGGGAAGCAAATGGGAATTAAAATATTTATTAGGTTATCAAAAACTTCCCCAGATAAAAAAACTTTATAAAGACTTAGTAAATGAAATAGGATATTTTGGATTCATTAAAATTCTATGGAAGCTTAGTGGTATTAAAAGAAAGGTCATATTTAGAACCTTTAAGATGAAGAAAAAATGGCCATTTAAAATGCCTGAAGAGTATCTCTCAATGAAAATTTCGGTTCTAAGAGAAATGCATGGTATTAAAGTTCTTCTTCCTGAGGAAATGATGTACATTCCATTAGAGAGAGTTCATTAATTGAAAAGGGTTCTCTTCCTTATCTCAATATTAATTGTTATTCCAGGTTGCTTATATCTCGCTCTGAACAGAGAAAATATTGATATAAATGAGTTTAGGTTAAATTCTGGATATGAAGAAGTTAAGTTAAGTGATGGTATAACTTCTTACAAAGATATTGGAGATAAAAATAACAAAGTTATTGTTTTAGTTCATGGCGCCACTTTTGGATCACTTGCATATGAAGAATATGTAAATGTCTTTATTGAAAATAACTATAGAGTAATAACCTATGACCAATATGGCAGAGGTTATTCAGATAGAATACACAGTGACGTAAGTATTGAACTTATGGAAAAACAACTAAAAGAACTGATTGAGCATTGTGAAGTTGAAGATGTAATATTATATGGTGTATCTTTTGGTGCTGCAGTTGTAGCTAAATATGCCTCAAATAATCCAGAAAAAATTAGTTTTATGGGCTACCAAGTTCCAGTTATTAATTCTGCAAATGTTCCTTTATTATCAATAGTAAAAATTCCTTTATACGGTGACTTATTATCTAGAGGTCTTTTAGTTCCTGGTGTTTTAAAAAGAATAGAAGAATATGAGGATTTAATGAGTAAAAAGCTATTAGATCATTACATTAGACAATTTGAGGTCAAAGGAACTGAAAATTTCTATAAAAAATTCTTTTTGGGAAATGCTATGGGAAATAGGCTTGAAGACCATAGTATTATCGGAAATAAATCTATACCAAGCTATTTTGCCTATGCAGAAGATGATACAGAAATAGATTCACAGCTAGTTGAAGAAGCAATTAAAAAATATCACAACCCAACAGTTAAAAAATATTCTGGCGGTCATTTTTTTTCCACTGGTATAGAAAGAGAAGTAGCTCAAGAATTCATTGATAGTATCAAATAATATGTGTTAATGGGCCTCGTTCCAATTTTTACCAATCGCAGCTTCAACAATTAATGGAATATTAAGCTCTACAGTTTGTTCCATTGTGCTTTTCATTTTATTCATAACATCTTCAGCATTGCCTTCTGGACACTCAAAAACTAATTCGTCGTGAACCTGCATAATCATTTTTACTTCATGCATTTCCTTTAATAAAAGTTGATCAATGTCGAGCATAGCCTTTTTGATAATATCTGCTGCTGAACCCTGAAGTGGAGCATTAATGGCAGCTCTTTCCGCTGCTTGTCTTCTTAAACCATTAGCTGCGTTAATTTCATTTAGATAAAGTCGTCTACCCATAATCGTTTCAACAAACTTATCTTCTTTTGCCTTAGCTTTTATATTGTCCATATAATTTTTAACACCAGTGTATCTAGCAAAATAAGTGTCGAGATATTCTTGTGCTTCTGCTCTAGAGATACCAAGCTGTCTTGTTAAACCAAAAGCTGACATCCCATACATTAAACCAAAGTTAATTGCTTTTGCGCTTCTTCTTTGATCTTGACTTACATCATCTATTGAAACACCAAAAACTTCTGCGGCAGTTGATGAGTGAACATCAGTATTGTTGTTGAATGCATGAGTCAGATTTTTATCGTTAGATAAATGCGCCATAATTCTTAATTCAATTTGAGAATAATCTGCTGATATAAGGGTGTTGCCTTTCTCTGGAACAAAAGCCTCTCTAATTCTTCTGCCTTCCGCAGTCTTAATTGGAATATTTTGAAGATTGGGTTCGGTGGATGAGAGCCTTCCAGTTGAAGTTACAGCCTGCTGGTAAGAAGTATGAATTCTTTCTGTTTTTGGATTCTCTATATTTATTAGGCTATCGGTATAAGTAGATTTTAATTTTGCTAAAGTTCTATATTGCAAAATAATCTTTGGAAGCTCATATTCTTCTGAAAGCCTTTTAAGAGTATCTTCATTTGTTGAGGGTTGTCCTTTTGGAGTCTTTTTTAGAACAGGAAGTTTTTGTTTCTCATATAAGATTTCTAGTAATTGCTTTGGAGAATCTAGATTAAAATTCTCACCAGCAATCTTATAAGCTTGAGATGAAAGGTCATCTATTTTTAAACCAAGTTCTTTAGAATGTTTGGCTAATTTTTTCTTATCTATCTTTGCTCCATTTTGTTCTACTCTAGATAGAACATGAACAAGTGGGTATTCAATGTCACATAATAATTTTTCTTGATTTGGTTTTTGTTTGAGCAATGGTGCTAAAACTTTGTAAAGTCTAAAAGTTATATCAGCATCTTCAGCAGCATAATCAGATGCAACATCCAGTTTAACTTCTGAAAAGCTTATTTGTTTTGATGCTGTTCCGGTTACATCAGTATATTTAGTAGTTGTATAGTTTAAATAATAGTCTGCAAGCTTATCCATTCCATGGCGAGTTGCTGTGCTATTTAATACATATGACATGAGCATGGTGTCAGCAAGAAATCTTGTGATTCTAATTCCATGTCTAGCTAAGATAGGTATGTCAAATTTTAGATTTTGTCCTATGGCCTTATCCTGATTTTTTTCTATTATTGGTCCTAGCTTCTCTACTACATACTCCATACTCAATTGTTTTGGGCAATCTTCATAAGAGTGAGCTATCGGGATATAGCATGCTTCGCTCTCAGCAACAGAAAGAGATATTCCTATTAAGTTGGCTGACACTGTATCTACAGAATCTGTCTCTGTATCAATTGCAAAAGCTTTGGATTTATCAATTTTTGTAATCCAGTTTTTAAGGCTTTTTTCATTTAGAACTGTTTCATAATTTGAATCCTTCTTTAAATCTTCTTTTTGTTTGCTTTTATCAACTGACTTAAACTCTAAGTCTGAAAAAATTTTATCTAGTTCTTCATCATTAGGATTAAAGACCAAAAGATCTTCAAATTTTTGATTCAAATCAACATCGGTTTTTAATGAAACCAGTTCAATATTCCTATCGATATCATCAAGTGCATTTCTTAGGTTTTCTCCAACAACACCTGTTATTGAATCCGCATTATCTTTAATGCTTTGAATATCACCATATTCGTTTAACCATTTAGCTGCAGTTTTTTGTCCAACTTTTGGAACTCCAGGAATATTGTCTGAGGAATCACCTACTAGAGCGAGCATATCTCTTATTTGGTTAGGCTTTACGCCAAACTTTTCAAATACGCTCTCTTCATTAAATATTTTATGCTTCATGGTATCCATAATTGTCGTATGTGGATCTTCAACAAGTTGCATCAAATCCTTGTCCAATGAAGAAATAACACATTTATATTTTGCATCTTTTGCCATCTGTGAAATTGTTGCTATGACATCGTCAGCTTCAACTCCTTCAACTTCAATTAAAGGAAATCCGATTGCACGGCATATTGATTTAACAGGAATAAGTTGATCCCTTAATTCATCTGGCATAGGCGGTCTGTTGGCTTTATATTCTGAATAAATATTGTTTCTAAAAGTTTTGCCTTTCGCATCAAACACAACAATTATTGGAGAGCCCTCGCTATCCTTTTTAAGGTTCATTAGCATATTTGTTACTCCCTTTACTGCTCCTGTAGGCTTGCCAGAGGAAGTGGTCAGGGGTGGCATTGCATGGAATGCCCTATATAAATATGAGGATCCGTCTATTACAAAAATTCTATCTTTCATGTTTGTCTTTTATTTAATGTATTATGACTCCTGTTTTTCTATAATGGAAAAAATTAAATAAAAATGTATAAAACAATTTCAGGCTTAATAAAAAAGATTTTCCAAGATTATTTTGAATGGGCTATAGCAATTTCAGCTATTTTAATAATCTTGATAGCTGTTGTAATGGATAAGTTTTTATATTTACAGGCTTGTCCGTTATGCATACTAACAAGATACGTTTTTGGGCTAATTGGTATCTCAGCAATAATTGGCATTTTGGTTAAGAAAAAACTTGTTGGCGGAATTTTTATTATACTGTCATCAGTAATTGGTTTATTCGTTACCTCAAGGCAGATATATATTCAGAATATGTCGATTGATGAAATTGCTCAACTTTCAGGATGCAGCATGCCTTTTAACACTCAAGTAGAATATTTTGGTCTCATTGAAGCAATAAATAGGACTCTTGCAGGCGGACCTAGTTGTGCAGAGGATGGATGGAGATTTGTATTCAACTTTGCAGAATGGGGATTTTTATTTTTTGCTATATATCTAATTAGCAGTATATATAAGTACAGAAAATGGGATTAATTCATTAAATATGTAGCAAAACTACAAATAAAATCCTTTAAAAATACTATATCTATAGTATTTTTATAATTTATTGACTTTCATGTACATATATTTTTTAATGCACTACATAATAACTCACTTTATTAATAACAAAGAAAATATTATAGGTACATAATTATTTCCTCTATATATATAATTATTCCCCCCAAGTACCTATAATATTTGTTATTAATCATGAGTAATCAATCACAAGAATCTATTCGAATTAGCACTGATCAACTAATTGATGCTGCTGTTGCAAATAAAGAAGGTATTATTGCAAGTAATGGTGCGTTTTCTACAACTACTGGCGACAGGAGCTCAAGAAGCCCTGAAGATAGATTTATTGTAAAGGAAGCACACACAGAGGATCTAATTGAATGGGGTGAGGTAAATAGGCCTTTTGAAAGAGAAAAATTCAATAGTTTGTGGGATAAAGTTGAATCTTATTTGGCCAAAAGAAGTAGTTATATATCAGATGTTCACGTAGGCGCGCATCCAGAACATTATTTACCCGTTCAGGTTACTACTGAAACGGCTTGGCATTCATTGTTTGCTCGATTAATTTTTATAAGTCCAGATAATTTTAATCCACTAAATAAAATAAAGTGGGAAATTTTAAGCGCTGCAAATTATGAATGTATTCCTGAAGAAGATGGGACTAATTCAGAAGGTTGTATAGTTATTAACTTTTCGGAAAGAAAAGTCTTAATCGCAGGCATGAAATATGCTGGCGAGTTAAAAAAATCGATGTTCTCTGTTCAAAATTTCTTATTGACTGACGAAGATGTATTGCCAATGCACTGCTCAGCAAATATAAATAAAAATAGTAACGTTACTCTATTCTTTGGACTTTCAGGAACAGGTAAAACAACGCTTTCAGCAGATCTTAAATGTTCACTCATAGGCGATGACGAACATGGTTGGAGTGAAGGAGCTGTTTTTAATTTTGAGGGTGGTTGTTATGCAAAAACTGTTAATTTGTCAAAAGAAAACGAGCCAGTAATTTACAACGCTATAAAGCACGGTAGTGTAATTGAGAATGTTTACATAGATGATAATAATGAACCTGATTATTCTAATATTTCGATTTCAGAGAACGGAAGATGTTGTTATCCAAGATCACACATTGAGAATGCAGTTAAAGAAAATGCAGCAGGAGAACCAAAGATCATTATATTCTTAACATGTGATCTTACTGGTGTAATGCCTCCAGTCTCAATATTATCCAGAGAAAGTGCAGCCTATCATTTCTTAAGTGGTTATACTGCAAAACTTGGCTCGACAGAAAGAGGAGCTGGGGCTCCTATTCAATCTACGTTTTCTACATGTTTTGGGGCTCCTTTTTTTCCAAGGCCAGCAAGCGTGTATGCAGATCTTTTAATGAAGCGTGTTGAGAAATTTGATTCCAAGGTGTTTCTTGTAAATACTGGCTGGACAGGGGGTCCTTATGGAGTCGGATCTAGGTTTGATATTCCAATCACTAGAAGAATAGTAAATGCAATTCAGGATGGAGAGTTAAATAACGTAGAAACATTGAAGATTCCTGGTTTAAACTTGAGCATACCCAAGTCTGTAAATGGAGTGAACTCAAAATTATTAAATCCAATTAAAAATTGGGATGATAAAAGTAAATATCAAAAACAGTTAGAAGACTTAGTCTCACAATTCCAAGAAAATTTTAAAAAATATGATGTAAATCAAGAAATAGTGTCAGCCGGTCCAGGATTTGATGACTAATGAATCATTAAAAAGCAAACTAAGTAAATTAAAGGACGATGGGTTTTTTAATAATTTAGTTATTAAAAGAGGTATTGAAAAAGAATTCTTTAGAGTTAGCAATAATGGATATGTATCAAAAAAACCTCATCCGGAATCTCTTGGTTCTGCCTTAACAAATAAGTATATAACGACTGACTTTGCTGAAGCTCAACTAGAACTTGTTACCCCAGTCTTTGAAGATGTAAATGATCTTTATGATTTTCTCTATTCTCTTCATTTATTTGTTGCTCAAAATATAGATAAGAATGAATTGTTGTGGCCATTTTCAATGCCTCCAAAAATTAAAAAAGAGTCTGATATACATCTTGGTTATTATCATCAAAGCAACATTGGATTACTTAAACATGTTTATAGAAGGGGTTTAAAAGTAAGATATGGTCCAACAATGCAATGTGTTTCTGGCATGCATTATAACTTTTCAATAAAGCCAAGCTCATTGGCTATATTTACTGAATCGAATGATCAAAAAGATATTGATAATGCATATCTTGGACTAATAAGAAACTTTAAAAGACTGTTTTGGTTCGTCTTATCAGAATTTGGGCAAACAAATGTTGTTGACAAAACATTTGTAAATAACAGAGATCATATTCTTAAAAAGTTAAATGATGAAGATATGTATCTCAAGAATGCTACATCTCTCAGAATGAGTGAAATAGGCTATCAAAGCAAGGCACAAAAAGATTTATGTATTAAATATAACTCTCTGCCTGGTTTTCTTAAGAAAATTAAGGATGCCATCACTATGCCCTACCCAGAGTTTGAAAAAAGGGGGCTTAGAAACTCTAACGGGGATTTACATCAAATTTCTAATGGAATAATTCAAATTGAAAACGAATATTATGATTCCATAAGACCAAAAAGATCATCGTCTAATAACATGAGGCCGTATGAGCTTCTAAAGAATTTTGGCATCGAATATGTGGAAATACGAGGAATCGACATTTCACCCAATGATTTAACAGGTATGTCAGTTCATCAAATACATTTTTTAGATTTAATTCTTCTTTATTGTTTAATAAATCCAAGTCCAGAAATATCAAATGATGAAAAGAATGAAATTGATTCAAATGACTATAAAGCCATATATGAGGGTAGAGACAAAAGCACTGAAATATCTATAAATGGTATAAAAACAGATATTGGAAGTGCTAAAGAAAAAGTTATAAAAGACCTAATGCTTATTGCAGGACATCTTACAGAAAACGATAAAGCTCAAGATTCAATAGAACATGTTTTAAAAACAAGAAAGGGAATCATTTCAGATAATGCTTTTCATGATGAAGGTCTGGAAAAAGCAAAAAATAATACTAAAATTTTAAGATCAGATGATTCAAAAAATATTGATGGTATAAAAAAAGAAGCAGAGTTATCATTAGAAGAACTTAGCAAAATCCATAAAAACTCTAATGAAGAAATGGATGAATATGTCAAAAGTTACAATTTAAACTTATAGGGGGACATTATGAAAGCTTTACAATGTGTTGAACTCGGCATGCCAGATAAATTGCAAGTTAATGAAATATCTGATCCTGAGGTTCTTCCTGGACATGTTTTGATTGATAACAAAGCAGCTAGTGTTAACTTTCCTGATGTCTTAATGATTCAAGGCTTATATCAATTTCAACCAGAGCTGCCTTTTTCACCGGGAGGTGAATCTGCTGGAATTGTATCTTCTGTTGGAGAAGGGGTAAAAAATATTTCTGTTGGAGATAGAGTATTTGCAATGACAGGGTTAGGAGCTTTTGCTGAAAAAATAGTTGCCCCAGAACATGCTGTTGTAAAAATTCCTGAAAGCATGGATTTTGAGACTGCAGCTGCGCTTCCAATGACCTATGGAACATCTTTATATGCTCTAAAACAAAGAGCTGAATTAAAAGAAGGAGAAACGCTTCTTGTTTTAGGTGCTGCAGGTGGTGTTGGGCTGGCAACAGTTGAGCTTGGAAAAGCAATGGGTGCAAAAGTTATAGCAGCAGCATCAACTCAAGAAAAAGTAGATTTATGTATACAGCATGGTGCTGATGAAGGCTTTATATACCCTACTGGCCAACTTGATAGAAATCAGCAAAAAGAACTCTCTTCAAAAATTAAAGAATTAACTGGAGGAATGGGAGCAAATGTTGTTTATGATCCTGTTGGAGATGACTATTCTGAACCATGCATTAGGGCAACAGCTTGGGATGGAAGATATTTAGTAATTGGCTTTGCAGCAGGTGAAATCCCAAAAATACCCATTAATCTTGCCCTGTTAAAAGGTATGAAAATAGTCGGCGTATTTTGGGGTGCTTGGGTTGGTATGTTTCCTGAAGAAAATAAAAAAAATTTCCAGGAACTTTTTCAGCTTCACTCTGATGGTAAAATCAATCCAGAGGTTTCTGATTCATTCTCCTTAGATAATGGCGCTCAGGCAATTGCTCACTTAAAAGATAGAAAGGCTAAAGGTAAAGTAATCATCAAAATATAAGTTTAGTCTTGAGTTACTGATTGATAAGTTAATGATAATCTTGAAATATCAAATGGCGGCCTAAAAAATCCTGCAAACTCACCATCAGGGTTTAATAAAATAATATTATTAACATGATTGTCTAGGTGGGAATGATTAGTATTGTCGTTGCTTGGCATAACATTATTGACTGATAATTGTGTTGCTAGGCTAAGAAGCATTGGCCTTGTATTAGATATTCCAATAAAAGAAGGATCAAACCCTTTAGCATATTTATTTATATCTTGAGGTGAATCTCTTTCAGGATCTATAGAAACTAAAACCCATTGTTTATTATCTAAAGGAAATTCCTTTTCTTTCAATACTTTTATAAGCTTAGAAAGTTGATACATGGTGGTTGGGCATTCATCCGGACATCTTGTAAATCCAAAATACATCAGTGTCCATTTTCCCAAAAGATTGGATTTGTTAAATTCGTCGCCATCGGCAGTAAAAAAACTAAAATCAGAAATTTTTTTAGGAGCTTCAAACAAGAAGAGCCCATTGATTAAAAGCTCATTCGTGCTAAGAGTTCTTGGGGTTGTTAATTTATTTATAAAAAGGACTAGAACGGTCAGAATGAAAATTGCTATTATTAATAAATTCTTTTTTATTGTCATCAACTAATAATTATAAAGTGGTCTAGCAACAAAGCTAAAAAAATTAAGAAAATATAATAAATGGAAAACTGGAAAGTTTTCATAGCATCTTCATCATCCTCGCTGTAATAAAGATTTATTGAATAGTATAAAAATAATGTGCTTAAGACCAATGCAGAAAATAAATATATCTCTCCTGACATTAGAACAACATAGGGCAATAGGCTTACTATAAAAAGAATAATTGTATATAAGACTATTTGTAATTTAGTGAAAATAACTCCATGGGTTACAGGTAACATAGGGATAGATTCTTTTGCATATTCATCTTTTCGGTAAATTGCTAAAGCCCAAAAATGAGGTGGCGTCCATACAAAAATTATTAAAACTAACAACAAAGCATAAGGCTCGATGGTATTTGATACAGATGCCCAGCCCAATAAAGGCGGTGCCGCACCTGCTAATCCACCTATTACTATATTTTGTGGAGTAGCTCTTTTTAAATAAACGGTATATATAAATGCATACCCTATTAAAGATGCTAAAGTGAGAATCATTGTGAGAGTATTAACGTATAGGTATAAAATTAATGCTCCTAGAATTCCTATCACTAGTGCAAAAATTGAAGCATGAGTAGCTGAAAGCTCTCCCTGCGGAAGAGGTCTTTGATCAGTCCTTGTCATCGATGCATCGGTATTTCTATCAATTACTTGATTAATTGCTGCCGCAGACGCAGCGCAAAATGCTATACCAGATAAAGATATAAACAGATACCAAAATGAACCAACTGTTTCCTCCGCTAATAACATTCCTACAAAAGCACAAATTAACATCATGTAAACTACATTTGGTTTACAGAGCTCATAATAACTTTTGAGAAGTGTCATCTTTTCCAAGCTAGATAACTAACAGTAAATGTCGCTAAGAGTAAGCAGGCTGCAACTAAATTATGCGCAATAGCAACATATAGAGGCAGAACATACACAACATTAATAATTCCTAGTGTTATCTGTGTTAATAATAATATTCCAAGAGTCGATGCAAGAGGAGCTGCTTCTGAGAACCATAGCCTAGACATAAGTATTAAGAATATAAAAGTTACAAGAAGAGCTGATATTCTATGAGAGTAATGTATTGCAACTCGAGCAGGATTGTCTAATAACCCATATAAATAATTTGGGCCAACTTCTTGATTTAGATTAAATCCATTTTTGAAATCCAT
This sequence comes from uncultured SAR86 cluster bacterium, assembly GCA_902517505.1. Lineage (GTDB taxonomy): Bacteria > Pseudomonadota > Gammaproteobacteria > Magnimaribacterales > D2472 > SAR86A. The sequence continues at coordinate 126,137 of CABYCL010000001.1, read as the reverse complement.
TTCAGGTAAATATGAGCCTTGGCATGTTGGAAAGTCTGCACATGCCAGAGAAGCATAATTAGTGCTAGTCCATACACCTAAAAAAATCTGGAATACTAAAACAGCTAAAGCAATGCCTGAAATTACTTTTAAATTAGAGATATTTATTTGGTTAAATATTTCAAAATTACGGGATTTTAAATAAATAAAATAAAGCAATAATAGAGTCGTGAAACCACCAAATAAATGAATCGTAACAATTATCGGTAATAGCTTTAAACTAACTGTTAAATATCCAAAAGTGCCTTGGAGACATATAAAAATTAATAAAAAACAAGACCAGCCTTGAATAGATTTATCATTTGTCTTTCTTAATGATAGGTAAACTAAAAAAATTGCTAGAAGCCCTAGAGCAGCAGCAAAGTACCTATGAACAACTTCAGGTATTGCTTTATTTATATCATAAGGAAAGGTTGGATATCTACTTTCAGCAATAGCAATTTCAGCTTCATTTATTGGGAAAACAACAAAACCATAACACCCCGGCCAATCTGGACAACCAAGGCCGGCATCTACAAGACGAGTCCATGCCCCTAATGCAATTACAACAAATGCCATGCATATTCCAAATAGTGATAAGTTTTTAATTTGGTTCATTAAATTAACACCTTTAAGTCTTTTAAAATTAATTTAGGATCTGTATCAGGTAAAAAATACATAACCGCCCTTCCATATGGATCTATAACAAAAATTGGGTTCTCAGCATTAAAGTCCAGTAATGAGTTTCTTTGTAAGACATTTAACAACACTCCATTTTTGTCTTCAACAATCTCAACTCGTGGATACTGCGATTTGATATTTTTTAAATTAGGTTCGAGCAATTTATTTGAATAAAATAAAACTCTTTTTAATTTATTTATGTCTCTGTTTAAAGCAACGTTTAATTGTCTAGCTAAGTAAATTGATTGTTCGCTAGTTTCGATGTTTGTAACATATACAGACAAAACCCATTTTCCATCTTCAAAGCTTATTAAATCTTGCTTTCCTTCGCCATTTTTAAAGTCATTTAAATCGAAATAACTTTTAAAAAAAACTCCATTATTTTTTGTTCCCTCTGGAGACATTCCTTTAAGAAAATAAAGGGTTGAAAATGTAACAACCAGTATTGGCGTAAGTAGTAATACCGCTAGAAAAAATTTATTTCTCATTTCTTTTGATTCCATACCAAACATACATTACACATAAAACTATAAACATTAAAAACCATTGCGCAGAATAACCATAATGTTTTATTGGTGTCATATTTGTTGGGTTAATTTTAATATATTCAAGACTATTTCTGCTTGTTGGATCTGCTAATAGAATAAATGGATATATTAAATCACTATATTCTTTTGAAATTACTTCTAAGTTTTTGGTTTGTGAAACTTTTGGCCATGCATCTGTAACAAGTTCATCTGAAAGCGTAAGACCTAGCTCAGGAGATTCTAAGATTCCACTAACTCTTTCATTTGAATTAATAAGATCAATATTTGGAAGGACTTCCATGTTTCTGTTTCTTGGTATCCAGCCCCTGTCGATAAGAATAATTTCGTTAGTGTTTTTTAGTCTAAAAGGTGTTAAAACCTTGTATCCGGCAATACCTTTTCTAATAATATTATCAATTAATAATTGATTAGAGCCGTCCCATGCCCCTTCAACATAAACTCTGTCCCATTTTTTTGAGTCTTTACTTATATATTCTGGACTTTTGAAGGAATTTTTTTCAAATTCATCTAATAAAACTGTCTTTGCTTGTCCTCTATCAATTTGCCATAGTCCTAAAGAAAAAAATAAAGTGGCAAAAAAAACAAAAAATATTGTGATATTTATTCCAGGATTAAATTTATTTTTTTTCATATCTATTGAAGTATATATGCTTTAAAATTTTAATATGATTACTACTTTGATTTATATCGTTTTACCATTATTGCTTCTTTCTCTTGCTGGTGGCCTTTTCTTTCTGCTCGTAGATAAAGGCGATACTGGAAGAAAAAGAACAGTTTACTTACTTGGCCTTAGAGTTTTCTTTGCTGCAGTTTTAATCATATTAGTTGCTATTGGACTTTACACTGGTGAACTTGGAAATAGCGTTCCCTGGGAAGCTTCGTAATTAAAGAATATATACAAACAAAAAAAGCATAACCCATACAACATCAACAAAATGCCAATACCATGAGGCAGCCTCAAATCCAAAGTGATCATGTTCTTCAAAGTGCCCTGCAAAAACAGACCTGCCTAGCATAATTGCCAACATAAAACCGCCCATCATTACATGGAAACCATGGAAACCTGTTAACATGAAAAAGGTAGACCCATATATTCCAGAGTTTAAAGTTAGTCCATAATGTGCATAAGCTTCGTAATATTCTGCAGCTTGTAATCCAACAAAAATTAAAGCTAAGAATACTGTTATTCCTAAAAAAGTATTAAATCTTTTTCTATTACCTTTTTTTAATCCAAGATGAGCTATATGAACTGTGACAGATGAGCTTAGAAGCACAATCGTATTCCAAAGTGGCAGCCACTTAAGAGCATGATCCCATCCAGGCCATGCCATACTCTTATCAGCTAATTCATATGCAGTTCCTTGATCAGGAGTCGTTATGACTGGCCATGTTGATTCAAAAGCTGGCCATAGTTCAATGGCTGAGATATAAGCTCCTTTTGAGCCTTCTCCTGCTAACCATGGTACAGCCAAAGTTCTGACATAAAATAAGGCTCCAAAAAATGCAGCGAAAAACATTACTTCAGAAAAAATGAACCAAGCCATTCCATAAACATATGATTGTTTCAATTGATTTGAGTCTAAACCGGCAAGGTGTTCTTTAATAACCTGTCTAAACCAAAAAAACATAGTTAAAAAAAGACATCCAAAACCAAGATATAATATATAAACAGAGTTACTAGTAGGATCGTCTAAATTATTTATTGTGCTGGAGGCCCCCATTACAAGCAGAAATAAGGATACCGCCATAAATATTGGAAACCTGCTTTGATCAGGTACGTAGTAACTTCCTCCACTCATTTCATGCTTACTCCGCTTCTATTTGGTGATGTGCTAAAACCTCATCATCATAGTCAGTAATATCAAAAATTGTATATGACAAAATTATATTTTTTATATTTGATGGAAGTTCATTTGAAACTAATAATTTAACAGGAAGAAGGGCTTCTTCACCGGGCATTAGTTCTTGTTGTTCGAAACAAAAACATTCTAGTTTTTTTAAATGTGCTGCAGCATTTGATGGGGCAACACTTGGAACTGCCTGAGCAGTCATTTTTCTATTTGTTGTATTTTTTACATAAAAAGTAGCGCCATGATATTTCCCAGTTTCGATTTTCATTACTTGCTCTGAAGGTTTAAAGGTCCAGGGCATGTTTTCGTTATTAGTAGATATAAACTGAATGGCAATAGTTCTGCCATCATCCGTGATCAGGTCTTCTGAATGCTCTGATTGAAAAACTTTTCCATTAATGCCAGTTACTTCACAAAAGACATCATATAGAGGCACAAGCGCAAAGCCAAAAGCAAACATTAATGGAACAGCAACTACTAATTTAATTAATGTTTTCTTGGCATCTTTTTTCATTAATCAACCTTCGGTGGTGTTGAGAAAGTGTGATAAGGAGCCGGGGATGCTACTGTCCATTCAAGACCTTTTGCGCCATCCCAAACTTGATCAGTTGCTTTTTTACCACCCATCACAGTTTTAATAACAATAAACAAAAATAATAGTTGTGAAAATCCAAATAAAAATGCTCCAACGCTCGAAACCATATTCCAATCAGCAAATATTAAAGAATAATCAGGATATCTTCTTGGCATTCCTGCTAAACCAATAAAGTGTTGAGGAAAAAAGGTTACATTAACTCCGATAAATGACAACCAAAAGTGTAGTTTACCTAATCTTTCATCATACATATTGCCACACCATTTTGGAATCCAATAATAAACAGCGGCCATAATAGAAAATATTGCTCCTGGTACAAGAACATAATGAAAATGCGCAACAACAAAGTAGGTATCGTGATATTGAAAATCAGCTGGAACAATTGCAAGCATTAAGCCAGACAATCCACCTATTGTGAAAAGAACAACAAAAGAAATAGCGAATAACATAGGTGTCTCAAAAGTAAGCGAACCTCTAAACATCGTTGCTACCCAATTAAAAACTTTTACGCCTGTTGGAACAGCTATCAACATGGTTGCCCACATAAAGAATATTTCTGCAGCCAATGGCAGTCCAACAGTAAACATATGATGTGCCCAAACTACAAAAGAGAGTATGGCAATTGAAAGCATTGCCCAGACCATTGAGGAATATCCAAAGAGCTGTTTCCTAGAAAATGTTTCAATAATATGTGAAACAATACCAAAGGCGGGCAAAATCATTATATATACTTCTGGGTGACCAAAGAACCAAAATATATGCTGAAATAAAACTGGATCTCCACCTCCAGCAGCGTTAAAGAAACTCGTTCCAAAATGAATATCCATTAACATCATTGTTACAGCACCAGCAAGAACTGGCATCACTGCAATTAATAAATATGCGGTAATTAACCATGACCATACGAACAAAGGCATTTTCATTAAATCTACGCCAGGTGCTCTCATATTCATAATAGTGACCACGACATTAATTGAGCCCATTATTGAAGATGCTCCCATTATGTGAACAGAAAATATAAAAAAGGTAACACTCGGAGGTGCATAGGTTGTTGAAAGCGGAGCATAAAACGTCCATCCAAAGTTTGGAGCTCCACCCTCCATAAATAATGATGATAATAAAATAAAGAATGCAAAAGGCAGTATCCAGAAACTTAAATTATTCATTCTTGGTAAAGCCATATCTGGTGCTCCAATCATCATTGGAACTAACCAGTTTGCTAATCCAACAAAAGCAGGCATTACGCCTCCAAAAATCATTATCAATCCATGCAGCGTAATCATTTGATTATAAAATTCAGGTTCAACTATTTGCATTCCAGGCTGGAAAAGCTCTGCTCTTATAACCATTGCCATTGCTCCACCAATTAAGAACATGGCAAAACTGAACCATAAATAAAGAGTTCCTATATCCTTATGATTTGTTGTATACAACCATCTTGTTATGCCTTTAGCAGGCCCATGATGATGGTCGTCATGATGATTTTCTATTACTGCGCTCATACTAATTTCCTATCTTAAATCTTTGGTTCTTTATAATCTACAATGTCTTTTGGAATTACTATTTCTCCATCCCCTTTTTCTGCATTACCCCATGATTGTCTTGTGTAAGTAATCACTGCGGCCAATTCAACTTCTGATAAGTAGCTAAAAGAATTCATGGCTGCTCCTTGAACTCCTTCCATTAGAATTTCAATATTCCTATCCTTATTGTTCATGACAATATCACTACCAGCTAAAGCAGGGAATATTCCTGTGATTCCTTCTCCTGAGGTTTGATGACATGCAACACAGTTAACTTGATAGATGCCTTCACCTCGCTCCATTAATTCCCCAGTTGTCCATTCTTTAGTAGTAAGTTCAGCAAGTTTTATGGCTTCTTGTTTCTTGCCATATACCCAATCATCATATTCAGATTGCTCAACTACTTTTACAACAATAGGCATAAATCCATGATTTTTGCCACATAGTTCAGTACATTTTCCTCTATAGATTCCTGGCTTATCAACCACCGTCCATGCTGTATTTACAAATCCTGGTATAGCATCTTGCTTAATAGCAAATGCCGGTAACCACCATGAATGAATAACATCATTTGCAGTTATTAAGAATCTTACTTTTTTACCAGCAGGTATAACAACCATTTCGTCAACTTCTTGTAAATAATTTTCCCCTTTTGGAACTAAGTTGTAAATTTCATCGAGATCTGTTGAGAGATTAGAGAAAAAACTAACATCATCTTCTAGGTAATTATACTGCCATTTCCATTGATATCCTGTAACTTGAATATTTATATCTCCTGCTTCATCATCATAAATCTTTACTAGTGTTTTAGAAGCTGGAACTGCCATCGCTATAAGAATAAGAAATGGTATTATGGTCCAAGCTATTTCAAGCTTATGATTTTCATGAAATGTTGCAGGGACTGGATTTTTTTTCTTTGTATGTGCCCACATTGAGTAAAACATTACGCCAAAAACAAGAACACCGATTGCAACACATATCCAAAAAATTAACATGTGCAGTTCAAAAACTTCGTTGCTAATGTCGGTACTGCCTCTAGTCATGTTTAGAGCAAACCAATCAGCTTTAATTATTGGTGAAGCAACAAAAAATAAAAATATAGATATATTCTTCTTAGATAGATTAAAAAGTTTATAAATCATTGTTCGCCCAAAAGTAAGTGTGCCTTTTATAATAAAAAATAGTTATATTACATTATAAGCTATTTATATAAATACAACAAAGCAAAAATACACATTTTTTATGCTAGGTATGATATATGTTTGAAACTTTAATTTCTATTAGTTTTTGCTTCTGTTTTTCTTGAAATCATCTAAGTTAATAACCTTAATTTCTTCATTATCAAGAATGTTTTTTTCTTTAGGTCTTTTTTCAACAAAATCGCACTTTACACAATATATTTCGTCATCAGAAGGATTCAATGCAATTGTGTCTTGGGATTTACAAGTTGGACATACCGCTCCTGCGATGAATTGAACAAATTTCTTCATTCTCTTAGCTCTTCTAAATCCTTAATAACTGTCAAGGCTTCAGGAAAAACATTAAACCATTTTTTAAATGAATGTGCAGCCTGGTAAACCAACATGCCAGTTCCATCAAAAACATTCTCTGATTTCTCTTTTGCCCACTTACAAAAAGGAGTAACAGTTAAAGAGTAATTTAAGTCATAAAAATAAGTTTTTGAGTTTACAGGCAAGTCATCTATTGGCTCAAAATTACCAGTCAACCCAGCCGAAGATCCATTTATCACCAAATCGTATTTAGCATCACCACTAAAGCCAGCTTTTATCAGGGCCATATTTGAAAATTTTCGTATTAGCCTGTTTGCCTTTTCTTGAGTTCTGTTAATTAGAGAGATTTCTTTGGGGCTACTCATTGCAACTCTATATAAAATGCTTTCTATTGCAGCTCCAGCGCCAATTATTAAGATGTTCTTATCTTCTAATTCAAAGCCCTTATTATCTATATCATTTATAAACCCTATACCATCAGTAGAAGATAAAGAAAGTAAATTTCCATCCTTATAAATAGTATTCACAGCATTAATGTATTTTGCTTCTTTAGAAATATTGCCTTCGATCTTTGCAGCTCTTTTCTTATGAGGCAATGTTATATTCAAACCTTTCGCGAGCTTGTCAGAAAAAAACTCTTTTATGAATTGATCAAAATCAACTTCTTTAACTCTATAGGGTAGATATTCAATATTAATGTTTTCATTTCTTGCAAACCTAGAATGTATAAAAGGAGATAGTGAGTGTTCTATTGGATCACCTAAAACTCCTAATCTATATTTTTTAGACATTCCAATCTCTATTAATGACTCTCAATAACTTTTTTTCTAGGTCTATATATTTTTGGTTTTTTTTGTAAGACCATTTTACATGTGATGGCAAAGAAGCCAATATTGATTCAATTCTTCCATTAGATTTTAGACCAAACGCAGTGCCTCTGTCATAGATTAGATTAAATTCAGCATATCTCCCTCTTCTAATGAGCTGGAATTCTTTATCTTCTTTGGAAAATTTAATTGATTTTCTTTTGTTTAATATACTCATGTATGAATTGATATAAGAAGAAGCAACTGATTCAAGCATTTTTAAGCTGTTTTCGAGGCTCAAGTCTGATAAATTGTCAAAAAATATGCCGCCAACACCCCTTCTTTCATTTCTATGCGGTATAAAAAAGTATTCGTTGCAGTTTTCAGAGAACTGCTTATAAAAACTACTGCTAAATGGCTCTAATGAAGCTTTCGCTTCTTTGTGCCAATTAACGATATCTTTTTCAAAGGGTATATATGGTGTTAAATCATATCCTCCACCAATCCACCAGTTATCAATTTCGCCTTTTTTATCCAAAATAGCAAACAGACGAACATTCATATGGCTTGAGGGTATATTAGGGTTTTTTGGATGAGATATTACAGAAATGCCCATTGCATGATAACCGTTTTTAATAGTTTTCTTTAAAGAGCTTGGAAGAGCAGAATCTGGTAATTGGTTTCCATATATTGAAGAAAAATTAACCGCACAATTATCAAACAACCTTCCGTTTGCAATAATGAAGGTTTTACCGCCCCCGCCTTCTTCTCTTTTCCATGAGTCATAACTTATTTCTGAGTTTTTTGATGTCTCTAAATTTTCAAATTCCTTACGGATTTGAGACTGAATATTCTTAAATGTATGCTCTAATTCTTTTATCATTCTATTCTCTAATGATAGCTTTTGTTTCTAAATCAATTATCTTTGATGGCGAGGTGTTTTTACCAAGATACTCATCATAGTATGCCAATTCTTCATATTCAAAAAAATTAATTATATCCATAGGATTATTAATATTTTTTTCTCCAGAGATATTTGCTGATGTAGAAACCATGAAACCAGAAAAAGCTTTAATTAATGTATTTATAGGTAAGTGATTACTTACTCTTATAGCTATTTTTCCAGTTTCATTATGTAAATGTGTAGGCAGTTTATTATTATATTTAATTAAAAAAGTGTATGCGCCTGGCCAGTATTTCATCAAATGGTTTTTATCATCTATATTAATTTTCAGCAAATACTTTTCAATTGCTTCTAGTGAATCTACCAATAAAATAAAACTCTTATTTTTATGTCTTTTCTTTAACTTAAAAATATTTTCAACAGCATCTTTATTAAATGCATCGCAACCTATTCCCCAAATTGATTCTGTAGGATGAATTAAAGTTTTTCCTGAATTAAGCCACTCAATAGATGAGTCAAGATTTAATGAAATTTTATTCAATTACGAGTTAAGTTTTTTATCTTTATCTAAAACTTCTTTCCTCATATTTTCTTTGTACTCAACTAATTTTTTAGCTAAGTCTTCATTTCCTGTTGCTAGAATTTGAACTGCCAGAATTGCGCTATTTTTAGCACCGCTTTTTCCTACAGCAACAGTAGCGACTGGAACACCTGGTGGCATCATAGCAGTTGAAAGCAATGAATCTATTCCACCCATACCACCTGATTCAATTGGGATGCCAATAACAGGCTTTGTTGAGTGCGCTGCTACTGCTCCAGCAAGGTGGGCTGCCATGCCTGCTGCAGCAATAAATACTTTACAGCCATTTTTTTCTGAATCTGAGATCAATTTCATAACATCATGCGGAGTTCTATGTGCAGACATAACATTTTTAGTAAATTTAACCCCAAATGACTCTAAAATAGGGAAAATTGCCTCTACTACAGGCAAATCTGAGTCAGAACCCATTATTATTGATACTTGAACTGTTTCGTTTGTCATTTTGATATACTCTTAATTTGTTAACTGGATTATAATCTCGCAATTATAATAAAAAATACCAAAAATGGCTAAAAAATTGAAAATTTTAATATTTCCTGACCCTAGATTAAGAAAAGTTGCAAAAAAAGTAACAAAATTCGACAAAAGTCTAGAAAGTCTAGCAAATGACATGCTAGAGACAATGTATATTGCTAATGGAATAGGTCTTGCTGCAACTCAAGTTGATCGTCATATTAGGCTAATTGTGATGGATTTGTCAGAAGAACGAGATGATCCTAGGATTTTTATCAATCCAACATTCAAAATACTTAAAAATCATAAATTATTTGAGTTTGAAGAGGGTTGCCTTTCAATTCCTGGCTTTAATGAAACCATTACTCGTCCTGATAAAATAGAGCTTACATGGCAAGATATTAAGGGCAATCAGCATATAGACAAGCCTGAGGGTCTATTAACTGTATGTATTCAACACGAAATTGATCATTTAGATGGAAAATTAATGGTTGATTATATAAGCGCACTTAAAAGAGATCGAATAAGAAGTAAGCTTTTAAAAGAATATACATGAAATTATAGGTAATTAAAAGAAATTATGAATATCTTATATGCTGGAACACCATCAAGCTCCGCTATAATACTAAGAAACTTAGCAAATAATAAGCATATAAATATAAAAGGCGTTTTAACACAACCTGATAAAAGAGGTAAAAGAGGTAGTAATTTAATCCAATCACCTGTATCTATTGAGGCTAAATCCTTAAAATTAGATACATATAAGCCTGAAAGCATTGATTTAAATGAAATTAAAGAAATTATCAGTGCTTTAAATATAGATTTTCTAATTGTAATTGCCTATGGAAAAATTATTCCTTCGTGGCTATTAGAATTACCAAATAATTCCTCAATCAATGTACATTTCTCTTTGTTGCCAAAATATAGAGGGGCTTCACCAATACAAGCATCATTATTGAATGGTGATAATGATACTGGTATATCAATTATTAAAATGACAAAAGATCTTGATGCTGGAGATATTATTTCCGCATTTACAATAAAAATTAATGAAGATGATAATAAGTTAACTCTTGAAGATAAGTTAACTAAAAAGTGTATTGCTAAAATTTATGAAACATTAAGAAATATGCAAGACAATAAAATAGAATCTGAAGCTCAAGATCATTCAAGAGCTACCTATTGTAAAAAAATTAAAAAAACAGATTCGGTTATTGATTTCAGTGAGACTAGCGACGACATAATTAACAAATTTAGAGCGTATTATGAATGGCCAGGGCTATGTTTTAAATATAAAGATATTAATATTAAAATCCATGGAATACATAGAACTAATGAAATAAGTACAAATAAACCAGGTACAATATTAAAGTTAGATATGACAGGTTTATATGTAAATACAGGCGATAAAGTGGTAGTAATTACTTACTTACAGTTTCCAAATAAAAAAATAATATCTTCATCTGATGTTTTCAATTCTTATAAAAAATTCTTTCAATAAAATATATTTTAAGATAAGTCTTTTATTTCTAACAAAAGAGGTTTAATTTACACATTATGAAAGTGCTAATTTTAGGTGCTGGTCGTGTTGGTGGAAGTCTTGCCAGGGCTTTGGTTAATAATAATTATGACGTATCTATTATAGATCTAAACAAAAATGTCCTTGAATCCTTGGAAGATAAGTTAGATATATTGACAGTTGAAGGTCATGCTTCTCATCCTATTACTATAAAAAAAGCTGGTGCTGATAATGAAACAACTGTAATAGCTGTAACATCTAATGATGAGGTAAATTTAATTGCATGTCAGATTGCAAAGAAACAATTTGATGTAAAAAAGACAATCTGCAGACTTTCAGAAAAATCATATACAAAAAATCTTAATGTTTTTGGAGAAAATATTATTGATATTGTTATAAATCCTGAAAAAGAAGTTATGAACCATCTTAAAGAGTTGATTATGCATCCAGGTGCTGAACAAATTGAACAGTTTGCTGAAGGGAAAGTAAATCTAGTTAGTGTTAAAGCTAAAAAGAAAGCAAAGCTTGTAGGAAGAGAATTAAAAGGCATTAAAGATGATATGCCAGAGACAGATGCATTTGTCGCATCAATTTATAGAAAAGGAAGGCCTTTTATTCCTTCTGGGGATACAGTTATAAAAGAATCAGATGAAATATATTTCATTTCTTCAGCTTCAAACATCGATCAAATTGTAAATGAGTTCAGAGATCAGGGTGATGTTTACTCAAGAGTGATGATTGTTGGTGGTGGTAAAATTGGTTATTCCTTGGCAAAAGAGCTTGAAGATGGTTACAAAATCAAGTTAATTGATTCAAACAAAGATAAATGCAAGAAATTATCTAAAAATTTAGATAAAACAATAGTGCTTCATGGTTCAGCTACAGATGAGGATCTCTTAAAAAGTGAAAATATTTCAAATATAGATATTTTTTGTGCATTAACCGACGACGATGAAACAAACTTGATGTCTTCCTTGCTTGCAAAAAAAATGGGAGCAAAGAAAACTATGATAATTTTAAATAACCCTTCTTACTTGGGATTGGTTCCTGGCTTTATTGATACTTATATAGCTCCGTATAGATTAACAGTCTCTTCTGTTCTGCAGGATCTTAGAGAGAGTGATGTTACACAAGATGTATTACTAAAAATGGATACTGGGGCTGAAGCGATTGAGGGCGTTGTTCATGCTAATGAATTTACATCTAATTTGTTTGGAAAGTCATTAAAAGAAATTCCATTGCCTGAAGGTGCTTCTATCGGGGCTGTGGTTAGACATGGAGATCTATTAATGCCAAACTCTGATGTAGAGCTTTCTTTAAATGATCGTCTAATTATATTTCTAGCAGATAAAAAAATGGTTTCAGAAGTCGAGGTTCTATTTAAAACAAACTAATGAACCCAAAATCAATAGTAAATCTATTTAGCATATTAGTTTTATTCTTTAGCTTTTCTTATGTATTCCCTATTATTGTCTCAATAATATTTGAAGACGGAGCTCTTGATATATTCATTAAAACTCTAGTTGGTGTTAGCTCTTTAGGAATGTTGGGGTTGCTTTTAACAAGAAATATTGAAAATGATCTTTCTCAAAAAGATGGGTTTGTAATAATTGTAATGTTTTGGATAGTATTATCCATTGCTGGATCAGTTCCGTTTTATATGAGTGGAATGAGCATGATTGATTCTTTTTTTGAGTCAATGTCAGGTATCACTACAACAGGGGCTTCTGTAATTTCAAATATTGATGTCTTGCCTGAGTCTTTGTTATTTTACAGACAGTTACTACAGTGGATGGGAGGAATGGGTTTAATAGTTCTAGCGATTGCCGTAATGCCTTTGTTAGGAATTGGTGGGGGTCAAATATATAAAACTGAAATTCCTGGTGCAATGGGTGAACAAAAACTTACACCCAGGATAAAAGAAACTGCACAAGCTTTGTGGTCAATATACTTAGGTTTAACTGTTATTTGTGCTTTGCTGTATTACATCAGTGGTATGTCTGTCTTTGATGCTATGTCACATTCTATGTCTACAGTTGCTATTGGTGGCTTCTCAACCCACAACGAAAGCATTGGATTCTTTAACAGCTTTTCTATTGAGCTTATCTGCATGGTCTTTATGCTTTTATCTGCTTTTAGCTTCACACTTCATTACTTTGCTTTATATAAAAGAAAGCCTCTTAAATATTTATATGATCCTGAATTAAGGTTTTTTGTTGGAATAATTATTCTTATTTTTGCTTTAGCAGTAATTATTAGTGTGGTATCAAATAATATAACTGCAAATGAAATAAAAAATATTGCATTTCATACTGTTTCCATGGTCACCACTACAGGCTTTACTGTTTCAAATTCTTCAGATTGGCCTTTTTCGTTATCTTTCTTATTATTAGTGGGTGCTTTTATTGGGGCTTGTTCTGGGTCTGTTGGGGGAGGTATTAAATCTTGGAGGGTTATGATTATGATTAATCATGCCTATTTAAATATAATGAAAATAATACATCCTAACTCAATAGTATCACTAAAAATTGGAACAAGAAGTGTTGATGACCAAGCAGCCACATCCGTGTGGGGATTTTTTTCTATTTATGTAATTTCTTTTATGGTGCTGCTGCTGGCTATATTGGTCACTGGATTAGATCTTGAATCAGCATTCTCAGCGGTTGGAGCATGTTTAAATAATTTAGGCCCGGGCTTAGGAATTGTTTCTGAAAATTACTCAAGTATAAGCTCATACTCAAAAGGAATTTTAGCATTTGCAATGTTGTTAGGAAGGTTAGAAATTTTTACTTTGCTTGTAATACTAACTCCAATGTTTTGGGCTAAATAACTAGATTCCTGAATATGGATCTTGTTGATCAGATTTGCTTTTTTTAAACCTTTTATATTCCCATGAATAATCTATAGGTCTTTTATTAATAATTTTTTCAATCCCTGTATTAATAATCTGTGAGCGCTTACTATCACTATAAATACTTTCATTAATCATTTCTAACGTAACAGTTAAATAATTACCTTTGTTTGAGTTAATATAAAAATAAACTAAAGGGCATCCTGTTTTTAAAGCTAGGCTTTGAACTAAAGTTGTTGAATATGCATCCCTATTAAAAAACTTAATGTATTCTCCCATTCCTCTTTGTGGAACTTGGTCTGCTGCAAAACATATAACCTTATTTTGTTTTAATGCTTTATATATTTTCCTTACGCCTGTGATAGAAGTTTCTACACAAATAGAGCCATCTGATTCTCTTTTATTTTTAACAAACAAATCAAGAGCTTTATTTTTTATTTTTTTATATAAACTTACGGTAGCCGTTTGAGAGCAAATCCAGGCAAGCAACATATCAACACTTCTATTATGGAGTGCAACTAAAATCATGCCCTTTCCTTGAAGTATATAATTGTTTAATAGAAAATTATTTTCGATTCTAAAGATCATTTCATTTGAATCGTGAGTATTGCTTCCCCATGTGTAAATAGTTTCATATCCCGAAATTAAAGATTCACGAATACTTAGTTTCGCTAATAATTCAATATTTAAATTATTAAGATCAGGATAGGCGATTTTAAGGTTAATTTTTGTGATTTTATATGAAACGAAAAGCTTGTAAATTCGTGAATACAGATAAATATCAATTAAGATTACAAAAAATGCTCTTGGTAACCTAGAAAGTATGTAAAATAATGCTTTTATCATCAACTTTATGATTTTGCATGATATATAATCATAAATAGATAAAATATACAAAAAATATTAGTTTAATTTGATAATTATAAATAGTAGACATTTGTCGATAAAAGGAGTGAAACAAAGTGCCAGCTAAAAACATGGATGAAATTGTCGCTTTATGCAAAAGAAGAGGCTTTATATTTCAATCAAGCGAAATATATGGCGGCCTTCAGGGAACATATGATTTTGGCCCCCTTGGTGTTGAGTTAAAAAATAATCTTAAGAATGCATGGTGGGAAGCAATGGTCTATGAAAATGACAATATTGAAGGCCTAGATTCATCAATTTTAACAAATCCACTAGTCTTAAAGTATTCAGGCCATGAAGAAACCTTCTCTGATCCTATGGTTGACTGCAAATCATGCAATTTAAGGTTCAGAGAGGATCAAGTTCCAGATCATTGCAAAAAAGAGGATTTAACTGAGCCTAGACAATTTAATCTTATGTTTAAAACAAGTGTTGGACCATTGGAAGATGGCTCTAATTATGCATATCTTAGACCAGAAACAGCGCAACAAATATTTACAAATTTTAAAAATGTATTAGATTCTACATCTAAACCAATACCATTTGGAATAGCTCAAATTGGTAAAGCATTTAGAAATGAAATAACTCCAAGAAATTTTATATTTAGAGTTAGAGAGTTTGAACAAATGGAATTAGAATACTTTGTAATGCCAGGTGAAGATGAAGATGCTCATGAATCATGGGTACAAAAAAGATTAGACTGGTGGAGTAATCAAGGTGTACCCATAAAAAGTATTGAGTTGTACGATGTACCCACAGATGAGTTAGCACATTATTCAAAAAAGACTGTTGATTTAATGTATAAATTTCCTCATGGGTTAGAAGAACTAGAGGGTATAGCTAACAGAACTGATTTTGATCTAGGTTCCCATTCTAAAAAACAGGATGAACTTAAAATATCTTCAAATGTAAAGAAAAACAAACACTCTAATAGCAAGATGGCTGTTAAAAATGATTCAGGTGATTGGATTGTACCTTATGTTATTGAACCATCTGCAGGTGTCGAAAGAGGGTTTCTAGCAATTTTAAATGAAGCGTATACAAATGAGGAATTGGAGGGCGGAAAAAATAGGATAGTATTAAGACTTAAACCTCATTTATCACCTGTAAAAGCAGCAGTTATACCTCTAAAGAAGAATAATAAAGATATTGTAAATACTGCCAAAGAAATAAAAGATGATCTTCAAAAAATAGGTTTGGGTAGAATAATTCTTGAAAATACAGGCAATATAGGAAAAAGTTATAGAAAACATGATGAAATAGGAACACCTTTATGCATAACTGTTGATTTTGATACTCTTAATGATAATTCAGTAACCTTAAGAGATAGGGACTCAATGAATCAAACAAGGCTTCAAGTTAAAGAGTTAGCTATGTATATAAAAGATTTGATTAAGAAATAATATTGAAACTATTTAGAAGCGTATTATTTAATATCTTTTTCTACATAAGCCTAATAATAGTATCATTTATAATAATTTTTCTTTACCTATTTATTAGCACCTCTAATCTACAAGTTGTTGCATCCTATTGGGTTAAATTGATGCTAAATGTATTAAAAATCTTGTGTGGCGTTTCCTGGAAAGTTGAAGGAGTTGAAAATATACCTAATACTCCTTGTATTCTTGTTTCAAATCACCAAGGACAATGGGAATCTTTTTTTCTTCAAACTTTAATAATTCCATCATCAAGCATTATTAAAAAAGATTTGTTATTTATCCCATTCTTTGGCTGGGCTCTAGCTTGCCTTAAGCCAATACATTTAAGAAGGCGTAGAAAATATGCAAGCATGAAAAAAGTTATTAAAGATGGCTCTAAGAAACTTAAAAAGGGTACTTCTTTAATAATCTTCCCAGAAGGCACTAGAAATGACCCAAAAAATGGTCTAAGTAGTTTTTCAAATAGTTGTGGTTTACTTTCTGTAAATAATAATATTCCTATAATCCCTGTTTGCCATAACTCTGGTCTCTATTGGAAAAACAAAAAATTTGTTAAAGATAGCGGTATTGTAAAGATCATAATTGGTAACCCAATATATGCAAATAACCCTAAAGAAGCTACAAATAAAGCATATAAGTGGATTAAATCAAAATTTAATGAGATTCACTAAATATCTAGCTCTTTTACTGAAAGGGCGTTGGCATCAATAAATTCTCTTCTTGGCTCAACATCGTCGCCCATTAAGACTTCAAACGATTCATTCGCATCTTGAACATCTTTAATATCTACTCTCATCATTCTTCTGTTAGCTGGATCCATTGTCGTAGTCCACAATTGTTCAGGATTCATTTCTCCCAAGCCCTTATATCTTTGAACTTCTAAACCTCTTGTTCCTGACTTTGATAGGCTTTTAATAGCTGCATCCTTTTCACCTTCATCAGAAGCATATATAAACTCTTTTCCTTTGGTGATTTTATATAAGGGTGGTAATGCTATATAAATATGGCCTTTATCAACTATCTCGTACATTTGTCTGTAGAAGAATGTTAATAAAAGAGTTCTTATATGAGAGCCATCAACGTCTGCATCAGTCATGATTATTATTCTGTGGTACCTTAAATTATCAATGTCAAAGTCCTCTTCACCAATGCCGCATCCAAGGGCCTTAATTAGTGTTCCTACCTCGGCAGAACCTAAAACTTTATCAATTCTAGCTTTTTCAACATTAATAATCTTACCTTTTAAAGGCAGAATTGCTTGATTTTTTCTATTTCTACCCTGTTTTGCTGACCCTCCGGCAGAATCACCCTCAACAATATATATTTCTGAGAGTGTTGGATCTTTTTCTTGGCAATCTGCTAGCTTTCCTGGCAATCCTGCAATTTCTAGAACCCCCTTTCTTCTGGTCATCTCTCTTGCTTTTCTTGCTGCTTCTCTTGCTAAAGCTGCTTCTGATACCTTTGATACAATACTCATCGCATCTTTAGGGTATTCGAGAAGAAATTCATTAAAGTATTTACTGAATAATGTGCTTACAACACCTTCAACCTCTGATGACACAAGCTTTTCTTTTGTTTGAGATGAAAACTTTGGATCTGGCACTTTAACAGATATTATTGCTATTAAACCCTCTCTAACGTCTTCTCCAAGTAAGTCTGTTGGTGTTTTTTTAGCATTTTCTTTTTTAATAAAAGACTTTAAAACTCTTGTTAAACTCCCCCTAAATCCTGCTAGATGAGTCCCGCCATCTTTTTGAGGAATGTTATTTGTGTAACAAAGGACATTTTCACTATAAGAATCTGTCCATTGAAGTGCTATTTCAACTCCAACTTCGTTTTCAGTGGCAGAACATTCAAAAATATCAGAAACAGCCTGTTTTCTTCCTTTTAAGTGCGTTACATAACTAGATAAACCACCATTATTTTTAAATTTCTTAGATTTTCCTGATTTCTTGTCTTCAACATTAATTGAAACACCTGCATTCAAAAACGACAGTTCTTGAATCCTTTTGTAGATTCTTTCAATTTCAAAATCAATTGATGTAAAAATTTTCTCTGAGGGAAAGAAAGTTATTGTAGTTCCAGTTTTATCTGATTTTTTTACCTTCTTTAATTTTGCTTTTGGTTTACCCTCACTATATTCCTGAAAATATTCGCCACCATCTCTATGAACTTCCAAGATTAATTTTTTAGAAAGAGCATTCACAACCGAAACTCCAACTCCATGCAATCCACCTGAAACCTTATAAGAATTATCATCGAATTTTCCACCCGAATGAAGGGTTGTTAAAATTAATTGTGCTGCAGAAACTCCTTCTTTTTTATGAACATCAACAGGTATTCCTCTTCCATTATCCTTGACAGTAACAGATCCATTCTTATTTATAACAACATTTATGTCCGTACAATGTCCTGCCATTGCCTCATCAATACAATTGTCTAGAACTTCAAAAATCATGTGATGTAAACCAGAACCATCATCTGTGTCACCTATATACATGCCTGGTCTTTTTTTGACTGCTTCTAAACCTTTGAGGACTTGGATGTTACTAGAATCGTATTTGGCTTCCGAAGATTTTTTGGCCATTTCTTTATCCTAATTGTTCCACGTGGAACTTTTTAAACTCATTAAAATTAACTGTTATTTTACTACTAAAACAATCATCTATACAGGAAAAGATAATTTGATTTTTGACATGATTTAACAATTCAATAAATAAATTAAAAACTCTATCGTCTAGCTCAGATTTAATGTCATCTATTATTAATGTGGCATTAATTTTATAGGTTTTTTTTAAAACTTCGTGCTGAGCACAAGACCATAAAATTGAAAAAAATTTTTGCTCACCTCTGGAAAGTATTTGTCTAGCATCAATATTATTTAGTAAAAATTTTATATCTGATTTGTGAGGTCCTTTTGTTGTAGTTCTTCTTCTTAGATCATTTTCAATGTTTTCCTCTAGGATCTCTAAGTATGATTTTTCAGAGTCCCATCCGGTAAAAAATTGTATATTCATTTCATCAAAGAAACTAAAAACATTATTTGGTTTCAGTAAATCAACAAGAAAATAAAATTCTTTAAGGGTCTGATCAAAAAAAAGTTTTCTAAATTTTGTGAGCTGATTACCTTCTTTAGATAGTTTTTTATTCCATGCATAAATATCTGATATGCGGTTATTTTTTAGTATTCCGTTTCTTTGTTTTAAAGACCTATAATAAGAAAACCAACTTGATGCAAAGGCTTCTTCCGCTATGAAGATTGATCTGTCTAAAAGTTTTCTTCGAAACTCTGGTGGGGCATCAGCAAAAGAAAAGGTGTTGTTATGGATCGGAGTGCAAGGAAACTCTTTGATTAATCTGCTAGTGACTGTTTTTTTGTTATTCAATGAAACTAAAATTGGTTTAGTTTTACTTTTCTCTACCTCTACAACATAACCCTTAGAACCATCAAAGCCTTTAAGATAAAATTTATCTTGCTTATGTTTAATAAGGGATAGTAAGTTTGTGCTCTTAAAAGACTTGCCACTTGAAAAAATAAATACTGATTCTAGAATACTTGTTTTTCCCGATCCATTGGGACCATAAAAGAAATTAACCCCAGGTGATAATGAAATCTCAACATCATCAAAACATCTAAAATTATGAATGAATATTTTAGTTAATGACACTTTAAATAAGAAGTGGCATTACAACATATTTTAAATCACTAGAATTAGGATCAGTAATTAGGCAGCTTTTTTCTGAACCGAAGAAATTAATCTCAATTTTCTCAGAATCTAATGTGGATAAAATTTCTTGTAAATAATTAACGTTGAAAGCTATATCGATTTCTTCTCCCTGATATTCGCATTCAACATTTTCTTCGCCCTGTTCTTTTTCTGGATTATTTGCAGAAATATTTAAAGAGTTTTCTTTTGTCAAAATTCTCACTCCTTTGTATTTTTCACTCGATAACACACTAACCCTGCTTAGACTTTCAGAAAAATTTTTTCTATCCACAACCAATAAAGAGCTTTCACCCGATGGAATGACTTGTTCGTAATCAGGAAATTTACCTTCTATTAATTTGCTGACAAATGTGGTGCCAGAAACATTTACTGCGATAGACGTTTGTCCAAGTTTAATTACAACATTTTCAGAACCTTCTCCAACTAATTTTCCTATTTCATTGATTGACTTCCTGGGAACAATTCCATTCGTTGATTCAGAAACAGCTTCATTTAAAGAGGAGTGTGCTAAAGCTAATCGATGAGCGTCTGTTGCAACAGTTGTTATACTTTTATCGTCTATCAATAAAAAAAGTCCGTTTAAATAATGTCTCCAATCCTGATTTCCCATAGCAAATGCTGTTTTTGATATCAACTTCTTAAGATTTTGTGATGAAATATTGATTTGAGATTGGGTTTCTTCTATCTCAAACACAGGAAAATCCTCGCTTGGTAGTGTTGAAAGGTTATATTTTCCAGATTCTGTTTCAATTCTAAGATTGTCTCCATCTAGAAAAAAGTGTATTTCAGTCATATCTGGTAGTAATCTACACAAATCACTCAGTTTTCTTGCAGGAGCTGTTGTTTTTCCACTGCTTTTAAAGTTAGATATAGTTGATGTTGTTGAAATTTCGCTTTCAAGGTCTGTTGCGGTTAATTTTAAGGATGATTCATCTACCTCAACTAAAACGTTAGATAAAATTGGTAGTGTTTGTCTTTTTTCAACAACTCCCAAGGTTTGATTTAAAGACTTAACCACCTCTTCTTTTGTAATATAAAAATCCATTAGTTTGTTAGTACCCTATTAAGATTTCTGTAATCTTCTTCATGGGATGGATTCTCTTTTCTAAGTTCTTTAATTTTTTTACATGCATGTAAAACTGTTGTGTGATCCCTTCCATTATAAGCCTCTCCAATTTCTGGTAGGCTATGATTTGTAAGCTCTTTTGTTAGCGCCATTGCCATTTGTCTTGGTCTTGTTATAGACCTGCTTCTGCGTTTAGATAATAAATCAGATAACTTAATATTGTAGTATTCTGCGACTGTTTTTTGGATATTTTCTACACTTACCATTTTTGCAGAAATTACAAAAAGATCTTTTAGTGCATCTTTAACAAGAGCTAAATCAACCTCTTGGTTTGTAAACCTTGCGTTGGCGACAACCCTTTTAAGAGCACCCTCTAGTTCTCTAATATTCGATCTAATTCTTTGAGCAATATAAATCGCGCAGTCATTTGGAAGAGAGACCCCCATTGAAGAAGCCTTTTTTAACAGAACTGCGGCTCTAGTCTCAAGCTCAGGTGGATCAATTACAACCGGCAGACCCCAACCAAGTCTTGATTTTAATCTTTCCTCTAATCCATCAATTTCTTTTGGGTATTTGTCGCAAGTTAATATCATTTGGTTGTTTCTATCCAATAATGCATTAAATGTGTGAAAAAACTCTTCTTGCGATTGCTCTTTTCCAGCAAAAAATTGTATATCGTCAATTAAAAGTGCGTCGGCATTTCTATAAAAAGATTTGAACTCACTCATCGCGCCGAGCTGAAGTGCTTTTACCATATCTGAAACAAACTTTTCTGAGTGAACGTAAACGATTCTTTTTTTAGGTTCATTATTTAAGATTTGATTTCCAACTGCGTGCATAAGGTGGGTTTTTCCTAGGCCTACGCCCCCATAAATAAATAGCGGGTTATAGTCTCCTCTTGGGTTCGCTGCAACCTGTTTTGCTGCTGCTAAAGCTAAGTGATTGGATTTGCCCTCAACAAAACTTGAAAATGTATAGCCCTCGACAAGCTTGACACCAGAACTTTGTTTGTTTTTGTATTTATCAACAAATGTTTCTTTTGTATGGGTTTTAAAAACTAAATTTATATTTTTTTTAGATTCGGTTTTTAAAATAGATTTTATGTCTTTTGCGTAATTTTTTTCTATGTAATCTAATATAAAATCGTTTGGGGCGACTAGCTCCAAAGTGTTTTTATCAATATTAGCTTTAAGAGGCCTAATCCAGGTATTGAAATCTTCTTGCGATAGTGTGTTTTCAAGCTTTTCTGAGCACTTATTCCAAAGTTCCAATTCTTTCTCCTATTAGACTAGATAGTCTATTAAAAATTTCACAAGATATCTACAGAATAAATATACGAATTTGCTGTGGATAAGTTGTATATAAAAAAAATTGTTTTTTTATAGTACATTTCCTAGCTTTCAAAAATTAATGCGCTATAATTCTCATCACTTTTTGACCTTAATTTTATTATGAAAAGAACTTTCCAACCAAGCAACCTTAAAAGAAAAAGAACACATGGGTTTCGAGCAAGAATGGCCACCAAGGCAGGAAGGGCGGTATTGTCTAATAGAAGAAAAAAGGGAAGAAAGGTTTTAAGCGCATAATTTGTCTGGTTCAAATCAAAAATTTAATTCTTATAATTGTATTTATTCAAGTAAAAATTTTAGGCTTTTTTATAAGCCTTCATCTAAAGGTGGTTTAGAAATTTCGATATCAAAAAAATATTTTAGGCTAGCCGTAAAAAGAAATAAAATAAAAAGACACATAAAAGAAATTTTTAGGTCTCTTAATATTGTTATTCCAGGTGATGGGGTTATTATTTTTTCTGTATTTAGACCTTTTGGGGAGTTATCATATGAAAAAGCTTTGTTAGAGGTTGATGAGGCGGTAAAGTCATTGTCGGGTGATTTAAGTTTAAAATGAATATTAGAAGCATTTATTTAATTGTTATTGTTTTGTCGTCGCTTGGTCTTTTGTATGAGTGGAACTCTGATCAAAAAAACCAGTCTATTGAAAATCATTTGTCATCTGTTAAATCGTCTGAATATCTTCAAAATCCTGATTATGTTTCAATAGAAAATGATTTGCTTTCGTTGGTTATTTCTGTTTCTGGTGGGTCTATTGTTGAATCGAGATTGAAGGAATATCCTGTAGAAAATGTTGATGGTTCTGTTGGTTTTAGGGTTTTTGGTTCTTCTAAAAGCTCTTCTTTTAAGTATTATTTTAAAAGTGGTTTTACTGGGGTTGTTCCAGAATATCGGCTTTATGATCTAGGGGATGGGTATGTTGAGTTGGTGGATGAAAGCCTGGGTGTTTCAAAAAGAATATCTCTTTCAGCCGCGCCTTATGAGGTTTCTATTTATGATTCCTCATCTTCAGGAATAAAAGGTAAGTCTTATGCTGGTCTTTACAGGTCAGATGGTAAGGCCCTTGATTTAAAAAGAGGTGCTCTTGAGGGTGGGATGATGAACAACAGCTCCTACGAAGGTGTTGCTATCAGCTCTGAGTCAGACCCCTACACAACATCAAGATTAAGTAGAATAGATGAGCCTGTCGAGGTGTTATCAAGGTCGGGGTGGATTGGTTTTGTTCAAAAATATTTCTTCGCTGCTCTTTTGGGTTCGGATGAGCATATATATAACTATTATGTTTTACCAAAAGAATCTGGGTTTTTTAGAATGGGTTACACTGTTGAGGGGTCGTCCGCCTCTAATGTGGTTTATGGTCATGAGCACAGACTTTTTGTTGGGCCTAAAATAAGGAAAGATTTGATGCAGAGGGCAGACAATTTGGAGCTTGCTATTGATATGGGTTGGTTTTGGTTTTTAGCACAACCTATGGTTTTTGTGATGGATTTTATAAATGGTTATGTTAATAGTTGGGGTCTAACAATTATTATTTTTACACTTTTTATTAAGCTTTTGTTTTGGCCTGTGACTGCGAAAAGCTTTAAGTCTATGGCCGCTCTGAGAAAAATAACACCGGAATTGAACGAAATAAAAGAAAGATTTAAAAACGATCGCCAAAGCCAAGGCACTGAAACCATGAGGCTGATGAAGAAACACGGAGCAAATCCTTTGGGTGGCTGTTTGCCATTGTTAATTCAAATGCCATTTTTTATTGGTTTCTTTTTTGCATTGAGGGAGATGGTTGAGCTTAGGTTTAGCACTTTGGGTTTTTGGGCGGATCTTTCAGCACCAGACCCATATTTTATTTTGCCTGCTGCCTTTGGTTTGTTAATGGTTTTAACTCAAAGGTTAAATCCGCAACCAGCTGGTATGGATCCGACACAAGCCCAGGTTATGAAATATATGCCTGTTATGTTTTCTGTTTTCTTTTTGTTTTTTCCAGCCGCTCTTTGTTTGTATACAGTTGTAAACACCGGAGTACAGCTTGCGCAGCAGAGTTACTTATACAAAAAACATGGTGCTTTAGGAATGGGTCACGGGCCTGGTGCGGGTTAGTTGTGTCAACGGTATTTGCTTTAGCTACTCCGCCAGCTAAATCAGCAATATGTGTTTTTAGGGTTTCGGGTCCTGGATGTCACAAACATCTTAAAAAGTTAATTAAAAATAAAGGTTTCAATATTGGTCAATTTCATGTCAGGGGTTTTTTTTATAACGATGTTCTGATTGATAAGGCCGGTCTTGTTGTTTTTAAAGGGCCTAACAGCTATACAGGTGAAGATTCTTTTGAGGTCTACGCTCATGGAAGTTTGGGGGTTATGTCTTCTTTTATTAAATCTTTCAAAGGTGTGGGGTTTGAGGAGGCGGTTGGCGGAGAGTTTACCAAACGTGCTTTTTTAAACAATAAAATTAGTTTAAATGAGGCTGAATCTGTTGCAGATTTGATTGATTCCGTGGATGAGGTTGGTGTCACTTTGTCTGGCGGTTCTCTGTTTGGTGAGATGTCTAAAAATATTGTTGTTTTTGCTGATGAGCTGGATCAGATAAGAGTAAGGGTTGAGGCGGAAATAGATTTTTCTGATGAAGGCCAAGAGTATATGGATGAGTCTATTGTTAATGATATAAACAAATTAAAAAATAGGTTTGATCTTTTTGTGGGTGGTTGTGTAAATAAAAAGGTTTGTTCCCAAAAAAACAATGTTTTGTTGGTTGGTCCGGTTAATTCTGGTAAATCGTCTGTTTTTAATCGCTTGCTTGGTTTTGAGAGGGCGTTGGTTTCCAGTGTTCCTGGAACTACTAGGGATATTGTTAGTAGTGAATTGTTTTATGAGTCTTCTTCATTTTCAATTTTTGACTCTGCTGGTGTGAGGAACACCTCAGATGTTGTTGAAAAAGCTGGTATAGAACTTTCTTTGTCTGAAATTAATCAGGCTGATTTGGTGATTGGGGTTTTTGAAGAAAATGATGTTGTGTTAATAAAAAAATTTAAGGGTTTATGTGGTGATGTGCCTTTTATTTCTGTTCAAAATAAAATAGATATTAGTCCTTTGTTTGATGGTGGTGTTTTTGATTGCTGTGTTTCTGCAAAGACTGGTGAGGGTTTTGATGTTTTAAAGGGTTTGATTGTTTCTGGGTTTAAAAAGGGAATTAAAAAAGAGGATTATAAATATATAGTAAGGGACAGGCATGAAAATTTGTTTAAGTCTGTTGTTGGTGTTTTAGACCAGGTTTTAAATAGTTTAAATACTGGTGAATCTTTAGAGCTTGTTGCGGAAGATCTTAAAATTGCTAGGAGTTTTTTGGATGAGTTGGTGGGTAGGAAGTTTTCTGATTCTTTGCTGGGGGATATATTTAATAATTATTGTATTGGTAAGTAGATAACCTGTTAGTTTTTTGTTGTTTTTTTTTATGGTTTTTTTTGGTCAACAGTTTATTAACTGTTACTTAAAGCGAGTAGAACATGGTTATACAACTGTTATAATCACCGGAATTCCTTAGTAGGAAGGCAAAACAAACACTTATAAACAAAAAAATCAAACCTAATAGAAATAACAAAAAGTATATAATATAGATATTATTATTTAATTATTTATGTATAAATTCGATGTGGTTGTAGTGGGCGCTGGTCATGCGGGTGTTGAGGCTGCTTATGCTGTAAACAGAATGGGACTCTCATGCGCCCTGGTTACCTTTGATCTAAAAACAATAGGTCAAATGTCATGCAACCCAGCAATAGGAGGGCTGGGTAAATCTCACATTGTAAGAGAGATCGAAGCAATGGGGGGTTTAATGCCTATAGCAACAGATATGTCAGGCATTCAATATAGAACACTTAACACAAGGAAGGGAGATGCAGTTCAAGCTTTGAGGGTTCAATGCGACAGAGATCTTTATAAAAAAGCTGTTCAAAAAATTCTTAAAAAAACAAACATAGAAATTATCGAGGATGAGGTAATTGACCTTATAACAGACAAAAAAACAGTTAAAGGCGTTATTACAAACAAGCATAAAATATTAGCAAAAAGAACAATCTTAACAACCGGAACTTTTTTAAACGGTAGGATGTATACAGGAGACGAGGTAACCCTTGGGGGTAGGGTTGGAGATGGTTCTGCAATACCGCTTTCAGAAAAACTCTATAGTTTAAATATCCCAATGGGAAGACTTAAAACAGGAACACCAGCAAGAATAAAACTATCAAGCATCAACCTAAACAAAATGGAAGAACAACCTGGCGAAAAACCAACCCCTTGGATGTCTCTTTACAACAGACCAAAAAAACACCAAAAACAACTATCTTGTTTTATAACAAGAACCAACAAAAAAACCCATCAAATAATAGAAAAAAACACACACCTTTCTGCAATGTATTCAGGAAACATAATTGGAATTGGGCCTAGGTACTGCCCCTCAATTGAAGACAAGGTAAATAAATTTAAAAACAAACAAAGCCACCAGATTTTTATCGAACCAGAGGGAATTAACAAAGACCTCGTTTACCCAAATGGAATATCAACAAGCCTTCCAAAAAAAACACAAGAGAGTTTTATTTATTCAATAAAAGGACTAGAAAATGCCAACATCACCGAGTATGGTTATGCTGTTGAGTACGACTTCATAGACCCGAGAAACATAAAACAAACCCTCGAAACAAAATTTTTTAAAAACTTTTATTTAGCCGGACAAATTAACGGAACCACAGGCTATGAAGAAGCGGCGGCACAGGGGCTCATAGCAGGGGTTAACGCAACAAGGTCGATTCAAAAAAAAGGGGAGGTTGTTTTAGAGAGAAGCGAGGCTTATATAGGAGTACTTATAAACGATCTCACAAACCATGGAATAACCGAGCCATATAGAATGTTTACAAGCAGAGCAGAACACAGACTCCTTTTATCACAAAACAACGCTGAGCAAAGATTACTGCTCAAAGCTTTTGATCTAAGGCTGATTGAAAAAAACAGAAAGAAAGAATTCGTAAAAAAAGAACAGGAATACAAAGAGTTTATAAAAAACACCCTAAAAAAAACAAAAATCAAATCTTTTATAAATAACAAAAATGAGAAAATTGATTTACCAGAGAAAAAAAACATCACCGAATTACTTAAAAGAACAGACATAGACAACAAAAAAATCTACAAAACAAAAATAAACGAAAAAAAGTTTTTTGAAAGAGCAGCAAGGGAAGCAAAATACGAAGGATATATTAAAAAACAATTAAGAGAAATTAAAAAAACAAAAAAACAAAACAAGAAAAAAATACCACCAAACCTTAACTACTCAAATATAGCTGGGCTTTCTAATGAAGTAAAAGAAAAACTCACAAACCACAAACCAGAAACAATCGGTATGGCCTCAAGGCTTGAGGGTGTAACCCCAGCAGCGGTTAATCTAATACTAATACAATTGAAAAAAAACGAGCTGCAAAAACAAGATGCATAACCTGTTCACAAAAGAACAAAATAAAAAAATATCCATATTTATAGATCTCGCACTAGAATTCAACAAAACACACAATATTTTTTCAAGAGCAGACAACCAAGAGGTTTTTTATAAAGACATTCTTGATTGCCAACCAATAATCCAATACCTAAAAAAGGAAAAAACAACTCTAGACCTTGGGTCTGGAGGAGGGTTTCCAGGCATTCTTTTATCAATAATAAAACCAAAAAACAAAATATATCTAATAGAAAGCAGCGCTAAAAAATGCTATTTCTTAAGGACCGCTGTCGATAAACTTTCCTTAAGCAACACAACCATAATTAATGAAAAGATAACCACAAACAACACCCTTGGCACATTCGATATCATTACAGCAAGAGCCTTTTCAAACATAAAAAACATAATAGACCTTACTCAAAACAACACAAACAACAAATCCAAATATGTTTTACTAAAAGGCAAAGAGAAAACCATAAAACAAGAATTAAAAGACATAAACAAAAACACTCACATATATGAAATAATTAAACAAGAGCTTGGCCCCGAAGAAAGGCATGTGGTTTTGATAAGAGAAAAATGAATAAAATAATAGCAATTGCAAACCAAAAAGGAGGAGTTGGCAAAACAACAACAGCAGTTAATCTTTCAGCAAGCCTTGCAGCAACAAAAAGAAAGGTTCTTTTAATTGACATGGACCCCCAAGGAAATGCCAGCACAGCAGCAGGCATTCTAACAGAGGACCCAAACACGCTTTACAACCATTATTTTGATACCATCCCAATCGAGGACTGCACATACTCAAGTAAAGACGGGTACGACATCATCCCTGGGGGTGAAGAGTTAATTGCGCTTGAGGTTTCAATTAGAAACGACAACAAACAAGGATTTCTTTTGAAAAGCCTAGAAGGGATTTCTAATAAATATGACTATACAATTATTGATACACCCCCAACATTAAATCAACTAACAATAGAGGGTCTTTTTTGTGCGTCTGGAACGCTAATACCACTTCAGTGTGAGTATTATTCGTTGGAAGGGGTTACTGGTCTTATGACAACCATTCAAACACTTTCAGACAAAAACATGTCATCTAACAGGGTTATTGGTATTGTAAGAACAATGGTTGATATGAGAAACAACCTAGCAAAAGAGGTTTCTGATGAGTTGGAAAAGCACTTTAAGAATTTGGTTTTTAATACACTAATACCAAGAAATGTAAAACTGGCCGAGGCCCCCAGCCACGGAATATCTGGTATAAAATATATGCCAAACTCTTACGGTGCTAAGGCTTATTTAGCCCTGGCTGGTGAGGTAATTAGGAAGGTGGAGTATGCCTGAAGACAAAAAAACATTAAACAAAGGACTAGATGCTTTGTTAGGTCAATCAAACACAAACCAAAGAGCGGTAAAAGAAATTGACCTAAACAAAATAAAACCAGGAAGATTCCAACCAAGATCAAATTTTGATAGCGAAAAACTGGAAGAGCTAACAGCCTCGATAAAAAACCAAGGGGTATTATCTCCAATCTTAGTAAGAGAGCTCGGCTTAAACGAATATGAGGTTATTGCAGGAGAAAGAAGATTAAGGGCCTCAAAAATGGCTAAACTAAAAACAATTCCATGTTTGGTCGACCAAAAACAAGACCAAGATGCGTTGGTATCGGCCCTTATAGAAAACTTACAAAGAGAAGATCTTAACCCTGTAGAGGAGGCAAGAGGCCTAGACAGACTAAAAAGAGAGTTTGGTCTAACCCAAGAAGAGGTTGCTACTTCTACAGGAAAGGCTAGAAGCACTATAGCAAACTCCTTGAGGTTATTATCTCTTCCACCCAGGGTTCTGGATATGCTTTCGGCTGGGCAAATTGAAAAAGGGCACGCTAAACTCCTTGCATCCCTTGATCCAGAAGAGGCAGAAAAAGCAGCCGAAAATATTATAAAAAACAAGCTTAGTGTCAAAGATCTAAATAAACTATCGAACCATAAAAAAACATCTAAAAGCGTTAATAAAAACAACAAAGACACAGATATTTTAAATATAGAGCAAGAGATGTCTGGAGATTTTGGACATAAGATAGAAATAGAATCAAAAAATAAAAAAAGCGGCAAAGTAAGTATTTTTTATAAGACCCTAGACGAGCTTGATATTATTATTTCAAAACTAAAAAAGTAATTAAGTTTAAAAAATTAAGATAAAAACAACTTGTTTAAAGCACTATATATTTTTATAATTCTGCAAACAAAATTAACTAAAATAATAAGTCCCTTGCAAAGCTTTCAAAATATATTATTTAGCAATAAAACCCTGATAGGCGCCACATCGGCCTTCCTAATAGTTTTTGGGACCATAAAAGAGCCAATGTTTACCCTACTTCCTATTTTCTATTTAATTTGCATAGGATCAGCATATAAACTAGGTTCAAAGATCGAAGACTATGCAATAAACGCAGCATATAACTGGTCTATAAAATGGGCTATTTTCATAGCATTTTTATATATTTCTGCAGTTTACCTAAATAACGCTTTTGTTTTTGCAATGTTTCTTCTTATTCTTGTAAACACAACACTAAGACCAACATTTTTTATCACTAAAAACAAATTAAAAACATAATGGAAAAAGAATTAACCACAGAATCTTATATTCAACACCATCTAACAAACTTAACCTGTGGCAAAACACCAGATGGGTGGACATGTGACCCTTACAAAGTAGATCAAATGGGCTTTTGGGCATTTCATGTTGACTCTCTTTTTTGGTCCATTGCGCTCGGAGCTCTTTTTATTTTTGTTTTCAAAATGGCTATTCCAAAAACCACAGACTCAAATTCAGCACCAACTGGCGCACAAAACTTTGTTGAAATGTGTATTGAATTTGTTGAAGATAATGTTCAGTCGTTATTTGGATCCATAAAAAATACACTTATAGCACCACTAGCATTGACTGTATTTGTTTGGATACTATTAATGAATTTGATGGACCTTGTTCCAGTTGATTTTTTACCAGTTTTAGCTGGACACCTGGCATACCTTTTTGCTGGAGAAAGTGTCGAGTGGATCAACAGTCCGGAATCTTTCTATTTCAAAGTAGTTCCAACAACAGATCCAAATATAACTCTTGGAATGGCTTTTGCGGTTTTTATATTAACCATTTATTACAGCATTACAGTAAAAGGAGTAAAAGCATTTATTGCAGAACTAACATTACACCCTTTTGGAAAGTGGTTAATACCAGTAAATTTTGTATTAGAAATGGTTAATTTTATTGCTAAGCCGATTTCTCTTGGCCTTAGATTGTTTGGCAATCTTTATGCAGGAGAAATGATTTTTATCTTAATTGCGTTAATGCTATTTTTTAGTAGCATACCAATAGGTATACTTGGTTTTGGTTTGCATTTGGTTTGGGCGCTTTTCCACATACTAATTGTGGCATTGCAAGCATTTATTTTTATGGCGCTAACCATCGCATATTTGTCGATGGCGCATGAAACTGAGGAACATTAATCCTCAACTTATAGGAGAAAAAAATGGAATATAGTATTTTAGCGGCGGGAATTACCATGGGTCTTTCAGCGATTGGAGCTGGAATCGGCGTAGGAATTTTAGGCAGCAAATTTATTGAAGGAATAGCCAGACAACCAGAGCTTGCTCCCTTTCTTCAAGGTAGATTCTTTTTAATGATGGGTTTAACCGATGCGGTTCCTATGATTGGAGTTGGCCTTGGAATGTATATGTTATTTGCAATATAAGATAACAAATAAGATATGAATATAAACGCAACCTTACTTGCTCAAGCAGTCGTAATGATTGTTTTTGTGGCTATATGTTGGAGATATATTTATCCTCCAATACTTTCGGTTATGCAAGAAAGAGAAAAAAAGATTTCTGATGGATTAGAGGCAGCCAAAAAAGCAGACGATTCTCTAGAGGAGGCCAAATTAGCTTTTGATAAGGAGTTAAATCAAGCAAAAAGTGAGGCCGCCGAAATTCTTGAGAAGGCAAACACTAGAGCGTCCCAGATTGTTGGAGATGCATCAAAAAAAGCAGAGTCTGAAGCAGAGAAAATAATGGCATCAGCATCAACGGCCATTGAGAATGAAACCAATAAAGCGAAAGAAGAACTAAGAGAACAAATGTCAGACATCATTATTGATACAACCCAAAAAATTCTAGGCGATGAAATCTCAAAAGAAAAACACGAAGCTATTCTCAAAAAAGCAGCAGAGGAATTATAGATAATGATTGAATTAACACCTTTAGCTAGACCATATGCAAAAGCTCTTTTTGCCTCAGCTGTGGAGTCAAACAATCTTGATGAAATGGCAGAAGAACTTAAGATAATGGCTGCTGCTTCACAAACAGAAGGTGTTAAAAATACTATAGAAAATCCTTCTTTCTCAAGAAAAGAGGTTGTAGAAATTCTTGTTAAATTATTTGAAGAAAGCACTTCTGATACCTTAATAAAACTTATTGAAATATTGGCTGAAAACAAGCGTTTAAATTTACTTGAGCCTATATATTCTATTTACCAAAGTCTTCTAGAGAAACATAAAGAGCAAAATTCAATCCAGGTTTATGTTGCTGTTGAGCCTGGAGAGGAAGCTAAAAATAGCATAGAGAAAAAACTAAGGTCAACATATGGCAAAGATGCCAACATTTATTTTTCAAAAGACCCAAAAATGATGGGCGGCTTATCAATTAAGATAGGCGACGAAACACTTGACCTCTCCATTAGAGGAAAGGTCAATAAACTTGTAAACCAATTAAATTTTTAAGGTGAAAAAATGAGTCAATTAAATCCATCAGAAATATCTAGTGTTCTAAAAGAGAAAATTGCTGGTCTGGATCTTTCTGCAGAAAGAAAAAATGAAGGTATTGTTGTTAGCGTATCTGACGGTATTGTAAGAATACATGGCATGGGAGATGTAATGTATGGTGAGGTTATAGAGTTTGAAAATGGCACTAAGGGCATGGCTCTAAACCTAGAGCAAGACTCAGTTGGAGCAGTTGTCTTAGGAGATTATTTAGAAATAATTGAAGGCCAAAAAGCAGTTTGTACAGGAAAAGTTTTAGAGGTTCCAGTTGGTGAGGCTATGTTAGGAAGGGTAGTAAATACTCTGGGTGCTCCAATTGATGGAAAGGGTGAAATAAAAGCAGAAAATACTGCGCCTGTTGAGGTTGTTGCTCCAGGTGTTATCGCTCGTCAATCTGTTGATCAACCAGTTCAGATTGGTTTGAAAGCAGTCGACGCCATGGTTCCAATCGGAAGAGGCCAAAGAGAATTAATAATTGGAGACAGACAAACAGGCAAAACAGCTGTTGCAATTGATGCAATTATTAACCAAAAAGGAACTGGCATTAAATGTATTTATGTTGCTATCGGTCAAAAACAGTCAACAGTTGCAAATGTTGTCAGAAAATTAGAAGAGTATGGGGCGATGGAGCATACGATTGTTGTATCAGCGACAGCTGCTGATCCTGCACCAATGCAATATCTTTCAGCATATGCAGGATGCACAATGGGAGAATATTTTAGAGACAAAGGAGAGGATGCATTAATTGTTTATGATGACCTTTCAAAACAAGCGGTTGCTTATAGACAGGTATCATTATTATTAAAAAGGCCTCCAGGTAGAGAGGCATATCCTGGAG
Source organism: uncultured SAR86 cluster bacterium (assembly GCA_902517505.1). Lineage (GTDB taxonomy): Bacteria > Pseudomonadota > Gammaproteobacteria > Magnimaribacterales > D2472 > SAR86A. The sequence continues at coordinate 92,665 of CABYCL010000001.1, read as the reverse complement.
ATGTTTTTTATCTTCACTCAAGATTGCTCGAGAGAGCAGCAAGAGTAAATGCTGACTATGTTGAGCAAGTCACAGGCGGAAAAGTTAAGGGTAAAACAGGCTCATTAACAGCCCTGCCAATTATTGAAACCCTTGCAGGCGATGTTTCAGCTTTTGTTCCAACCAATGTAATCTCAATCACAGACGGACAAATATATTTAGAGACTGAATTATTTAATTCAGGAGTAAGACCAGCTATCAACCCAGGACTCTCAGTTTCAAGGGTAGGCGGATCAGCACAAACAAAAATAATGAAAAAACTGGCTGGTGGTGTAAGAACAGCATTAGCTCAATATCGTGAGCTGGCAGCTTTTTCTCAATTTGCTTCTGATTTAGATGATGCAACAAAACAACAACTTGCCAATGGTAAAGCCTTTACTGAGCTATTAAAGCAAAAGCAATATGCTCCAATGAGTGTTGCACAACAAGCATTAAGTTTGTTTGCTGCTGACAGAGGTTATATGGCAGATGTTGAAGTTGATAAGATTTTAGATTTTGAAGAAGCCCTTCATGGTTATTTATCTGCAGAAAAAAGTGAATTGGAAAAACAAATAAACTCAACAGGTGACTGGAATGATGATATTGAGAGTCAATTCACATCTCTTGTTGAAGACTTCAAAAAGACACAGACTTTTTAATAAATAATGGCTAATACAAAAGAAGTAAGAAAACAGATTGCGAGCATAAAAGGCACGCAAAAAATTACTTCTGCTATGGAAATGGTTGCTGCAAGTAAGATGAAAAAAACACAAGATACTATGCTTGAGGGTAGACCATATTCATTAAAAATAAAAGATGTTATTTCACATATAGCCACAGCAAATTCAGAATATCCACATCCATTTTATGAAGAAAGAACACCCAAGAAAGCTTGCTTTATTGTTGTCTCATCAGATAAGGGTCTCTGTGGCGGATTAAACATAAATTTATTTAAACAAGTTATAGCTAAATCATCAGAATTGAATGAGCAAGAAATAGGATCTTGCTTTGCTTTAATTGGAACCAAAGCATCTGGATTTTTCAAAAGTGTTGGTGGTGAGGTGATTGCTGTTGCTGAAAAGTTAGGCGACAAACCAAATCCAGATGACCTTATTGGATTAACAAAGGTTGTTTTAGATATGCATAAAAATGGTGAAATCGATCAAGCATATTTGTGCTCAAACATTTTTGTTAATACCATGACACAACAACCAAATGTTGAACAACTAATACCTCTTGCGCCTATAGAGCAAGACGAACCTAATTCAACTCAATGGGATTATATATACGAGCCAGAAGCCAAAGAATTATTAGACGGACTTTTAACAAGATATATAGAATCATTAATCTATCAGGCAGTAATAGAAAACAATGCTTGTGAACAGGCAGCAAAAATGATTGCTATGAAAAATGCAACAGATAATGCAGGCGATTTAATTAAAGAATTAGAACTTTTATATAATAACGTAAGACAAGCGGCTATAACTCAAGAGCTTTCTGAGATAGTTGGTGGCGCTTCAGCAGTTTAAGGAGAATAATATGAGCAACGGAACAGTTACACAAATTATTGGAGCGGTTATCGATGTTGAATTCGACAAAGATAATATCCCTAAAGTATATGAAGCCCTTATGTTGGATGAGAGCGGAACAACTCTTGAGGTTCAGCAGCAATTAGGTGATGGTGTTGTGAGAACAATTGCCATGGGAGCAACTGAAGGTTTAAAAAGAGGTCTTTCAGCATCAAGAACGAATGCTCCAATTTCAGTTCCAGTTGGGCCAGAGACATTAGGGAGAATTGTAGATGTTCTTGGTAATCCTATTGATGAAAAGGGACCAATCGGCGAAAAATCAAAAATGCCAATTCACAGAAAGCCACCAAGCTATACAGATCAATCGGCGTCAAATGAAGTTCTAGAAACTGGTATCAAAGTTATTGACCTAATGTGTCCTTTTGCGAAAGGTGGAAAAATAGGACTATTTGGTGGCGCGGGTGTTGGAAAGACAGTAAACATGATGGAGCTTATTAACAATATTGCACTTCAGCATTCTGGTCTTTCTGTATTTGCTGGAGTAGGTGAAAGAACCAGGGAAGGTAATGATTTCTATTATGAAATGCAGGAATCTGGAGTTGTTAACATCGACAACCTTGGCGAATCAAAAGTTGCAATGGTTTACGGACAGATGAATGAACCTCCAGGAAACAGACTTAGAGTTGCCCTAACCGGACTAACTATGGCAGAAAGTTTTAGAGATGAAGGAAAAGATGTCTTACTATTTATTGATAATATTTATCGTTACACTTTAGCGGGTGTTGAAGTGTCTGCTTTATTGGGAAGAATGCCATCAGCTGTAGGTTATCAGCCTACTTTGGCTGAAGAAATGGGTGCTCTACAAGAGAGGATTACATCTACTAAGACAGGATCTATAACATCAATACAGGCTGTATATGTACCAGCTGATGACTTAACCGACCCATCACCAGCAACGACTTTTGCTCACTTAGATGCTACAGTTGTTCTTTCAAGACAGATTTCAGAACTAGGAATTTATCCTGCTGTAGATCCTCTTGATTCAACAAGTAGACAGCTTGATCCATTTGTAGTTGGAGACGATCATTACGAAGTTGCTCAAGGAGTTCAAAAAATATTACAGAGGTATAATGAATTGAAAGACATCATCGCTATTCTTGGGATGGATGAGCTTTCTGAAGAAGATAAAGGACTCGTAGCAAGGGCTAGAAAGGCTCAAAGATTTTTATCACAACCATTCTTTGTTGCAGAAATTTTTACAGGAACACCTGGTAAATATGTTTCACTAGAAGATACTATCAAAGCTTTTAAAGGAATTTTAAATGGTGATTATGACCATCTTCCTGAACAAGCTTTTTACATGGTTGGAACTATTGAAGAGGCTGTAGAAAAAGCTAAAACTTTATAAAAATGAATACAATCAAAATAAATATAGTGTCATCAAGTGAAGAAATATATTCAGGTGAAGCTACTATGGTTTTTGCAACAGGCACCTTAGGTGAGCTTGGTATAGCTCCAGGACATACTCCTCTTTTAACTGGTTTAGCGCCAGGGCCTGTTAGAGTTCAAAACGGCTCTGAAGAAGAAGCCTTTTTTTGCTCTGGAGGTTTTTTAGAGGTACAGCCAGACCTGGTAACAGTGTTATCTGATACCGCAGAGAGGGCTGATAGCTTAGATGAGTCTGAGGCTATAAAAGCGAAAGAAATAGCAGAGCAAGAATTGGCAAATAAAGATGCAACGCTTGACTATGCAAAAGCTTCAGCGCAATTAGCTGAGGCAGTTGCCAGACTTAAAACTATTCAAAAACTTCGTAAAAAACAGTAAGGTATATATTTAACCTTATATTGTGAAGATTCATACTGTAATTCTAGCTGCCGGAGAGGGCTCTAGGATGATTTCAAATAAAGCAAAATCTCTTCAAACTATTGGCGGCTACTCAATGCTTAAAAGGATTTATGAAACTGTTGTTGACATCACTGATGAAACTACTTTTGTTGTAGGATATGAAAAAGAATCAATAATCAAAGAAACAGAAAACTTTAACGGAATCTTGCACATTAGCGAACAAAAAAAACCAATCGGAACTGCTGATGCTGTTAAATCATCATTTGATTCTATTTCAGACGGCTCTAAAGTTTTAGTTTTATACGGTGATGTACCATTAATCAAGGAATCAACTCTCAAAAACTTATTATCTTTGACTGAAGACAGCCTAACTATATTAACCACCGTGTTAGAAGATCCTTTTGGTTATGGCCGAGTTAAAAAAGACTTATCGGGCTCAGCTCAGGCAATAGTTGAAGAAAAAGATGCTTCAGAAAATGAAAAGAAAATAACAGAGATTTTTACAGGGATTCTTTGTTGTAATAAAAAGCTTCTAGCAGAGGCCATTAATGATGTTAATAATAAAAATGCAGCGAGCGAGTTTTACTTAACTGATATAGTCTCTATAATTTGCAAGAAAGGGTTTAAAATTAATACATGTATTGTGCCAAATGAGGAAGTTAAAGGCGCAAATACTAAAAAAGAGTTATCAGAGTTAGAAAGCATATATAGAAAAATGAAAGCGGAAGATTTAATGAATATGGGGGTAACAATTTCTGATCCCTCTAGAATCGATATCAGGGGAGAAGTTTCTGTTGGAAAAGACTGCGAAATTGATATAAATGTAATACTTGATGGAAATATAACTCTTGGAAATAATGTTTCTATTGGACCTAATACAATTTTAAAAGATGTAGAGATTGGCGATAACACCTCTATAGAAGCTTTTTCACACCTCGTATCCTCTAAAGTAGGTAAAAACTGCTCAATTGGACCATATGCAAGACTTAGAGAGGGAAGTCATATAGACGATGCGGCAAGGATTGGTAATTTTGTTGAAACCAAAAAAACAAAAATCGGTAAGGATTCTAAAGCTAATCATTTTGCTTATTTAGGAGATGCTGAGATTGGAGCAGAATCAAATATTGGTGCAGGCACAATTACTTGTAATTATGATGGTAAAGATAAACATAAAACCAAAATAGGAGACAATAGTTTTATAGGAACAAATTCTTCTTTAGTTGCTCCAGTTACAATAGGATCAAATGCATACGTTGCAGCAGGCTCTGTGATAACAAAAGATGTGCCAGATAATGCTCTTGGAGTTGGAAGATCAAAACAAGATAATAAAGAGAATTGGTCTAAAAAGAAGGACTAGTATATGTGTGGAATAATAGCGGCTGCTTCAAACCGTAATGTAGGAAAACTGTTAGTCCAAGGCTTGCACAAAATGGAATATCGAGGCTATGATTCTGCAGGAATAGCCCTCCATCAAATTGACAAGATTGCTCATTTAAGAACTCTAGGAAAAGTTAATTTGCTAGAAGAAAAGATGATTACTGAAAAACCAAAAAGCAAACTAGGCATTGCTCACACCAGATGGGCAACACATGGAGAGCCTTCTGAAGAAAATGCTCACCCACATAAGTCTAATGAAAGGGTATACATAGTTCATAACGGAATTATTGAGAATTATTTAGATTTAAAAGAATTTCTTAAAAAAGAAGGCTATACGTTCTCATCACAAACTGATTCTGAACTCATTGCACATATGCTTGAATATTTTCTTAACAAAGGGAATTCAATGCTTGATTCAATGTACCTAACAAAAGAAAAAATTGAAGGGGCATATGCAATTGCAGCAATAGACAAAGAAGATGATACAAATGTAACGATAGCAAGAAGCAAGTCTCCTCTTTTAATAGGAGTGGGAGTTGATGAATTTTTGGCAGCCTCAGATCCATTAGCAATTGGACAATTAACTAATGAATTTATTTTTCTTGAGGATGGAGATGTTGCTGAGCTCTCTTCTGAAAGCTATACGATTTATGACGCAGAAAAGAAAGAGGTTCAAAGAGAAGTTACACAGATTGATATTTCTAGCCAATCAACTTCAAAGGGTGACTATAAACATTTCATGGAAAAAGAAATTTATGAGCAACCAGACGCTATCTTGAATACCATTGATGGAAGAGTTGGCGGAGAAGATGTTTTGGATAATATATTTGGACTTGGATCATCTGAATTATTTGAAAAAGTTAAGAGAATACAAATTGTTGCTTGTGGAACTAGCTTGCATGCTGGAAGAGTAGGCGCTAATTGGTTTTCATCGATTTCAGGATTACCAACACAAACTGATTATGCCTCAGAATACAGATATAGAAACCCACATGTTGATGAAGATTCCTTATTAGTAACAATTTCTCAATCTGGAGAAACCGCTGATACCTTAGCTGCACTAAGATATGCAAAAGAAAAAAACTATCTTTCAACTTTATGCATATGCAATGTCCCAACGAGCTCACTTGCAAGAGAATCTGACTATTCAATTTTTACAAATGCTGGTCCAGAAATTGGAGTTGCATCAACAAAGGCTTTTACAACGCAACTTGCGGCCTTAATGCTATTAGCCTTATCTTTAGCAAAAAGTAGAAAAATAAATCCGAAATTAAGAACAAGAGTTATTACAGCCTTAAGATCTTTGCCAGATACGGTTGAAGAAACTCTAAAATTAAAAGATACCATTATAGAAATTGCTCCAGAAATAGCTAACAAAGACAATGCATTATTCTTGGGTAGAGGGATTTTTTATCCGATCGCAAAAGAAGGAGCCTTAAAATTAAAAGAAATTTCATATATTCATGCTGAAGCATACCCCGCAGGCGAGTTAAAACATGGACCATTAGCATTAATTGATGAGGAAATGCCAGTAATTGCATTAGCGCCAGAGAGTGAAATCGCAGAAAAGCTTGTTTCTAATTTAGAGGAAGTTAAAGCAAGAGGTGGAACCATTTATGTGTTTGCTGATCCATCAATAACAATGGATTTACAATCAGGAAAACTAATCAATATGCCAAAATGTGATTTTATTCTCACGCCAATTATTTATACTATTCCTCTTCAGATACTTTCATATGAAGTTGCTTTGTTAAGAGGAACTGATATTGATCAACCAAGAAACTTAGCGAAATCAGTCACGGTGGAATAGAATAAAACAGAGAATTGAAGGAGAAGTTATGAAAAGAAAATATAAGATATATCTTACCTTTTTATTAACCCTATTTCTTACCAGTTGTGGAGAACCTAATATTGAAAATGATTGTACCCTTAACGGGCGAGGGATTGCCTCTTGTGACTTCAGAAATACTGGAAAAGTAAAAGGGGATGCCTGCTTCAAGGCGATTTTGGTAAGAACTCATAAATCATATGAAGACTATAGAGTTAAATTAGACACAGATAGTGTAATGAAACAAATTTGGTTAGACCCTGGTGTAGAGTGGTCAGATAAGATAGGGTCTTACATTGAATCACAAGGAAAAGTATGTTCAGGTATTGTTGAATCAAAGGACATAGTTCAAAGAAGCAAAGATATAAGACCATTCTTTTTTATCAGTGACAACAATACTAAAGGAGGTCATGATATTAATATGTTTTGCAATCTAGGAAATAATCGACAATCAGGTGAGTGGTACCGGGGATGTTCTGTTGTTTTTGAACGGGTTGAAGATAATTGAGAATCTTATTCTCTGTTTTGTTCAAGTCAGTCACGGTGGAGTAAGTTTAACCCGTCTTTCATTTTAATCCCGCATTCTGCGGGGGGTTTAAAAATCGCTAAAAATATATCCGGTTAAAAACTATACTAAAAATTCCACCTATTTTTTCGTGTTAGCGGAAGTCACAAGGTGTTGCCATGACTTGTTGCGGTCTCTTATGTGTATTCATAAGACATTTATAGGGAGTTATGGCAGAATTTAAGAATGAAAAAAATAATTAAGTTAAAGAATTTACCTTTAATATTTGTATTTTTTATCGTACTTTCTTGTAGCAAGGCAGAGAAAGAAATCAAATATACTTGTGGTGGAAGTATTGATGCAACAGTAAGCGCAGATAGAACATCTATTTCTATTGAAATAGGTAATTCAGGAAATAAAATCTACCTTCATCCACATTTAACAACATCATATGGAATGACCCTCTTTACAAACGGTGAGACTTCATTTGCTTGGTATGAGGATGGCGAAAAACTTTCTACATCAGCAGGACTTCATAATTTTAATTGTGATAAAAAATGAATAAATTACTTTTCTTAATTTTGATTTTTAACATACCACTTTTTGCAGACAACTGTGTAACCCACCAAAATATGAGTTCCTCACCTTTAAATGGAGAACTATTCGAAGTTAGAGGTACTATGTTTTGGGATCATGGCGAGGAAATAACATATTATATTTTTCATTTAGATGAAGAAACCTGCTTTGATGATGGAGTTGGACCAATAAATACCGATCAAATTCACGTCATACTTAATGATGACCAACTAAACGATCTTAATAATCTTCTTAAAAAGAGAACTAAAATTAAGATAAAAGGTTTTCTGTGGGGCGGAACCCAGCATTGGAAGAGGTCTATTGGGGTAACAAAAGCAGAATTCATAAAGGACTCAAGTTAAATTATGTATACTCTATACAAGCAAATTTCAGACCTTTCAAACATCACAGAAATAGTGGAGAATAAAAGACCGACTAAACTTAGTCCGTTACTGTCGAGTAGATTTGAACAGATAATTAAATGAGTAAAAAAATAAATTTTGATAGAAAAGCACTCTTTTGGACATTGATAGGTTTTAACCTTGGATTGATATTTATGCTTCTTATGATTGGATAGTTTTTAATGGAAGAAAAATATATTAAGTTTTATAAAACGTTTCATAAAAAGTTCAAAAATGACAAAAATATTATTCTCTGTTCAAATACACTCAGTAACGGTGGAGTAATCTTAAACAGTGATTTGTTAAGATGAAATTCTTTAAAAAAACAATCTTTTTATCTTTAATTGTTTTCTTAACTACAGGATGTGCTAGCACTGCATTAGGAATAACTGGAGGAAAAATTATAAGTCACGATTTCAAGATATATCATTTTAGTGATGACGATTATCTAGATATTTTTAACTTAAAAAATGGCGAAAGAATTACTAAGTTCTGCACTAAACACGAAGAACAAGTAGAGGTAAGAAAAATGCGTAAGTATAATGACGGTGTGGATAGAACTATCTGGATAGTTGATATAGTAGAAACCGTTGAATAAAACAATGAACAATGAGAAACCTTGCTACGACAACTCTGTTACGGTGGAGTAATTTTAAACAGTGATTTACAGAGAAGATAATTATGAATATTAAAGAATCATTTATTTCAGTTTTTACTAATTGGAAAAATTTTCATGGAAGAGCATGCAGAAGCGAGTATTGGTATTTTGTTCTTTCAGTGTCTCTAATTGCATTCGTATTAGGATTTGTAGAAGTGTTTTTAGGAATATTTAATGAAGAAATTGGTTATGGACCATTTTCAGCACTATTTCAAATCATAACTTTTATTCCTAGCGTGTCAGTCACATCAAGAAGATTGCAAGACAGAGGCATTTCTGGATGGTGGCAACTATCCTACATCACAATTATTGGGATATTCGTAATTTTAATTTTAGTAATGCTTCCAGCAAAAGAAGATGAAAATAAATGGGGAAGAAATCCACTGCTAGATATATAAATCACTGTTTTGTTCAAGTCAGTCACTGTAGAATAGCTTCCAATGAGAATATTTTTCTTTATAGCAATTTTCTTTAGTCAACTAATTTTAAGTTCTGATAGCAATTATGTATTTGGATGGACCCAATTAGATAATCCAGACTTGATGACACCAAGAGGAGGAACTTCCTCAGGTCCAGATGTTGACTTAGATAAAACTCCCAACCCTTTATGGAAGGAAATACAAAATGATGAATTGACCAAATTTGAAAAAGATAGGTTAGCAATTCTTGCAATGCAAGGCGAACATAAAATTAATTTTGATTTCATGGAGACAATGGGTTTCACTAAGGACTATATACCGCCAAAACCTTATCAGTCATGGGGAACAGAATTTGTAATCGCGGTTGAAGATGAAAAGGATTTCATAAGTCTGCAACACATAATGGTCATGTTCTTTGAACAAGATGATGGGACGACCTCAGATCCTATTGTTGTTAAACACTGGAGACAAGATTGGAAATACCAAGATAATTCAATTAATGAGTTTGTTGGAGAAAATACATGGGAAAGAAAAAATCTATCCTACAGTGATAGAAAGGGAACTTGGTCACAAACGGTTTATCAAGTTGATGATTCACCAAGATACGAGGGTTTTGGGGAATGGAAACATTTTTCAAACTCATCATCATGGACAAGTAATGAAACAAAAAGACCTCTTCCAAGAAGGGAGGCGACCATAAGAGATGATTACGATATTGTTATTGGAACAAATATACACACAATTACCCCGAATGGATGGGTTCATGAACAAAACAACAATAAAGCAACACTAGACAACAAAGTTATTGCAAAAGAAATTGGTTTAGCAAGATATCAAAGAATAGAAAACTTCGATTGGTCGGCAGGATATACCTATTGGGATGAAACTTCAGACTTTTGGAAAAAAGTAAGAGTAGTTTGGGGAGAAAAGACAGAAAAATCAAAAAAAATTAAAGTTAATTCAGATGTCGACGGTAATATTTTATTCGCACGATTGTTTGGATTAGCAGATGATTATAAGAACGGCAATTTAGATGCAATTGATAAGATAGAAACCACAATTGATGAACATATTGAAAAAAGAGAATCTGGTTATGGCTACTCCGTTACTGTGGAATAGAAGAAAACAGTGATTTATATTAGAAATATTTTATTAACTTTATTTTTATTTTCTTCTTTGTTATTTGCAAAAGACGCAAACAACAACCCAGAGAAAGTGATCGAAGATTTTTTCTATCATTTCAATGAGATGGATATAAATAAAATTAATGAACTATGGGATTTACCAATTACTTATTTTGTTGGTGATGAAATAGTAGTTGCAAAAAGTTACAGTGAAATTGTTAATTATGAAAACTTAAAAAAAGAAGGTTGGGCATATTCAAAAATCAATTCGATAGATCCAATAGTTTCACAAGAAGATTTTGCAATATATAAAACTAACTTCACTAGATTTAACAACCAAGATGTTGAACTTATATCTACAGATACAAATTTAACTTTAATAAAAAGAGGAGATTATTGGAAATTAAAGATCGCTATAATTCCAATAAATATTTCAACTGGAAAATAAAGAATTAAATCAAAGTTTAAAACCAATCAGTGACGGTGGAGATGAAGGAAACAGTGATTTATGAATAGTCTTGAAAAAAGCAATCTTAAAGAAAAAATTACCAAAAGACTTTATCAAACTAATTAATGAAAATTCGCTCACCAGGCTAATGATGGCTTGAAGGTTCTGTTTTTTTGAGCAGTTTTAACTTAGTTTGAAGTATATATATAAAACAAGAACATGCATATATCAAATAAAATGGCTCAACTGTAATTGCTCTGAACCTGCTTTGATGATAGAAGATAATTGCTACAGAAATCATTCCAAGAAATATTGAAGCAATTGCCAAATGATCGCGAGGAGCTATAAGAAGTCTTCTAATTATTTCGATATAAGCTAAAACATAGACCGGAGCGCTCATTAAAAAAGTTAATAGCCAGAGGTTAAAGGGATGATGAAAAATGTTAAAACCTGGTTGAAGAAAATTTCTTATATTTACCCATAAAAGATGAAAGAATTTATCAGGATTTTGGAGGCTCCATTCAATCCCTGCATTAAGGTAGGTGGCTTGTTTAATTTTATGTTCTTTATTAGCAATTTGAGATTCTAATTCTTCAAAAATTTTGAAATCCATGTTCCGGAGTCTCTTATATTCAGATGAATCCTTGGGCGGAGGATTAACAACATTTGTGTAAAAATCGTCATTATGGCCAGTTAAGAAAAGTCCGCCTTGACCGCTAGATGCAATGACGTAAGTGTTATTTACTACTTTGTTATATATTCCATATGGTGCCGTCATCAAAAGAATTATTGATATTGAGCAACATATTTGAAAAATTTTTTTTCTAGTAATTTGAAATTTAAATAATAATGAAATCATTAAAAATGGAAACATTAACAATATTATTGATTTTGTAAGCAAGGCTAATGCAAAAAAGACTGAAAATAATATCAAATCTTTAATTTGTTCTTTTGTAAAAAAAACAGAGTAATAATAGATACTGATTATAAAAAGTGACTGAAAGATTGATTCTTGAGAGAACTGATGGACATAATAAAGCGTGACTGGATAAATAGACATTGCTATACCAACTAAAAGTCTTATTCTTTGATCTTTAAAAATTACATAAGCTGTTTGCATTAGCATTACTACGGAAATTGAGCTTAAAGTAATTTGAAATATTTCTAAAGCAGAAATATAACTAGCTCCGAATACAAACTTAAAGAAAGCTAAAATATAGGGAAATAAGGGGGCAGTAATGAAGAGTTTTTCTTCAAGGTTAAAGCTACCTTCAAGAATACTATCACTTTGAGCCATATACCTAACAATGTCAGGGATTTCAAAATTACCAATACCAGAGAATAAAGAAAATAAATACCTAAATATAAATGCTATACAAAATATTAATATAATTTGAGATCTTTCTGAAACACGGATATTAAACATATTGAATCTTTATACTACTCTTTTTTACAAAGGTATTCATTGTTAATCTCGCTGTCTTTTAATGGATCTGTTAATTGATCAGAGTAACTATCTAAAATTAATCTTTTGTTGGCTAAGAAATTCTTCCTGAAAAAATCACTAAATGTTGTGACTAAATAGCCTCTTTTTGTTAATACAATACAGTTGCCTTTTAACTCAATAGTTCCAGATTTAAGTTGTTCTGTTAATCTCATTTCTACGAGCTTATATTCATCCATATAATCATCAATGAACATTTGCTTCATTGCTGTCTTTTTAATAGCTCCATCGTGCTGTCGAATTTTTTCAAGGAAATAAAAAGAAAGCGACCTATCTATGACAGTAGGAAGGCTTATTGAAAAAGAATAGCCAATAAAAAGTAACAATAAAATGATCAGGCTTGATTCAAAATTTGTAATATGTTTAAAAAAATTAATCGAATTATATAAACCGAAAAAGATAATAAGTGCTATTACTGAATCAATCAATGATGAATAGAATATAACGCCTACTTTAAAAAAATTTATATGAATGAGATAGATACATATGAAAATAAATAAATATAGAAATATTGAAAATGTAAGTAATAGAAATTTATTTTTCATGTGTTGGATTATATATTAAAAATTTATTCACCAAAAAGCTTATGATAGTATTCAAAGCTGTAATACCCAAAAAGCCTATAACAAAATTATATTTATTTATATCAGTCCATATATATAAAGCGAAGCCACTATTTATGGCAAGAAATATATATAAAAAAATAAATTTTATTACTTGGGTAAAAGCATGCTTATTATTTGAATCTTTGAATACAAAGAATTTATTGCCTAAAAAAGAGGAAGTTATACTAAATATATACCCAATAAAATTTGAAAATCCGTAATTTAATGGGCTAAAGCTTATTAATATGAGCAAAACTAAAAAATGCACTAAAGTCGCAAATAAGCCATTGATGATGAATTTATATGTTTCATCTACAGAAAATTTTTTTTTCATTCCTGGTTAATGATGAAGGCTTTTTAATTTCAGTTAAGTTTTAATAAATGTAGATCACAGTTTACTATAAAATTAGGTAATCCATTAAATTTGCTTATAATAAATATTCAAATGGAAAGAAAATTAGTCATAGTTACACCAATATATGAAGATACAAAATCAGCAAAAAAGCTGATCTTGGAATTACAAAAAATTTTTAGAGATAAGCTATATATTGTTGCTGTTGATGATGGCTCTGTAAACGAACCAGTTAATATTAAGTTGTTAGATGACAATAATACCAACGGTGTGATTTTGCGATTAACTAAAAATATTGGCCATCAGGCAGCAATTGCTGTTGGGCTGAATTATGTTGCAAATAAAATAAATTTTTGTGAAAAAATAATTGTGATGGACTCTGATGGCGAGGATAATCCAACCACAGTAAAGAATTTATTAGAAGTTTTGGATAACGAAGATATTGATATCGCTGTGGGTAAAAGAAAAAATAGATCAGAAGTAATGTATTTTCAAATATTTTATAGAATTTATAAATTTATATTCAAAACATTAACTGGAAGAACAATTGCTTTTGGCAATTTTGTTGCTTTAAAACCTAGAAGCCTTCAAAGGATTGTCAAAATGCCAGAAATATGGACCCATTTTGCTGCGTCTCTTCTATCATCAAAACTTAGGATCGGGGAATGCTCCATTGATAGAAGTGAAAGATACTATGGAAGATCAAAAATGAATTTTGTTGCCTTTGCCCTGCATGGTTTTAAAGCATTAATGATTTTTTCTGAAGAAGTATTGGTTAGGGTAGGTATTTTTTGTGCCTTCATAGCTTTTTTATCTATTTTGGGCGGTGTGACAGCAATAATGCTTAAATTTTATGGAGTAGCAACTCCAGGGTGGTTCTCAATTGCATTAGGTGTCTTTGTTCTTGTATTCCTTCAAACCGGAACCCTTACTCTCATGACTTTATTGCTTACTGGTGTAGTAAAGAATAACTCTACAGAAAATATCTCTTATGCTGAATTTATTAAAAAAGTTATAAGCTCAAAAAGTATTTAATTAATTCTATAATTCTGATTGAAAATAATTATAAGTATCTTTTAGTCCCTTCTCTAGCAAAATTTTTGGCTCCCATCCAAGAATTTTCTTAGCCATAGATATATCTGGCTTTCTCATTTTGGGATCATCTAAAGGGAGTGGTAAAAATTTAAGCTTCAGCTTTGTATTAATTAATTTCTCTATTAGGTCAACTAATTCCAATAAGGTAAATTCATCTGGATTGCCCAAATTTATAGGATGAGAGATTTCTTCATTACAATTCATAAGATTCTTTAAGCCAAGGATTAAATCATTTACATGACAAAAACTTCGAGTTTGGAGACCATCTCCATAAATAGTAATAGGCTTATTTAAGATACTTTGGCAAATAAAATTTGAAATAACTCTTCCATCATCTGGTCTCATCATTGGACCATATGTATTAAACAATCTAGCAACTTTTACATCCAAATTATAAATACGATGAAAATCATAAAATAAACTTTCGGCACATCTTTTACCTTCGTCATAACAGGCTCTTATCCCAGTGGAATTAACCGATCCGCGATATGATTCTGGTTGAGGGTGTACTTCTGGATCACCATAGACCTCACTGGTGGATGTAAAAAGCACACTTGCGTTTTTCTTAATCGCAAAATTTAAAACATTTAGAGAGCCAAGTACGCATGTCTCTGTAGTATAAATAGGATCAGCTTGATAAAACTTTGGAGATGCTGGACATGCAAGATGATAAATTTGATCAATATTTTCAGAAATATCTAGAGGTTTTCTTATGTCGTGTGTAATGCTCTTAAAATTTGATGTTTCTTGAATGAAGGAAAAATTTTCTTTTCTTCCGCTATGAAAATTATCTAGACATATAACACTATGTCCTTCATCTATCAATGTCTTTACTAAATTTATGCCTACAAAGCCAGCTCCACCTGTAATCAAAATATTCATTGCAATATATATAGTTTATTCATCTGAAGAAAAAACATCTCTAGAGAAAACTTTATTAGCGTAAGGCTTAATCATATCATCCATTCTATTAACAATAATTAAATCTGACATTTCGGCAAAATTGGAGAAATTATCAATAAATTCTATATCAAAATCTGATTCCTGAATAGACGCATCAAATACCACTACTTTAATATTTTTAGAAACAAGACCTTCTATAATACTAAAAATTGACGATTCTCTAGAATTATCTGCTCCTTGTTTCATTGCAAGTCTATAAATTCCAACTATTTTTGGCTGGAAATTTATAATTTTATTAATTAGAAATTCTGATCTTGCTTTATTTGAATCTTGAATAGCATGGATAATGTTATGAGGGGCATTTGTAAATTGATTCAAAAGCTGTTTTGAGTCTTTTGGAAGACAATATCCACCAAAGCCAAACGAAGGATTATTATAAAAATTTCCAATTCTTTTATCTAAAGAAACCCCTGTAATGACATCGCTTGGATTAATGTTGTTATCCATGCAAAACCCATCAAGCTCATTAAAGTATGCTACACGCATTGCTAAATATGTATTTGAAAACAACTTTACTGATTCCGCCTCAGTGGACTCCATGAATAATAATGGCACTTTCTTATCTTCCGAAGAATTAATTAGAATATTTCCGAATAATTTAGCATCAGCACTTAATCCACCAACTATAACTCTGGAAGGATAAAGATTATCTTCAAGAGCATGACCCTCCCTTAAAAATTCAGGGCTAAAAATAATTCTCGTAGTTTCAAACTTTTTTCTTAAAGACTTTGTAAAGCCAATATTAACTGTTGATTTTATGATAATTAATGCTTTTGAATTTTTATGCAATATATCAGCTATTACTTTTTCTATTATAGAAGTATCGAATTTTTTAGTTTCTTCATCAAAGTTTGTAGGAAGCGAGAGGATGATATATGAAGCATCGACAATTGATTCAAATAAATCACAAGTTGCAGATAAATTTAAATTTTCAGACTCAAAAAAATCTTGTGCAAAATTATCTTGAATAGGCAATTTCTTATTATTAAAATTTTTAACTTTCTCATTATCAATATCAACAATTGAAACTTCATTATCTCTTGCAAGCATTAGAGCATTTCCGCAACCAACGTAGCCCATTCCAACTATAGAAATTTTTATGCCCATAATATTTATTATTAGATTTTATTTAACTTTAAGCTCATTTTTTATTACTTGAATTCTTCTAGATAAGGAATTTATAATCTTGATTTATTAAAAAATTATACAATGATTTGTTATTCAAAACCTGAATAATTTTTAGGAGAATAAAATATGGTTTTAGCGGTGGGTACGCTCATAGTTCTGGTATTGATATTTGGACCATCTTTGTGGGTGAAGTTTGTTATGAGGAGATATTCATCCGAAAAAACTGAAATGCCAGGTACTGGGGGAGAGCTCGCAAAGCATTTGATTGAGAGATTTTCATTAAAAGATGTGAAGGTCGAAGTAACTGAGCTAGGAGATCATTATGATCCAATTGAAAAAAAAGTTAGGCTTTTGCGAGAACACTATGAATCTAAATCGTTAACGGCAATCGCTATTGCGGCTCATGAGGTTGGGCATGCGATTCAAGATCAGCAAGGTGATAAACGTTTGGCTACTAGAACAAAGATGGCTCCTGTTGTTGATAAGGTGGCCCGTTGGAGCGTTGCCATTATCTATTTATCACCTGTGATAGGCATTATTACTCGGCATCCAATGCCATTTTCTTTATTGCTTTTCCTAGGGCTATCTGGTTTTATCGCTCGCATGATGGTTCATGCAGTGACTCTGCCAATTGAATTTGATGCAAGTTTTTCTAAAGCCCTCCCTATATTAAGGGAAGGGAATTACGTATCGCAGTCGGACGAAAAAGCCGCTAGTCGTATTCTGAAGGCAGCAGCTCTCACTTATGTGGCGGCTGCGTTGGCCGACATTTTAAACCTTGGTCGTTGGATTGTTATACTATTAAGACGATGAAAAAAGATGGCATGACAAAATTTTAATATGATTAACAATATAAAAATTTTTGGGTACCAGGTCAAAGTCTATCTTGATAATGATAAAATGATTCTTAAGAAGCATCCTAGGCTAAACCATTACAATGGTTTATCGCCTTTTTGTATTCTTGGTCCATATGCCGCATCCATTTTTTTGCCTATGAGTGACATTTTTTCAATAATAATTTTGCCATCATTATTTATTGTCGCATGGTTGATTGGCTGGTTTTTTCTTAGAAGAAACCTATTATAAGCTGGTATAAATCATTGTATAATTTTTTGTACATCAAGATTGTAAATTCATATGATTGAGATATTATTTTGGAGCTTAGTTGCAGTGACATGGATTGCTGTTGGTATGCATGTAATTAAAGAGTTTATAAGATTCAATAGGAGAACAGATGATTGAACCAAATATAAAAAAACCTAGCCTCTTTAGAAGAAGCGTATTGAAATTCGTAAGTGGTTGGAGAAGAGTAATGGATGTCAGATATAACCCGCTTAAGTATATACCTGACCCGAGTTTACAAACTTACTTTATGTTAGTGTTATTCACAATATGGAGTGCATTCTTTGGATTCTTGGCAGCAAACTATCTTGGATGGTTTGGATATAATACCGTTGCAAGCATCATTATACATATTGGAGTATTGTTACCACTTGCATTCACAAACGCGATATTTGTTGATGCAGAGAGAGATGGCGCGAATTGGTTAAAGGAATGGAAAGAAGAGCAATCAAGATACAAGCTAGTAGTAAATAGGCTGAAAACCAAAAACTTGGTTATATGGAATCCAAATAAAGAGTCATAAAAATTTTAAAACCGCCCTAAGATTGCGTTAGAATAAAAATAACTTTTATTAAATCGTATGAGGAAAATATGAATATAGCCTTAAGAAACATATTTTTAATTGCTTTTTTTACTCTAAATATAGAAGCTAACGAGGCGTTATATATCAAATATGCGGATCAATCTATAAATTCATCATCTCTTGTTGAAAGACAGGGTTTGAAATATCAGGTAAATACTAATACTCCATTTTCTGGAAGATTCGTAACTTATGAAGATGAATATGGGTTTTGTGCAATAGAGGCAGGATCATATAAAAGGGGGCTTCTTCATGGGCCTTTTGAAGGATATGAGGGCTGTGGCACCTTATTTTCATATAAGACTGGATATAAAAATGGACTAGAGCACGGAAAATATGTTGAGTTCATGGAAGGCTTTTTATCAATGGAAGGAAATAGAGTTAATGGTGTAGATGAGGGCGAATGGATTGGCTATGAATATGGTCAAATAACCTGGACAGAAAATGTTAAAAATGGTGTCACTGTTAGTCTTGCAGAATTTTCATATTATGATAATGGCCAAATAGCATCAAAGGAAATATATAACAATGATGCAGAATTGCATGGTATCACCGAGGCATATCATCAAAACGGACAATTAAAATCAAAAATAGAATATCAAAATGGAGCTCTAGTTAGAGTGATTGAGGAGTATGACTTTAATGGAAACCAGATTAACTAGAAAATCCAAAAAAAATTTAAAAGGAAATAAGGTATAATAAATTTATGTGTGATTGTTGTGATTGCTGCGAGTGTTCTTGCTGCTCTAAATAGTAAAATTTTATATCCATAAATTTAAATAAGCTCTACCAAAGAGCAACTGGGTTAATGATCATTTGAACAGCTCCTTTAAGTTTTGGTTGGCCTAAAACAAATAAAAACTCTGTAACGTTATCTTCAGCGAGCTTGCCTGTATTCATTGTCTCTAAAATATAAATACCATTTTCTTTAATCAGGGTAACGTGATCGTAATAGACTAAATCACCTTCAATTGGAGGAACTGCACCCAAGCCCCAGGTATCCGCTCCAATAGCCATTGGACTTAATGATGCCAAATAAACAGCTGCATCATTTGTAATTCCAGGTATTGTGCTTCCCCACAACTCAGGAGAGCTTTTTAAGTATGCATCTGTCCAACCTGTATGAAAAAGAATGATATCTCCTTCTTCAAATTTAATATTTTGTTGTTTAGCTGCATTCTTAATATCTTCTCTTGTAATTCCTTGACCACCCTCCATTGAATCAATTCCATAATATTTCGCCATATTGATAACAATACCTCTACCTACAAGTGGAGGTACTTTCTCAATACCAAATTTTGTCAATCCAGTTATAAAAGAAAAGTCAGCACCTTTTTGACAGTTATAAAAGATATCATCGTCACCTATATGTCCCAAGCCATCAAGCTGAGGACCTGTTCCAATCCACATCTGGAGAATATCGTCGTTATAGGTAATGTCATATCCAAAATCTGCTGTTGTATCTCTTCCAAAATGTTGATTGGGTTGAACAACCTGAAGCTCTGTATACCTTGGTGGAAAAGCTGGCATACCGGGTTCGATAACAATACCAAGACCATGTGACATTCCTTTTTTAACAAGCTTTATTGCTTCTAATGTATTTTCATTTGATATTAAATTTGCAGACCCAATCTCGTCATCTTCGCCCCATTTAGAAATTTCGCACCCATCATCTGAGATTGCAAAAAAAGAAATAAATAAAATACAAAAAATTGAATTACGCATTTCGACCTCCTATAGCCCTCAACATTATTATAATCACAATAATGAATATATTTAAGGTAACAAAAAAATATGATTTAATTGGTTCATGAATAATAAAATACCGCCGCCTATAGTTACTTTAGTTTTTGGATTAGCAATCTATTTTTCTAGATCTATATTCCCTGATCTTAGCAATGCAATATTTAATATTATCAGCATGCTGCTGATAATATCGGGACCGTTTATTCTTATATCTGCAGTAAGATCATTTAAAGCTCACCAAACCACAATTAATCCAATTAATATTGATAAGGCAACCTCATTGGTTCAATCAGGAACTTTTAAATATTCAAGAAACCCAATGTATTTAGGGATGGCATTAATTCTTCTTTCAATATCATTTAAATTCAATCTTATAGGAGGAATTTTTTTTACTTTGCTTTTTGCTATTTACATAACAAGATTTCAGATTATTCCAGAAGAGGCTGTAATGGAAAAATTATTTGGTGAAGATTTTCAAAAATACAAGAGCAAAACAAGAATGTGGATTTAATATTATGTCGTATCAAGCCCATTTATTTGTAGCATTAACAATTGGATTTATTGGAACAATTTTTTGTATATCCTTATATCAAATGAATAAGGTCAAACAAGCACAAATATTTTTATTTTTAACCATAGGAATGATGGCTTTTTGGATGTTTGTAGCTACAGGATATTTATTATAAGTTTTAATGAAGGAATATACTGGAAGCTGTCACTGTGGGGGAGTTAAATTTAAATTTAAATCTGATGAATTAGTTCAAATATGGAATTGTAATTGTTCAATTTGTGACATGCTTAACTATCAACACCTTTTTGTAAAACATGATTTGTTTGAGCTAATCTCAGGAAAAGAATTAATTTCAGAATATAATTTTGAAAGCGGGTCGGCAAAACATTATTTTTGCAAAAAATGTGGAATTAAGTCTTTTTATCAACCCAGATCTCATCCCGAAATGTTTAGTATAAACCTAAGATGTGTTGAAGATCCTCCTGAGGTAATAGAGGTAATTCATTTTGATGGGATAAATTTTGAAGAAAGCATAAAAAAAATATGAATGTTTATGTAATGCTGTTTACTGCAATATTTTTTGAGATTCTTGGAACAATGCTTTTGCCAGCATCACAAAACTTTACAAAAATTTTTCCCACAATTGTTTTATTAATTTCATATGCAATATCTTTTTATTTTTTGGCAATTGTTTCTCAAAAGCTACCTTTATCAATTGTCTATGCCTCTTGGTCGGGGGTAGGAATATTTTCAATAGCAATTTTGAGCTATATTTTTTATAAGCAAACTCTAAATTGGCAAATAATTTTAGGTCTTTTCTTTATTGTCATAGGTGTAACAATTGTGAACATATTTAAACCATGAAAAACTTTGAGAATAAAGTTGCCCTAATTACTGGTGCTGCCTCTGGAATAGGAAGAGCACTTGCCTTGGAGTTGGCTGATTTGGGTTGCAGCCTAGCACTGGTTGACTGGAATGCGGAATCACTTCAAGAAACAAAACAGCTTGCTAGAAAGAAAAATATTTCAGTATCCACGCACGCATTTGATATAAGAGATAGAGAAAAAATAGAGTCTTTGCCTATTGAAGTTTTAGAGGCTCACAAGCAAATAGATATGGTATTTAATAATGCTGGTGTCTCAGTAGTTGGAACTATAGATGAAGTTGACCAGGAAGATTGGGATTGGGGACTAGACATTCTTTTACACTCTGTTATTAAGATGACCACAACTTTTCTTCCCCATTTAGAAAAAAGACCTGAAGCAGCAATTGTTAATGTGTCATCAATTTTTGGCTTGTTTAGTGTCCCAAGACAATCGATTTATAACGTCGGTAAGTTTGGAGTGAAAGCCTTCACTGAATCTCTATCGCTTGAATTAAAAGTGTCAGACTCTCCTGTTGAGGCTTATTGTGTTTTTCCAGGACATATAGGGACAAATATATATCATTCTTCAAGGTTTAAAAGCTTTCAGCCTGAAACCTTTTTTGGTCAAGCGCCTACAAAAGAAGAGGCAATAGTAGCTTTCAAAGACAATGCACCAACTAGTCCTGAAAAAGCTGCAAAAGTTATTCTAAAAAATATAAAAAAGAAGAATAATAGAATCCTTATTGGTTTTGATGCCCATTTTTATGATATTACCAGCAGACTATTTCCAAATCATTTCTTAAAGATAATATGGATATTGCCATTTATTAGAAGTCTTTTTAAATTTAAAAAAAATTAAATATGTTTTCAAGATTAGACCACCTAATAGTTGCTGTTAATGATTTAAAGGAAGCAGAGGCAAACTATACTAAAGTATTTGGAATAGAGTCTGTATGGAAAGGTGAACACAAAGCACTGGGAACTTCTAATGTAATATTCAATTTTAAAAATACATATTTTGAACTTTTGGCCGCCAAAGGAAAAGGCCTTGGCGCAGAACTAGTTAAAAATATGATAAAAGAAAAAGGAGAAGGATTAATTGGAATAGTTTTTGGAACTAAAGATATTAATCTGTGCTCTAGCCAGTTAAAAGAGATGGGGTATTCAATTTCTGAAATATCTGATGGAGAGGGTATTGATGGCAAGACAAATCAAATTAGAAATTGGAAAAACCTATTACTTCCGCATGAATTAACACGAGGGCTTTTTTCTTTCATTATCGAACATACCAATGGAGAGCTCCCAGCAGTAGATAAATATTCAAAAGCTGTTTTAAATAAATTAGACCATGTTGTTATTAACACAAATGATGCAGACGGTTTTATTAGCATTTACAAAGATGTTTTTAATATTCGGTTGGCATTGGATAAGGTAATTGAACATTGGGGAAGAAGAATACTATTTTTTAGATTAAACGAAACAACCATAGAGGTTATCGAAGAAAAAAATGAGAAAGACTCATTAGATACCTTATGGGGCTTAGCATGGGAAGTTGATTCAATTGAAGAGGCTCATAAAAGACTTTCTGATCAAGGCATCGATTTAACACCGATTAAAAAAGGTTTAAAAGAAAACACTTTAGTTACAACAATTAAATCTCATATACATAATGTCCCAACATTATTAATTGAGCACAAAAAGTGACATTATTTATAGGAGTCTTGTTAGCGTTTACAGCAATATTGATAGGATCTCCTTTGTTGGCGTTACTGCTTGGGTCGGCCTTAGTTATAATTTTTAAATTTCCAAGCAACCAAATAAATCAATCACTTGGGACTAATTTCTTACAAATTGGAATTATTATTATTGGCCTTACAATGTCAGCATCCAATGCTTTAGAGGTTACTGCCAAATATTTCCCTTATATCTCAATTTTTGTAATTACAATTTTTATAGTTGGAATATTTTTAGCCAACCTCCTTAAAGTTGATAAAAGCTTAGGATTATTGATTGCCTCAGGAACAGCTATATGCGGCGCAACCGCAATGGCAGCAATCGCACCACTAATAAAAGCGAAACCAAAAGACTTATTGGTTGCTTTTGGGATGGTGTTTATTTTTAATGCTATATCTATTGGAATATTTCCTGTTGTTGGAAATATTATAGGGATGACTAATGAGGCTTTTGGAGCATGGGTTGCAATGGCAATTCATGACACAAGCTCTGTTCTTGGTGCTGCAATGGCCTATGGCGGAAGCACCATTGAAATTGCGACGACACTAAAGCTAGGAAGAACCATATGGTTGATACCACTGATATTATTAATTGGATTGCTTTATAAAGATAAAAGCAACTCAAAAATAAAATTCCCAATTTTTATTTTCATTTTTGTTATAGCTCTTTTGCTAGGGTCTTATCTAAATCTAGCTCAAAACACATTGTCGCTATTAGAGTCAATAAGTAAGATATTTTTGATAGCTGCACTTTTCTGCATTGGAACACAAATCAACTATGAATCAATGAAAGGAATAGAAATCAAGACCCTTTCAATAGCGCTTATTTTATGGATTTTTGCATCAGTAGTTGCATACCTCATAATTGATTTATTAATATAAGATTATGAATGTGAGAATAAATAATGTTTAGTCATGTAATGTTAGGAACAAACGATATAGAAGAATCTAGAAAGTTTTATGATGAGTTATTTGATGTGCTTGGAGCCCGCCCTGGGCGAATGTATCCAAGTCGAACCGGAGAGAAAAGGTATTTCTATAACTTTAAAGATACTAGTTTTGCTATTTCAGAACCAATAGATGGCAATCCAGCAACAGTAGCAAACGGAGGAACAATTGGATTCAATGTAGAGAGCATTGAACAAGGAGATGCCTGGCACAAAGCTGGGATTGAAAATGGCGGAACTTCTATTGAAGAAGCGCCTGGTATCAGAGACTATGGTAAGTTTAAAATGTATTTAGCATATTTAAGAGATCCAACTGGGCATAAACTATGCGCTCTCCTTGCTATAAAGTAAGTAAAGAATCATAGGACCAAACCTTTCTCCAAAAAAGTTTGTTCCATGATCATGGCCTTCAAAGACTTTGCTCTGAAACTCAATACCATTAATTTTAAATAATTCGTTAATTTCTGTTTGAGGATTCCCATAAAGAGAATCAAGTCCAACTGTTCCGTGGTCAAAGTAAATTCTTTTATCATTAAGATTATCAATTTTACTAGCTATATATTTTTTTATCGCTTCGGCAGTATCCTCATCTCCAGTTATAAATGGATCTTTACTAAAAGGAAGAGATATATATTCAGTTGGCTTTATTCCAACCCAGTGAGTTGATATACATCCAGCAAAACCAAAATATTCTGGATATTCTAAGACAGTATTTATTGCAGACAATCCACCCATACTTGCACCAATAACACCCAAATTAGAGCTACTTAGCTTTACATCAAACTTTCCTTCTATGAAGGGAATAACTTCATTTACTAGAAATTCTGGGTAATTTAATGACTCTTTATCTATTAAAAAAGAATATGTGCTTTTCTTAAAACCTTTATCAAAGAATTCTATTGCTTGTTTTGGAAAATATTCTGAGTACCGTCTTGTTTCATCAATAATTTTTCCTTTAAATCTTTTAGCACTATGAATTGCAATTACAACAAGGTTTAATTCAATGCCTTGTTTTTTTAGCTCAAGAAAACTATTGTCTATATTCCAAGCTCCTCCATGCCATGAGTCTTCTTCTGAGAACAGCTCTTCACCATCATTTATAATAATAAATTTAGTTTCAGCATTAATTTTTTTGCTTGCAGGATAATATATTTGAATAACTCTTTCATTATTGCCATTAGAAATATATGCCTTTTCAATAAAGCCTGTTGAAAGTTCTGCTTTTGCAAAACTAAAGAATAAGAACAAACAAAGTATTTTTCTTGAATAAAACATCTTAGACATGAGTTTACTGTAGAATAAATTTATGAACAATAAAGCGACTGGCAAATGCCAGTGCGGGAAAATTTCTTACTCTTTGAATCAAGATAAAGTTATCTCAGGACATCATTGTCACTGCAAAGATTGCCAAAGAGCAACCGGCTCTGGCAAAGCAACAATATTATTCATCGCAAGGAAATATATTGATATAAAAGGCGATCTTAAATATTTTGAAAGTAAAGGTTCTTCTGGCTCAACTGTAAGGAGGGGCTTCTGTGATAATTGTGGTTCAGGGGTATTAAGCTATGCAAAAGAGATACCACATATAGTTTATGTAAAGGCTGGAACTTTAGATGATTCAAGCTGGGTAACAATAGACTCAAATTTTTTTACAAAATCCGCTAATGATTGGAATAGACCAGATACTTCTATTAAATGTTTTGAAGGCAATCCAAGTATTATGGCTGGTATAAAGACTTTATTAAAATCTTTTTAGTTAATTAATAAGAATATTCCCAAATCAATCAGTAAATAAAAACTAGCCAAAAAACCAATTGCCCAAAAAATACTTCTTGGACTTGGATTCTTGTTAGTAGCAATTTTGTAATACAAAATCATATGAATAATCCTACTTATAGCATATGTCCATATGATGATTGAAAGCTTAAAAGCACCATAGCCTGATAGCATTGCAATAATTGCCATACCAAGTAAAGGAATAATGTTTTCTAAAGAATTTTGGTAAGTTCTATGAGCCCTAAAAACTATCGATGATTGTCCAAGTTCTGATTTAATCACCCCAGGACTATATCCACCACTTTGCCTTCGATGAACCCTAACCGCAACCATAGCTTGAATAATAATCGTAGCTAATATCAACCATATACCCAGCAGCGATGAATTATAAACATCAAACATATTTGATCCCCCAAAATTTGATTAGTATGCCTAATTATAGACATAATACATTCTTTCAAAGATATGTGATGAATGACATTTATAAAATTTTGACGGAAGATGAATGGAACCAAGCCTTTACGATTGGTTATATCGAAACAGCTCTAGATAAAGAAGATGGATTTATTCATTTTTCAACATCTAAGCAACTTCCTTTAACGCTTGAACTATACTTTAAGGATTCTAAAAAATTAATTCTATTACAAGTCGACGAAGAAAAAATAAAAGATAAAATAATATATGAGAGATCTAATTCAAATGACAGGGCAGGAAAATTCCCTCATCTATATGACAAATTTAATATCGATGCTGTTTTAAATAAATGGAATATAACAAGAGAGGCATTTAGTTTACCAAAAAAGATTTTAATAGAAGCTGAGAAGAATTTTAATTAGAATATAACTTAAACTATGACAGACTTATCAATCACAGAAATATACGCAATAGGCGCCCCAATAGTATTGGCGATGATTCTCTTTGAGGCTTTATTCTCTAGTGCTTATAATAAAAATCTTTATAAAAAAGATGATACTCTCTGCACAGTAGGACTGTTAACA
Organism: uncultured SAR86 cluster bacterium; assembly: GCA_902517505.1. GTDB lineage: Bacteria > Pseudomonadota > Gammaproteobacteria > Magnimaribacterales > D2472 > SAR86A. The sequence goes on along the minus strand of CABYCL010000001.1, from coordinate 66,012 downwards.
GGAAATGTTTTAATGGTCTTTGCTTTAAAGGGAGCAACCCTAGCGCTGCATTTTTATCTTTTTCAATTTAAGTTGATTAATTTATCTGAACTAATGCCAATTTGGGCATTATGGATATTAACTTTTGTAATGATAGATTTTGTTTTTTATATATATCATCGTATTTCTCATAGAGTTAATTTTTTATGGGCTATTCACATGAGTCACCACTCAAGTGAGGAAATGAATTTTGCTGTGTCATTTAGACAAGCCTGGTTCGGGCCTGTTTCTAAAATTCCTTTTTTTATGATGATGCCTCTTATAGGTTTTGACCCAACAATAATAGCAGTCGCAGGAGTAATAAGCACTTTATGGGGCATAGTTGGACATACTCAAATTGTTGGGAAACTTGGCCCTTTAGAATGGATTTTTAACACTCCATCTCATCACAGAGTTCATCATGGATCAAACAGCCAGTATATAGATAAAAATTATGGAAACTTACTAATCATATGGGACAGAATGTTTGGAACTTTTGAACCAGAAATAGAACCGGTGAAATATGGCTTGGTCAATAATGTAAACACCTATAACCCAACAAAAATAACTTTTATGGGATGGCAGGATATATATAGAAATATTAGAAATGCTTCTAATGTAAATGAAGTATTATATTTCCTGTTTGGACCACCAAAAACAAAGAATTAATCATGAAGAAAGTTTTATTTATATTATTTTTATCTCCCTTAGTGATGTCCCTTGAGAGTGTCGATAAAAGCTGTGATGATATTGAGTTGTTTTTTCTAAGTCCAATGGATGGTTTTCAATCGAGTGATAAAGAGTTCAAAGTTGAGTTTGGAACTAAAAATATTATTATCAGTCCCGCAGGAATAGAGGTAGAAAATATCAAAGATTGTCATATTAGCGGACACCATCATTTAGTAATTAATGATTCATATGATGTTGATGATAATAAAAATATACCAATTCCATTTGAAAGAAACGTTTTGCATTTTGGTGGAGGGCAGACAGAGGCAGTTCTCTCACTACCTTCCGGCAAATATACTCTTCAGCTTGTAATTGGAGATTATGAACACATGCCAATAATGCCTTTAGGACAAAATCCAATTGTTTCAGATAAAATAAATATAGAGATTTTGCCTTAAAGCAAGCATAGCTTTTTCTTATTGCACATTTCTAATACAATAATTATGTTATTTAACCCAGGAGAAAAAAATTTTTTTTAAGATTAATACAAATTTATCTCTGCTAGGATCAAGCTTGTTCATAGCATGTCTTGCTTTTTCAACATTTTCTTATTCCAAAGAAATTGTGATTAGCCCAGGAGATGACTCACAAGAAAGACTTCAAGAGGCAATGATACTAATGTCTGAAGGAGATACTCTTGTTATTAAATCAGGTTATTATTCATTTGAAGATGGCCTTTCATTAGATGTTGATAATGTAATCATTACTGGCGAAGGAATGGATAAAACTATTTTAGACTTTAAAGATCAAAAGTCAGGCGCACAAGGACTATTAGTAACTTCAGATAAAGTAACTTTAAAAGATTTTGCAATTTTAGATGCTAAAGGAGATGCTTTAAAAGTCATCGGTACGAAAGGCATCAACATGATTAATTTAAGAACAGAATGGACAGGCGGGCCTAAGAGCAGCAATGGGGCTTATGGTTTTTATCCAGTCGAATCTGAGGATGTTTTGATTGATGGTTGTGTGGCTATTGGAGCATCTGATGCCGGAATATACGTAGGACAGTCTAAGAATATTATTGTAAGAAATAGCATTGCTCAATATAACGTAGCTGGCATTGAAATTGAGAACTCTTACTATGCAGATGTCTATAATAATTTGGCTTCACATAATACTGGAGGCATACTTATTTTTGACTTACCAGACCTTCCGCAACAAGGAGGACATCACATAAGGGTTTTTGATAATAAATCTATTAACAATGACACAGATAATTTTGCTCCAGAAGGAAACATTGTTGGGGAGGTTCCAAGAGGAACAGGCATTATTATTATGGCCAACTCAGATGTAGAAGTTTTCAATAACTTAATGAGTGGCAATGGAACTGTAAATCTTTCAATAGTTTCTTACTCAGACGAAACTGATGATCCTAACTACTACCCACATCCAAAAAGAATTCAGGTTCATAATAATACTTATGGCCCAAGTGGTTTTGATCCAGACATTGAAACTGGAGAGTTGGCCAAAGCTCTTTTTGAAATAAGCAGCGGAAAAATGCCTGATATATTTTGGGATGGGGTTGTTCCGTTATCTCAAATGTTATTTGGCCAACCAGATAACGAAAAGTTAATTATTTCAGAAGATAGCCAAGTAAACTTTCTTACAATTAGCCCTATTAAGTATATGCTTGGATTTTCTAATCCAATTAAGATAGAAAAAGAAGATTTTCAAGGCATTATCAATCCTCTAGAGTCAATAACTATTGATGGCATTAAGTAGTAATGAAAAAAATACTTAAACACTTTTTTGTGCTTTTCATATGCACTTATATTTATAGTGTAGATGAAGAATTAATTTTATCTCAAGAATTTCCAGATAAGCTTTCAGATTTTAGATTTTTTAAGGATGCCTCTGCACAAGTCCCTCACGACAAAGTTATACCTTATGAATTAATTTCCACTTTATTCTCAGATTATTCGTATAAACAAAGATGGGTATATGTTCCAAATGAAAAAAAAGCAAAGTATCAAGAAGACTGGGTTTTTAATTTTCCAACAGGCTCTGCTTTAATAAAAACTTTTTACTATCCAATTGATGAAAGAAATCCAGAGTTAGGAAAAAATCTTTTAGAAACAAGACTTCTCTTAAAAAAGGATCAAGGGTGGGAAGCGGTTTCTTATGCATGGAACAAAGAACAGAATGAGGCATTTAAAAAAATTGCTGGAAAAACTATTAACGTTTCCTGGACGGACTTTATGGGTGAAGAAAGAGATGTTAGATATAGAGTACCTAATGTCAATCAATGTAAGGAATGCCATGATGCAGACGATAAAATTAGCCCCATAGGACCAAAAGCAAGAAATATAAACAAAGACTTTGCTTTCAAAGAAGACACCTTTAATCAACTTACATATTGGATGAACAGACAAATTATTGATGAATATCCGTTAGACCTAGTTTCACCAGTAGATTGGACAGATGAAAGTAAAGATATTAATGACAGAGTAAGATCATACCTAGATATAAACTGTGGACACTGTCACTCCCCGACCGGCAATGCAAATTCGACAGGACTATATCTTCATTTGAATGAAACGAGAAACATAAATTTAGGAGTATTTAAAAAACCGGTTGCAACCGGAAGAGGAAGTGGAGGCTTAAAATATTCTATTGTTCCTGGAGAACCAGAAGAATCGATTTTATTGCATCGCATGATTTCAATGGATCCTGGTGTGATGATGCCAGAATCCGGACGAGCTCTTACTCATACAGAAGCAGTTGAAATGGTAAGAGATTGGATTCTTTTAATGGAAGACTAATATAAATCCGTTCATGCCCAAGATATTTGCAATAGTAGCAATTATTTTCATAATTTCTTCATGTGAAGTTCAAGAATCAAACAATATTTATAAAGGACCTAACGTTCCTGCGGATTTTAACAATCAATTTAATTCCAATAGTTTTTCAAAGCAAGAGCTAGACAGGATCATAAAAAAACTTTCAAACATTTTAAATATTGAAGTTGATCTAAATAAAGAAATAGTTATTAACCTTGAAGATAAGACTATCTCAAGTCTTATAGATTGCGGCTATATGAACAATGAGGTCTATGTTGAATACATTGATAGAATATTTGGGTCTAAATTAGATATAACCATCCAGTTTGAAAATATATTTAATGAAGGTAATTATTTAATTACAAACAAGCCCATTGAATACATCTTTACATCAAAGGAAACAGGTACACGTTGGAGATTTAGAACAAATAGCCCTAAAGAATTGCTTGTTGGAAACCCAGTATATGACGACAATCCTTATAGAATATGTTTATCAAAAAATAAACTAGAGAGTAAAATCGTTAATATATTTAATAATATAAAAAATGAATAAGACCACTATCAAGATATTTTACTTATTAGCAGTTGCTGGTTTATGTGTCTCTATTAACGCTAGCAATAAAGACTTTCCAATGACTGGATATTGGCTAACCTCTCAATCCATAGTTCATGTTAAGGAATGTGAAAAGTCATTATGCGCGGTAATCGAACATATATTTGTTGAAAACGGAATAGATCCAGAATCAATCCTTGATAAAAATAATAAAGATAAATCAATGAGAGAAAGAAGTTTAATAGGAATTAATTTGATAGATAATTTTTCCTATACCAGTGGAGCAAAAGAATTATCTGGTGGAAAAATATATGATCCAGGTCGAGGAAGATCTTTTAAATCTAGTTTATATCTGTTAGAAAATGGAAACTTAAAGGTAGAAGGGTGTTTGATGAGACTTTGCGGTCATGAAGAATGGAAGCCTCTAATGGTCAGCTTTAATGATGATGGCACAAAGTCAGCTGAACTTGAGGAGGTAATTCAACTATATGAAAAAAATTAATTTCAAAAATAAATTTAAAAAATTTTCAGATCAATGGTCCCCAAAAGTTATTGCAGAGCTAAATGACTATCAATTTAAACTTGTAAAGATTCAAAATGATTTTATATGGCATCAGCACAATGATACAGATGAAGTATTTATTGTAATAAAGGGCAAGATGTTTATTGAATTTGAAACCGAATTAATCGAGTTAAATGAAGGTGAAATGATAGTAGTTCCTAAAGGAGTAAGGCATAGACCATATTCTGAAGAAGAAGCAAGTATAATGTTGGTTGAGCCTAGGGGGGTTCTAAATACTGGCGATAAAGTTGATGAATTAACAGCGCCAAATGATCAATGGATTTAGTGGGGGAAACATTTTTAATGAGTAAATTTTTAATTGTTATTTTAGCAATACTTGTTTTGGCAATTGTTATGTATAGTCCTAATATTTATAAACTTTATAAGCTAGCAACTCTATATAACGAAAAATCAATTGCAAAAAATTTTATAAGTATTAATAAAGTTTTTGACACCTCTAATCCAATATCAGCATCTGAAAAAACTTTTGTATTTGAAAAAGAAGATTTTGAATTACCAAATTCTTATGAGTTTGAAGGAGAACAATTAAATTTGATAGAGGGACTTGACCATTTTCATACTGATGGGCTCATAATTTTGCATGATGGAAAAATGTTATTCGAGAAATATTGGAACGGCAATACAAAAGATAGCAAACACATTGCTTTTTCTGTTTCAAAATCATATTTGTCAGCACTATTTGGAATAGCTATCGAGGAAGGATTAATAAAAAGCATTGATGATAGTGTCTCTATATATCTGGATGACTTTGAAGGAACTGGATATGAGGATGTTAAGATTAAAAATCTTCTTCAAATGTCATCTGGTATAGAATTCAATGAGGATTATGCAGATCCAAATTCAGATATAAATAGATTTGCTAGAGCTACAGCAAAAGGATCCTCATTTAGAGATTTTGCAAAAACCCTTAAAAATGGAAAAAAACAAGGAACCTATAATCATTATGTAAGTCTTGATACTCAAGTATTGGGAATGATTCTTGAATCAGTTACCGATATGCCCTTAAGAGAATATTTATATAAAAGAATTTGGAGCAAGATCGGAACAGAAAGTGATGCTTATTATATAGCTGATAAAACTGGTACAGATATGGCACTTGGAGGCCTAAACGCTACATTAAGGGACTTTTCTAAATTCGGACAATTATATTTAAATGAAGGCAGCTGGGATGGCGAACAAATTGTTCCTAAATCATGGGTTCTTAAATCTCATACACCAGATGCACCTCATTTGATGCCAAATGCTGGAGATCTCTCTTCAAGTGAATGGGGGTATGGCTATCAGTGGTGGATTCCAGGAGATCCACTAACTGACTACACAGCTCACGGAATATTTAATCAGTTTATTTATGTTGATCCAGTATCAAATGTTGTAATTGCAAAAACATCTTCTAACCATAGATTTAGGTCTGAAAAAGAATATTCAAAAGCTGCTCATATAGCAATGTTTAGGAGTATTACTAAACATATTCAAAATACATTTAATTAATATATTTGTATTCATTCAAATTCTTTTTTAGAATTAGTTAAACGATTTTTAGAGGAAAAAAAAATGAATTCTAAACTATTAGGCTTTATAGCTTTTTTATTTGTAATTAATATTTCTGCTGGTCATCATGAGGGTGGAAAGATGCACGGTAACTCTGCTGAATGGGAGATAGAAACATATACTTCTTCTGCACCTGATTTTATTGGGGACTTTGCAACTGTTGTAAGTGCTAGCGGAGATATTCTAAGAGAGGGTACAAACGGATGGACCTGTCTTCCATTTATAGCAATGCCCAAAATGGGATTTAAAACTGCAAATGAGGCAGCTCCAGCATGTGCAGATGCAAATGCAGTTGCTTGGGCAGATGCATATATCAGTCAATCAAAGCCAGAAATACCAAACGATGGATGGATTTGGATGATCCACGGTGATACAGGCGTTGATAACTTCAGACCTTATTCTGAAGGCGATAAAGAAAACACTGATCCAGAAGATTGGATATATTCAGGCTCTCATTTAATGTTAATGCCAAAAGATCCTGCATCACTTGAAGGAGTATCGACAGATTTTACAACTGGAGCTCCTTACGTAATGATGAAAGGAACTCCTTTCGTACATTTAATGATTCCACTTGAAGGTTACTACGATTACCAACCTGAGTCGGCGCCAAAGTAAAGATGAAAAAATATAATAGTTTTAATGAGTTTTATCCTTACTACATATCAGAGCATGACAATAAATATACTAAGCTTACGCATTTTATTGGTACCAGCATAAGCATATTTTTCTTAATTAAGTTTTTCTTATCATTTAATATTTTATTTATTCTTTATGCTCTTTTATCTGGATATGGATTTGCCTGGATAGGACATTTTTTTATTGAGAAGAATAAACCTGCTACATTTACATATCCTTTTTATAGTTTTATAGGTGATTACAAAATGTACTTAGAGATTCTCCAAGGCAAGCATAAGATATTTTAATTCTTTTAAATACAAATTGTTCATACTTGAATGGGAGCTATAAATAATTACTTTTGGCAAAATCCACCATGGGGTAATGGTGATAGAAAATATCGACTAGGACTAAAACCTATTGAAATAGATAAATGGCTCGATAGAGCTATAGGTAAGGATTTATTAAAACATAAACTAGGCTTATTTAAATCAAAATATAATCAGGTTGTTGCTGCAACAACAGATTCAACTGAGGCTCAAAAATGCTTAGCAAAGATCTTTGAGATACAAGGTACAAATTATCCAGATTTAATTGCAGAAATGAGCCTAAATATTCAGGATGACTTATGTTTAATAGAATCACATGGAGAACAAAGGCTTTTAGCAGCAAGCATTTGTTCGCCTAGTTACTGGGATGTAAGAACAAAGATTGGAAAGCCTTTAAAAGAAATCCACGATCCAGTTACAACTCTTGAAGAAAAAATAGGGGATAGGATTTCGACTTTTATAAGACAATCACCCTTAATGAAACCTTTTGCAAGACAGAACTGGTTAATTCATGGCGATACAAAAAGATTTCATTTAGAAGAAGAAAAGCTTTTAATGTCAGATCCTTCAACCTGGTTTATAAGATCAGAAAAGGAAACTTTATGCAGATTCCATGAAGATTACTCTCTTTTTACAATAAACGTCTTATTCGAGCCTTTAAATAAAATTTTTAACTATCCAGAAATTCAAAAAGGATTGATAAGAAGCATAAAATCATTTGATGAAGATGAGGCAATATATTTTGGCGGCACAGACAAAATAAATACTTTATTGGAATACCTAAAAGCTTAACTATAGTAAAATATATTTTACTGGGGGGAAGCAAATCAAAATTGCCATGAATTTCGATGACCAAGAAAAACTTCGATGAGATAATCAAAGATTCACAAGATATTTCAAATAAATGGAAACAAGTTCCAGCCCCTCAAAGAGGTGAATATATTAGGTTATTTGGAGAAGAACTAAGACAAAAGAAAAAAGAATTAGCAGAAACTATCACCAAAGAAGCTAGGAAAATAAAAACAGAATCACTTGGTGAAGTGCAAGAAGCTATTGATATGTGTGATTTTGCAGTTGGCCTAAGCAGACAGCTATATGGTTTGACAATGCCAAGTGAAAGACCAAATCATAGATTACAGGAACTATGGCATCCTTTGGGTGTGGTTGGATGTATTACTGCTTTTAATTTCCCAATGGCAGTATTTGCTTGGAATTTTTGCTTAGCTGCAGTATGTGGAAATAGTATTATATGGAAACCAAGCCCTCATTCAAATGAATGCGCAAAAGGCATTAAAGAAGCATGGGATAAAGTGAGTGGAGAATTTTCTGATTTAATTCAGATATTAGAGGGAGGAAATGAAGAAGCAGTTTCTATATGCAAGGATGCAAGAATTAACTTAATTTCTGCTACTGGAAGCACACAAATGGGAAAGGAGTTAGCTCCGATTGTTTCAGCAAGACTTGGCAAACTTTTGCTAGAGTTGGGCGGTAATAATGCTGCTATTGTATGCCCTTCCGCAGATCTTGATTTAACGATTAAAGGAATTGCATTTTCTGCATGTGGAACAACAGGCCAAAGGTGTACATCATTAAGAAGGCTATTTGTTCATAAAGATATTTATGATGATTGTGTTAGTAGACTTAAGCAATGTTTTGATGAATTAAATATAGGTTGTCCTTCAAAAGATTCTTCTCAGATAGGACCCCTAATTTCAGAAGATAGCTTTAAAACAATGCAAAAAACTCTCAATTCATTAAAAAATAAAAATGTATCAGTTATTGGTGGCGATAGAATAGAAATTGAAGATCCAAATGAATACTATGTTAAACCTGCACTGGTATTAGTTAAAGAAATAGAAGAAGAAATGCTTTCTGAAACTTTTGCACCAATTTTATATGTAAAGAGTTACGAAGATATAAAAGATGCCATTCATATGCAAAATAATGTGAAACAGGGATTAAGCAGTTCTATATTTACAAATGATATTAGAGAATCTGAATTATTCTTAAGTGAGTCTGGAAGTGATTGCGGCATTGCAAATGTAAATATTGGTACAAGTGGGGCTGAAATTGGTGGTGCTTTTGGAGGAGAGAAGGATACTGGTGGCGGAAGAGAATCTGGTTCAGATGCTTGGAAGAATTATATGAGAAGAGTAACAGCGACAGTTAACTATGGTGAAGAGCTGCCTCTGGCACAAGGAGTAGAATTTGATGAAAGCTAAGATAGCAATCGTTGGAAGCGGGAATATTGGCTGGGCTTTAAAACAACTTTTAAAAGATGATTATGATATTAGACAAGGTGATATAGAGGACGGATTTGATGCAAATGACATTTCTCAAGTTAATGATTTTCTTAAAGGGGCTGATGCAGTAATATCAGCTGGCCCATTCGCGGTAAATAAAAACATTGCTAGCGTGTCCGCCGAAGAGGGCATAGGATATTTTGATTTAACAGAAGATGTTGAAACAACTGAGTTCATAAGGTCGCTCAAGTCAGAAAATATTTTAATGCCACAATGTGGACTTGCACCAGGTGCTATCAATATTTGTGCAGCAGGCATGATGGAACAATTTGATAGTGTAAATGAGGTATTAATGAGAGTTGGGGCATTACCAAGATTCACAACAAATGAGATGAGTTATTATTTAAGTTGGTCAACAAATGGTTTAATAAATGAATATTGTAATGAGGCAGATGCAATTTATGAAGGAAAGTCTATTAAATTAATGCCATTAGAAGGAGCGGAGAAAATCGTTATCGAAGGAGAAAGCTTTGAAGCTTTTAATACCAGTGGAGGATGCGCAACAATGTGTGAGACTTATGAAAATGAGGTTCAGAATCTTTCTTACAAGACTATAAGATACCCAGGGCATTTAAATCACATGAAGTTTTTATTTAATGATTTACACCTTAAAAAGAATAAAGATGTCCTTGAAAAATTATTTGATAAAGAAGTTCCAAGGACAAAGAATGACGTAATAATATTTTTTGTAAAAGTTATTGGATTTATTGATGGAGTTCTTCAAGAGAAAACATATTTAAGAAAAATCTATGGAGATGAAAAATTTAGTGCTATACAAATAACCACGGCATCTGGTGTTTGCAGTGTTTTAAAAATGTACTTAGATGGAAAAATACATAGCAAAGGTTTTACAAAGCAAGAATCTTTATCTTGGGATAATTTTCTTGATAATGACTTTGGAAAAGTTTATTCATAGATTGTAAAAAATGACTGATTTTAATATCTTAAGTCCATCCCATATATTTTTTGCAATATTGTGTATTGCGATCATAATTTATTTACCAAGGGTCTTTGTTGACAAAACAAGCTCTTCAAAAAAGATTCTTATATTTATAATTATATCTCTCATATTAGTTAATCAGGGAATGGATTTATATAGAGAGGGCTATATGCAAGAGTGGAAATTAGGTTTGCCATTGCATCTTTGTGATTTCTCTTCTGCCTCAATTATTATTTACCTATTAACTCAAAGGAGAGAATTCTTTTTGTTTGCCTTTTTTGCTGGTATTTCAGGAGCAGGAATGGCGATATTAACTCCAGATGTCCTATATAATTTTCCACATATTGATTATGTTCGACATATGATTGGGCATTCGATGATATTGCTTGGTGTTACTTATGCGATGATTATTGATAATCTAAGACCTGAATTAAAGGATGTTCATAGAGTATTATTTGTTTTATCAATATTATTATTTTTAATGTATCCAGTAAATTATTTGCTTGGCGCTCCAGCAAACTACTGGTATGTGATTGAAAAACCACCTGGACTTAATGTTACAGGGTTTATGAGAGAGGCACCTTTCCATATGATAGACATATACATACTTGCAGTCATAGTCTGTTATTCAATATATTTGCCTTACTTTATAAAGGATAAGTTGAGTAAAAATAATTTGTAGTCATGAAGAGCGTATCAAACAAACAGATTCCTCTAAGTTTTCGAGCACATAGACCAAAAGCTCTTCAATGGCTTGGTAGGACTGTGCTTTCATTTTTTGGCTGGAAAGTGTGTGGGAAAATATCTGAGGAATTAAGTGGACAAAAACTTGTTGTTATTGTCGCACCACATACTTCTAATTGGGATGGAATTCTTGGAGTTGCTACTGTAGCTGGATTAGATGCAAAGATTACTTTCATTGGAAAACACACCGTTTTTAAATATGGCCTAGGTGCTTTTCTGCGTTACATGGGAGGCATTCCTGTTGATAGATCAAAGCCAGGAGGCATTATTCAAGATGCTATAAATCAGATAAAAGAAATCGATGGATCCCTAATTGCGATGTCACCAGAAGGAACTAGATCAAAGGTTAAAGAATGGAAGACAGGGTTTTTACGAATTTCGAAAGAATTAAATTCTAAAATTATTCTAGCTTCTTTAGATTTTGCTAAAAAAGAGATACTCCTTGGTAAGGCTTTTGCTCCTTCAGGCAATAACGAGAAAGATATTAGGTATCTAAAAGATTACTATAGTGTTTTCACTCCCAAACACCCTGATAAATATTAATTAAGATTTTCCTTTATCATTTTATCTACCATTTCTTCAACGATAAATAGAGGAGGATTTCCATGATCTAATACTGCAGAATGGAAGTCTTTAATATTAAATTTATCCCCTAGTTCCTTCATTGCTCTTTCTCTAAGCGCAAGAATTTTTATCATTCCAACCTTGTAACTAAGAGCTTGTCCAGGCCAAACAATATATCTTTCAATTTCAACCCTTACTTCAGTATCAGACATGCCAGTAACAGACTTCATATAGTCCATTGCTTCTTCTCTAGTCCATCTTTTATAGTGCATACCCGTGTCAACAACCAATCTGTTAGCACGAAATAATTCGCTCTGTAAAATTCCAAGCTCATCATATGGATTTTCTGCTAAGCCAACTTCGAGAGCAAGTATTTCAGAATATAAGGCCCATCCTTCTGCAAAGGCCGATGTGAAATAACCAAATCTTCTGTATAAGGTTAATTCTTCGTTTTCTAATGAATGAGCTATTTGATGATGATGGCCTGGTGTAGCCTCATGATATGCCAATGTTCTCATGCTATAAGTTGGAGTTTGTTTTATATCATATAAATTTGCATAAAATACTCCAGGCCTACTTCCATCAAGAGCAGGAGATTGATAATATCCTCCAGCTGCATTTTGTTCCGAATATTCTGGTACAGCCTTAACTATGACTTCAGATTTTGGCATCGTATGAAAATAGTTAGCCATAACTCTTATAGCTTCATTAACCATCTCCATATAATCATTAACCACAATTTCTTTTCTATTTGGAGTATCTGCATAAAGAAAATCTGAATTCTCATTTAATTCATTCATTAATTCACCAACACTTTTATTTTCGTCATAACCAAGTGAAGTAAGAATCTCTCTCATTCTTGAAGAAATTCTTTCTACTTCATTTAAACCCATTTGATGTATTTCTTCTGGTGAGTAATCTGAAGTAGTAAAGGTTCTAATTTTTAATTTATAGTATTCTTCTCCACCTGGTTGAGACCATATCCCATGATTCTTATTAGCATTTTTTTGAGTGCTTGCCATAAAATTTCTAAGAAGCTTAAATCCTGGAGTGACACTATCATTTATTGATCTTTTTATTTCTGCTTCTAGATAATCAAACTCATCATTGCTTAAGTTTAATTCCTCAATTTTTAACATAAATTGTTTGTATAAAGGATGCTCACTAATTGAAACGTTTATAAATTCATCCAGTTGACTTATTACGTGACCATAAACAAATTCTGGTGGGTAGATTCCATTTTCAGCTTGATCTTCTAAATGATTTAAGGTTCCTTGATAAACCTCTTTTACTAAATCTGTTCGTTTTATAAAGTCATTAGCTTCAGACTTTGATCTTATTGGATGAACGCTATTCATAAATTCAATCAAATTTAGATGAATGCCACCAATTTGATTCAGGGGATAATCCAAATAAGGGAAATATTGGAGTTCCTTTAATTGGTTTTCATAATCAAATATTGCTATTTTTTTAGTATTTTTTTGTATATCTGATAGTCTTGAATCATCGAATTTATATAGAGTTTTGATAACTTTTTCTATATGTTTAATCTCATTCTCAATATCATCATCTTGTGGAATGGACAACTTAGAATTGTGCCTAGTTAACCAATTAAAGCTGTCTAAAACCCCAAAATATGTAAGCTCTTCTGGAGACCCGGTTAAATCGAATACCAGCTCTTTGCCTAAATAATGATCAATTGAGAAAGGCTTCATAAAAAATAAATTTATTAAATATAAAGATGCTATGCCTAAAGCAATTAATACTAATCTTTGAGTGTGCTTAAGAATTTTTTTAATCATGTTAGAATTTCTTTTTAAATTATTAATATATTATGGCAGAAAAATTAGCAACCCTTAATAAAGACGGAAATATATCAACAATTACACTTGATGACGGAAAAGCAAACGTTTTTTCTTCAAAGATGTCGCAAGATATTAATCAATGCTTAGATGAAGTGGCGACAGAGGAAGGCTGCTTAATAATTACTGGCAAAGAAGGAATGTTTTCAGCTGGATTGGACTTAAAAACTATTCAAAGCGGTGATGCAGATAAAATCATAGAAATGTCCACGGCTGCTTTTAAATTGCTAGCAAGAATTTTTTCATTTCCAAGGCCTGTAATTGCTGCGTGCTCAGGACATGGAATTGCTTTGGGAACTTTTTTATTGTGCTGTTGTGATTATAGGGTAGGCGTTAAGGGTGATTTTATGATTGGAGCCAATGAGATGAGAACCAATATGGTAATTCCAGATCCTATATTAGAATTGATTAAATTTAGAGTGGCCCAATCTCATAAGTATAGAGCTATTCTTGGTGCTGAAATGTATAGTATTGATAAAGCCTTAGAGGCCGGGCTTCTTGATGAAATTGTTTCACCTGATGACCTAGCAAAAACTGTAAATGAAAAAGCCAAAGACTTGGCCACAATGGGACACCCTAGTTATACTATGACAAAAGAATTATTTATTGCCGAACCTCTAAAGAAGATTAATCAAGCCATAGTTGATTTGCATTCCAATTCATAGAAACAGAAATAGATGAGCTTAAATTCTAAATTTAAGGTTTCAGAGTTTCCATCCCAAATACCCAATAGTTTTTTTAATGAAATATATAAGTTTAATCAAGAACATACTCCTGAGGTTGGAAGCCTTTCTTCTGTTGAGTACCTTAAGCAATTAATTAAACTCAGCTCAAATAATTTTTATATTTCTTGTGACGGCAATATTATTGGATTTATGATTTGCTTTAGAGAGGGGTCAGAATATAACTCAAAAAATTATAATTTTTTTTCTAAAAATCAATCTAAATTTTTATACATAGATCGAATTGCAGTAAAAGAAGAGTTTAGAAGAAAAGGAATTGGAAGAAACTTATATAGTCTAATAAGTGTTATAGCTGAAGATAAGAAAATTCCTTTATGCTGTGAAGTGAATACTGTTCCTTTAAATCAAGCTTCAATCTATTTTCATGAGAATTTTGGGTTTTATAAAGTTGGTGAACATTCATTTGCTGACCATTCGGTTGCATATTTTATGAAAGATTATTCATAATCTATATGTAAAAAATGAACATAATTTAAATCACTATGCTAAGGTTAATTCAATGTTTATTGAAACGTCTTTATTGTTTAAAACCATCATAGTTCTCTCATCACAATTGGCTATTGTGCTAGCTGGATGCTTTTTTTCTTTGAGAATGGCTAGAGAGGCATATGAAAAAAATTCAACGTTTATGGGACTGTCTTTTAAAGGCTCTGTAAATATGAAAAGAAAATTAGATTTAATTCCATATCTAAAACAAAAAGACACTTTTCCCAAGAAGATGGCAAAGGTTATAGATAAAGATACGACAGAATTTGTAGCTGCAAAAGATCAAGACGAAGTAATAGCATTCATGAAGGATGGATATAGGCACTCACCAGAAGAAGATGGTAGGATTTTTGCATTATTCATAACATGGTGTATCACTTTATTTCTTACAGCGGCATTTGTCACTCTTAATAGCGGTATTAATACATGGATTCTTTTAAGTATATTTTCTGCAACAAGCATTTTATTTGGTCCTCTTCTTGGACTAATAATGCTTGAAATGGACGAAAATGATGGATTTACTGCTCTAAAAATTGTCTTGGTAGTAACTATTTTGACAGGATTTATTGGATACAGTGACTTTTACTCTTTCTCTGAAGATCCGCTCTTTGGAGCAATGCTTATGTTTTCGCTGTTTGGATTATTAATATTTAACTTTGTAAGGTTTTTTATGGAATTCAGTAGAAATACAACCAGAATAGTTGCAATTTTTGGCTCAATACTATTTTCTTTATTTTTAATATACGATTTTAACTACATAAAAATACAGGCAGACTTTTATGCAATAAATGATTGGAACACAGCGGTTGAAATGGCTTTTATTTTATACCTAGATATCATTAATCTACTTCTTGAAATATTAGATGCTATGGGTAATTCATAACAATACAAACTACCCTTTATAAAAATAGATTTATATTTATAATCTCAATATGAAAAGAATATTATTTTATGTTTTTTTACTTTCATCAGTTAACCTTAAAGCTGACTTAACTTCAAATCTTAACAATAATTTAGATTCTTTAATGGAGAAAGTAATTGAGTGGAGACACGATATTCACGAACATCCTGAGTTAGGAAATAGAGAATTTAGAACCTCAAAGAAAATTGAAGAACATCTCAGATCACTTGGGATGCAAGTTGAAACAAAAATTGCTTATACAGGTTTGGTGGGAATGCTTGAAGGTGATTTGCCCGGACCAACCATTGCTTTAAGAGCAGATATGGATGCGCTTCCAGTTGAAGAAAAGACAGGACTTCCATTTGCTTCAAAAGTTAGAACAACATATCTCGGCAATGATGTTGGGGTAATGCATGCGTGTGGGCATGATGCGCATGTGGCCATATTAATGGGAGTTGCTGAGTATTTAGCTAAAAATAAATCACAGCTTAAAGGTAAAGTTATGTTTATCTTTCAACCAGCCGAAGAAGGTCCGCCTGAGGATGAGGGTGGCGGAGCTATAATGATGCTAGAAGAGGGAATTTTTGATCGATATCAACCTGAAGTTATTTTTGGTTTGCATGTGACAAATATTCCAAATGGGGTTTTGGTAGTCAAGTCTGGACCTGCACTTGCTGCAGCCTCGGCATATAGAATCAAGATTAAAGGAACGCAAACTCACGGTTCAACACCATGGGCTGGGATAGACCCAGTTATGGCAACAGCAGAACTAATCCAATCTTTAAATACAATTGTAAGCAGACGAATAAATATAATAAATAATCCTGCTGTTATTTCAGTTGGGATGGTTAAAGCAGGTACAAGAAATAATATCATCCCGGAAGATGCTGAAATTATGGGGACTATAAGAACATTTGATCCAGAATTAAGAAAAGAAATTTATTCTGAAATTGAGCAAGTTGCAAAAGGAGTTGCATTAGGAACAGGAACTAAGATAAGTGTTGAGTTTGACGTTGGAGGTTTCTATCCTGAAACATATAATGATCCAAAACTAGTTGAAGCAATGAAAGAATCTCTAATGAAAGCATCTCCTGGAAGGTTTGTTGAATCTAATATCCCAGTCACTGGAGCTGAAGACTTTTCATATTTTTCAAAAGAAATTCCAGGGTTTTATTTTTGGCTGGGCGTAAATAAGCCAGGCGTAGGGCTTGATTCAACCAATTTTGGTGAAAGAACAGATGTTGCTGGAAATCATTCGCCATATTTTTATGTTGATGACTCTGCATTAGACGAAGGTTTGAGGGCTTTTGTTCATCTGGTTGATGATTATCCAGACAAATTTAAATAAGTAATAAAAATTAAAAGGAGTTATAAAATTGGCAATACCAAAACATATTAAAGATAACATTTCTATGCCCGTAATTGGCGCACCTCTTTTCCTGGTTTCGGGGCCAGATCTTGTAATTGCTCAGTGTAAGGCAGGAATTATAGGCTCTTTCCCAGCTTTAAATGCTAGACCACAACATGTCTTAGAGGAATGGATTATAAGAATTAAGACAGAGTTAGCAGAATTCCAAGAACAAAATCCTGAAGCTAAGGTGGCTCCATTTGCAGTAAATCAAATCTGCCATGGTTCAAACGATAGATTAATGCAAGATATGGAAATCTGCGTAAAGCATGAAGTCCCAATAATTATTACTTCATTAAGACCGCCTTCTGAAGTTGTTGAAGCCGCTCATAGTTATGGAGGATTAGTTTTTCACGATGTTATTAGTGTAAGACACGCTCAAAAAGCAGCTGAGCAGGGTGTTGATGGTCTAATATTGGTTTGTGCAGGTGCTGGCGGACATGCTGGAACTTTGTCACCATTTGCATTAGTAAGAGAAGTAAAACAATGGTTTGATGGAACCGTAATACTTTCAGGATCAATTGGTGATGGGCACTCTGTTGCATCTGCAATCGCATTAGGAGCTGACTTTGCATATTTAGGAACAAGATTTATTGCTACTGAAGAAGCAAATGCTGAACCTGAATATAAGAAAATGTTAGAGGAAAGTGCTGCTCAAGATATTGTATATTCTTCATTGTTTACTGGTGTTTTAGGAAACTATCTAAAACCCTCCATAAAAAATGCTGGTTTAGACCCAGACGATCTTCCAGATGCTGACAAATCTTCAATGAATTTTGGCTCAGGCGGTAATACAGACTCAAAAGCATGGAAAGATATATGGGGATCTGGTCAGGGCATAGGTGGAATAAAAGATTCTCCTTCAGTAGCCGATCTTGTCGGAAGAATTAAATCCGAATACGAAGAAGCTTATAGCGAATTTAAAACTAAAATTGATAATTAAACTTAACAAAAATGTTTGAGATCATAATATTAGTTCCAATAATGTGGATTGTAATGTCTGCAATATATATGTTGTTGTTAAAAAATGTTGAAGGCACAAAAGGAATTACATCTGAGTATCAAACAAAAGACGGTGTCAAAAGAACAGCTAAGAAAGATAGAGAAGATTTTATCGTATGAACAAAGCCATTGGCTTTATTGGATTAGGCGTAATGGGATTTCCTATGGCCGGACATCTGTCAAAGAAATATCAAGTTTCAGTATTTAATCGCTCAATTGAAAAGTCTGAAGACTGGGTAAAGAAATATAAAGGCAATATAAGCAGTTCACTTAAAGACATTACTTATAGGTCTGATGTTTTAATTCTCTGTGTAGGAAAGGATAATGATGTCAGAAATATTATTTGTGGGAAAGATGGAATTCTTGAACATATAAATCCTGGAATGATAGTAATTGACCATACAACAACCTCTTCAGAGCTTCCATTAGAATTAAATAAATTACTAAATGTAAAAGAAGTAGATTTTATAGACGCTCCTATATCAGGTGGAGAGGCTGGTGCAAAATCAGGACAGCTCTCAATTATGGCAGGAGGTAATGAAAAAGCATTTAAAGAAATAAAAGATATTATTAAGCTCTATTCAAAGTTTATAAAATTAATGGGCTCAAGTGGGGCAGGACAGTTAACTAAAATGGTTAATCAAATATGTATAGCAGGCTTATTACAAGGCCTTGCTGAGGCAATGAATTTTTCAGATAAAGTTGGATTAAAAACGGATGAAGTTATTGAAGTCATTTCTAAGGGTGCTGCCCAATCATGGCAGATGGAAAACAGGTGGGAAACAATGATAAACGATGAATTTAATCATGGTTTTGCAGTTGATTTAATGAGAAAAGACTTAGATATAGTTATTAATAAAGCCAAAGGCTCAAACATTAACTTAGATGTAACAAAAATTGTTAACGAATACTACAAAGATATTCAAGAAGCTGGAGGGGGAAGGTGGGATACATCAAGCCTATATAAGAGATTAAAAGAAATTATTTAAATTATTCTTGAGAAATAAACGAAAACTCCCATCCCAATGACAATCATTGACGTAGCTACTTCCATTGAGTCTATATCGATGGAAGAATCTTCAGCCATAGCATAGTAATTGTCTGGGTTTGTAATAATCCAAATAACGCCAAAAATATGAATTATCATTATTACAGTAACTGCCCAGTTTAGTGGTTGAGATGTAAAAACAATTAACGAACAAAGAATAATAAAGATAAGTTCTATCGACAATTGCACATTGATATTTTTTCTCTTTAGAAGATACCTTAATAGGCTGTATCCTTTTAGGTAAGTATAAAAAAGAATAAAACCATAAATGAAATATAAAGTTGATAGCAGGATTAACATATTTATTTAATTATAAATCTCCTTCTTTTCTAACCTCACTTCTTCCAACTTCAAATTTTTCTCCATACCTAGCAGCTAGCTTTTCTTGATTCTCACTTATTACTTCATATGGATCTAGGTTTAGAGCAGCACATGCTGTAACCCAGTACCACATGATATCTCCAAGTTCTCTTTTCATATGAAATATATTGTCTTCTGAGGGAGGCTTTCCTTGTAAAAACATTTTTTTTACGATTTCTACAAATTCACCAGTTTCACTTCCAAGACCCAGTGCCGCAGTAAGAAGCCGAGGTGTTTTTATATCTGAATTTTTTTCAATTTCTTCAAAACTTTTTTTAAGGTCCTCTAAATTAATACTTGGATCACTAGTTACTTTAGTTACAAAGTCGGTATAGGTTGTAAAAAATTTCTTGATTTCTTCACTCATTTTTTCTCCGGAATTAATATTTAAATTTTATCATTCATAGCGCCTTTAATTGTCCACTTTTAACGATCTCTGACTATCAGCGATATTGTATAGATGATCTTGTGCTTCTGGTTTTAACTGAGCAACTCCCATTGTTAGGACATCAATGATTGCTGTATAGGCAATTCTTGAAGTTAAAGGCTTAGATATTCTGTTATTTATCCCTACGTTAATTGTTAATGGAAAATCACAGATATTTGCTAGCGGCGTATCTCCTGGCATTATTCCAATAACTTTAACTCCATTTTTACGAACAATTTTTACACTATCTATTAATGCAGAAGTAGTTCCCGACTGTGAAATAGCAACAACTACATCATTTTTCTCTAGTGAGTTAGCTGACATAAATTGAAGATGTGGATCAGATATATAAGATGAAGGAATTTTAAGTCTAAAAAATTTGTGTTGCCCATCCATTGCAACGGGAGCAGAACCTCCAAACGCATAAAATTCTACTCTTTCTGCATTAACCAATAATTCAATTGCATTTTCAAGGACTGCTTGATCAATTTGAGAACGAACATTCAAAATTTCACTAATAGTTGTATCAAAGACTTTTTCACAAAGTTCGTGAATTGAGTCATCTTCATTTATTTCATACATAACGAAATAATCGTCAGCAGCGAGCTGTTGAGAAAGATTTATTTTTAGTTCCTGAAAGCCTGAAAATCCAATTGCTTTACAAAATCTTATCAAAGTCGGTTCACTTATACCCATAGCCTCAGATGCTTCAGCAGTTTTCATTGTAATAACTGACTTTGGATCTTTTAAGATGAACTCCCCAACAGTTTTTTCAGATTTTCTTAAATCAGGAAGTGAATTTTTAATTTGTCTCAATAATTTTGTCGACATAAGGTTAGAATATCTAACTTAAACAAAAAAATGAATCCCTAAATGGATGTATCTCATATTTTAGATAATTTAAACGAAGAACAAAGAAAGGCTGTTACTTCTGAAAAGCAGCATCTTCTAGTTTTAGCTGGAGCAGGTTCTGGAAAAACAAGAGTTCTAGTTCATAAAATTGCTTGGGAAGTGGAAGCTCTTGGAAGAAGCCCATCCTCAGTTATGGCTGTAACTTTTACTAATAAGGCTGCAAACGAAATGCGTTCTAGAATTGAATCTTTATTAAAAGCTCCTATTTTGGATTCATGGGTTGGAACTTTTCATGGACTGTCTCATAAATTGCTAAAAAGATTTTATAAAGAGGCTGGTTTATCTAGTGGATTCACCATCATAGACTCGGATGACCAACTAAGAATAATCAAAAGGATTTCCAAAGAGTTGAATTTAGATGAATCAACATGGCCATCCAGACAAACACAATGGCAAATAAATACATGGAAAGATGATGGCTTAAGATTTAAAGATATTGATGATAAAGGCGATTTTTATACTGAAACGGTTAGCAAAATATATAAAGAGTATCAGGAGGTATGCCAAAGAGATCACTTAGTAGATTTTGGAGAACTTCTTCTAAAATCTTATGAAACAATTAAAACTTCACCTTCTGTAAAAACTTTTTTCCAAACGAGGTTTCAATCTATATTAATAGACGAGTTTCAAGATACAAATACTATTCAGTATAAATGGCTTCAAGAAATAACCTCTGATAAAACTAACATTACTGCGGTTGGAGATGATGATCAGTCAATATATGGATGGAGAGGAGCAAAAGTTGAGCATGTTAATTCATTTACTGAAGACTTTAAGGCTACAGAAGTAGTAAGGCTGGAACAAAACTACAGATCAACAGATATTATCCTTAATGCTGCAAATGCTCTCATAGACAATAACAAAGATAGGCTTGGTAAAAATCTTTGGACAGAAAAGAAAGAAGGTGAGCAGATAGTTTTATACCAGGCATATAACGAACAAGATGAAGCTAGATTTGTTGCTGATGTTCTAAATGAATGGATGAATGGCGGAGGTGCATACCAAGAAACAGCAGTTCTTTACAGATCAAATGCACAATCAAGAGCAATAGAAGAGGCATTATTGAGGGTTAGTATCCCTTATAGAATATATGGAGGCCTTCGCTTTTATGAAAGATTGGAAATTAAGAATGCTATAGCTTATTTGAGAGTTATTTTTAATAATAATGATAATCCATCTTTTGAAAGGTCAATCTCTAATCCTACCAGAGGAGCAGGAGAAAAAACCCTTGCAAAAATAAGATATACAGCCAAGCAATATAATATTTCGTATATTAAAGCATCAGCAAAATTAATAGACGAGGGATCAATATCCGGAAGAGGTGGTGCTGGGCTAAGAGACTATTTAGAATTTATTGCCGGATGCAAATCATTTATTGAAGAAAATCTTTTATCAGAACTAATGGAATTAATTATTAAGGAATCAGGGTTATATGCATATCATGCTAAAGAACCAGGTGAAAAGGGTAAGACTAGAACAGAAAACTTAGAAGAGTTAATAACCGCAACTAAGAACTTTGAACAAAGTATTAAAGAAGATAAAACTAATTTTGAGATAGCTGAAAATTACTTAGATATTATTTCCTTAGACTCAGGAGATAGGCAGGCCTCAGAGCATGATGATGCAGCACAGCTAATGACAATGCATTCAGCTAAGGGATTAGAATTTAAATTGGTTCTTATCACAGGTCTTGAAGAAAGCTTATTTCCTCATGGGAGATCAATGGAGAGCGCTTCACAATTAGAAGAAGAAAGAAGGCTTTGTTATGTTGCAGTAACAAGAGCTATGGAAAAGCTATACATAACTCATGCAGAATCAAGAAGACTCCATGGGACAGACACTTTTAACCCGCCCTCAAGATTTTTAAGGGAAATACCTAAAGACCTTATAAATGAAATAAGACCTAGAGCACAAACCAATATTCCTTATAATAGAAAGGACTTTAGAGATACAAAAATCGAATTTGAGGAGGAGATTGGAATAGCACTTGGCCAAAAAGTCCAGCATAAAAAATTTGGAGAAGGCATTGTTTTAAATTATGAAGGTTCAGGGGAGTCTGCAAGGGTTCAAGTAAACTTTGATAATTCAGGAACAAAATGGTTGGTGATGGCATACGCAAATCTGGAAAAATTATAATGAAGAAATTTATTTTATTGCCTCTAATAATTTTAATAGCTGGTTGTTCAAATGATATGGACAGCACAATAGAGACATCAACTGATATAGAAGAAACATTCAATTGGCGCTTAGTTACATCTTGGCCTAAAAACTATCCTGGTCTAGGAATGGCTCCTGAAAGAATTGCAGATTTAGTTGAAGAGATGAGTGATGGACAAATGAAGATCACTGTTTATGGTGCAGAAGAGCAAGTTCCCGCATTTGGTGTATTTGATGCTGTATCTAGCGGATCTCATCAGATGGGACACAGTGGAGGATATTTTTGGAAGGGCAAAGTTCCCGCAGCTCAATTTTTTACTAGTGTTCCATTTGGGTTAACAGCTGATGAAATTAATGCATGGGTCAATAGGGGTGGAGGCCTAGAATTATGGAGAGAAATATATGCTCCCTTTAATATTTATCCAATTCCTGCAGGAAATACAGGGACCCAAATGTTTGGTTGGTTTAATAAAGAAATTAATTCTCTCGAAGACATAAAAGGACTCAAAATGAGAATACCTGGAATAGGCGGAGAGGTTCTAAAAGAAGCTGGAGGCATTCCGGTTACACTTCCTGGTGGAGAACTTTTCACAGCACTTCAAACAGGTGTTATTGACGCAACGGAGTGGGTTGGGCCTTATAATGACCTTACCTTTGGCTTTCATCAAGCTGCAAAATATTATTATTATCCAGGATGGCATGAGCCTGGCCCAATGTTAGAACTATTGATTAATATGGATGCTTGGAATTCTTTACCAAAACACCTTCAAGTTATTATTGAAACTGCTTCCAAAGCAGTCAATCAAGATATGCTTGATGAATACTTAGCAAAAAACAATCAAGCATTAACTGAGTTAGTAGAAGTGCATGGTGTAGAACTAAGAAGATTGCCAGATGATGTAATAGAAGAATTTAGAAAGATTTCTAATAAGATTCTCGATGATTTAGCTAAAGAAGATGAATCTATTGAGAAGGTATATGATTCATATCTAAAATTTAAGAATAATGTATCCGCCTATCATCAAATCTCTGAAGATGCATTCATTGAATCAAGAAACAAATAGTGCTTGAAGACTTAACTTTCAAATCTTTTGGTGTTGTTAATTACCATGAAACATTAGATTTAATGAAATCTCATATACAAAGTGAGAATTTCACTAATGAAATTTGGTTGCTTGAACACCCGCCTATATTCACCCTAGGAACAGCAGCAGACAGAAGTCACATCTTAAATGCAAAAGAGATTCCAGTTGTTCAATCAGATAGAGGAGGAGAGGTAACCTATCATGGGCCTGGTCAACTAGTTATATATTTCTTACTTGATATAAAAAAATTAGACTTTAGCCCAAAGAAATTGGTTTTAACCATTCAAAATTTTGTAAAAGATTTGCTTAAACAAGTTTCAATTAATTGTAATTTTGTTGAGGGTGCGCCAGGAGTGTATGTAGATAAAAAGAAAATTGCCTCTATTGGTTTAAGAATTTCAAAAGGAAAAACCTACCATGGCATTAGTATAAATTTTGATATGGACTTATCACCATTCAAACAAATAAATCCATGTGGCTATGAAGGACTTGAGGTCACACAGATAAAAGATTTAAATAAAGATATATCTAAATTACAATTAGAGAAATTAGTAATAGATTTACTAAGAAATATTTTTTAATAATGGAAATAATTACTACAACAAAGATAACCAATAGAGATGGCATCAAGGCTATCAAAAACGGTCAAAAATTTAACAAGTATGCTGATATTCCAACACCTAAGAAACCTAGCTGGCTCAAAGTAAAAGCTGAATTTAATCCAAACTTTCATAAAGTAAAAGAACAGGTTCAAACCAAGCAGCTTTATACAGTTTGCGAGGAGGCACATTGCCCAAATATAAGTGAATGTTGGTCTGCAGGAACAGCGACTTTTATGTTGATGGGATCTGTTTGTACAAGAGCGTGTAAGTTTTGTTCTGTTGATACTGGCAACCCAAATGGATGGTTAGATAAAGATGAACCAATGAATACTGCAAAAGCAGTTCAGATAATGAAATTAAAATATGTTGTGCTTACTTCTGTTAATAGAGATGATCTTCCTGATGGTGGAGCTCAACATTTTGCTGATACTGTAAAATTAATTAAAGAATTAAATCCAAATACTGCAGTAGAAGCCTTAACTCCAGATTTTAAAGGTTTATCTTCATCTATCGATACTTTAGTAAATTGTGGACTAGAAGTTTTTGCCCAAAATATTGAAACAGTTAAGAGACTTACGCACCAAGTTAGAGATATCAGAGCAGGTTATCAACAAACACTAGATGTTCTTTCAGAATCAAAACGCATTAATCCATCAGTACTTACCAAAACAAGTATTATTCTTGGTCTTGGTGAGACAGATGATGAAATAGAACAGACAATGGATGATCTTATAGAAAACAAGGTCGATATATTAACTATTGGGCAATATTTAAGACCAACAAGGAATCACCATCCAATAGAAAGATGGGTAACTCCGGAGGAATTTGAGAAATACAGAAAGATTGGATTACAAAAAGGATTTCTTGAAGTTGTTTCAGGTCCCATGGTTCGTTCTAGCTACAGAGCTGAGAGGGCACTTGAAAAAAATAATGCTGGTTTAGGATAATTCTATCAATCTGAGGTGGAACTATGTTTGGAAAGCAATATTAATAAAACCACGCTAGAATTTTGGAAAATTGCTTAAATTTATAAAACTAAAATAGGAAAAATTATTACTATTAAAAGTATTAATAGCTGAATTATGATAAAAGGTATTACGCCACTATAGATTTCTGAAGTTTGAATACTTTCATCTGCAACTCCTCTCAAATAAAACAATGAGAACCCAAATGGCGGTGTTAAAAATGAGGTTTGTAAGTTAATAGCAAAAAGTATAGCCAACCAAACTGGATCAAAGCCCATCATCAAAAGAGGCGGTGCAATTAAAGGAACTATTACATAACAAATCTCTATAAAGTCTAAGATGAACCCTAAAAAAAATATTACTAGCAAGACAAAGATAAGGGCAGTATATGAACCACCAGGAAGCGAGTTAAAAATAAGATTTATTAACTCATCCCCACCGACTCCTCTAAAGATTAACGAAAAAATTGAAGCTCCTATAAGAATAGTAAAAATCATAGTTGATACAACAGCAGTTTTTTCTGAAGTTTCCTTTAAAAAATTGAAATTTATTTTTCTATTTATTAATGCAATTACTAAGGCACCAAAAGCTCCAATAGCTGCTGCCTCTGTTGGTGTTGCAATACCTGCAAATATTGATCCAAGTACGAGAAAAATTAAAATTATTGGAAGAACAAGAGTTTTAAATAATTCAATCTTCTCAATAGATAATCCATTTGAATTAGCCTTTATGTTTTTATTGTTATTATTTTTATAAATTGTATATATAAGATATCCAATGCATATCATTATTCCAGGAACAATAGCACCAATAAAAAGATCTCCTACAGTTACAGTTTGTTGTGAAAATATACCCATATCATTTTGAGCTCTTTGATAAGCATTGGACATAACATCTCCAAGCAAAACCAGAGCAATCGATGGAGGTATAATTTGCCCTAAGGTTCCTGTCGAAGCCACCAATCCAGTAGAAAAGCTTTTTTCATATCCTTGATTAATTAAAATTGGCAAAGACATTAGACCCATTGTTACAACTGTTGCTCCAACAATTCCGGTGCTTGCTGCAAGCAGGGCTCCAACTATAATAATTGATATTGAAAGACCGCCTTTAGTATTTCTGAAGGCTGCTGCCATATTTTCAAGCATCTTTGCTGCAATTCCAGATCTTTCAAGAATAGTTCCCATAAAAATAAATAATGGGACTGCTAGAAGTGTCACATTATTCATAATTCCAAAGATTCTAATAGGGATGCTTTTAAAAATAGTAGGATCAAATATTCCAAAAGGAACACAAATTAATGCAAATAAAATTGATACTCCGGCCAGAGTAAAAGCTACAGGATATCCTACTAACAATGCTGTACAGATTAATATAATAAGCAGAAGAGGTATTATTTCCATTTGCCACCCATTAGTTGATACAAATAAGTCAAAAGTAGGGTCATTGGAAAAAGAATAATTAGTGTTTTTTGAAGGTACACATAATTTAAACCACCTGCCTCTGTTGAAACCTCTTTTATCTTCCAAGACATCTCAATTAATTCTATCGAGTAGTAACCGATAACAAAACAAACTGGAATTAGAAAAACTAGACTTAAGAAATAATTAATATTTCTTTTATATAAATCTGAGGATTCTCTATAAAAAATATCTACCCTAACGTGCTCATCCCTGTAATGAACGTAACCGGCACAACCAAGAAAAATTAAAGCATGCATATAAAGCACCAACTCTTGGAGGCCAGTTAAACCAATACCAAAGAAATATCTAGCCACTATTATCACTATCATTAATATTGTCATGATAGGAATCATCAATGATATGAATTTTCCAAAAGAATTTATCATTTTTTCTATATACATTATTGAATAAGCCTCATGATATTCGTTAGAATACAGCAATGATTATAGTACTTTCTCCAGCAAAAACACTTGATTACGAATTTGATGCATCAAATGAATATTCTGTGCCTGCATTTTTAAATCAGTCATCAAAACTAATTGGTGAATTAAAAGAGAAAGAACCCAAGGATATTGCATCACTTATGGGGCTTAGTGATAAACTTGCAACCCTTAACTATGATAGATATCAATCATGGTCACCATCTAAAAAAGTTTCTGCTGATTCAAAGCCATCAATGTTAGTTTTTAAAGGTGACGTTTATCAAGGACTTCAAGCAGAAGATTTAAGTAAATCTGAAATGAAGTTTGCTCAAAAACATATAAGAATCTTATCTGGGTTATACGGAATTTTAAGACCATTAGATGTAATGAAGCCATATAGATTAGAAATGGGAACTAAGTTAGAAACTTCACAAGGAAAGAATCTGTATGAATTTTGGGGTAATAAAGTACAAAAAAATGTATTAGAGGAATTAACAAATCAAAAGTCTGATCTTTTAATTAATTTAGCTTCTAAAGAATACTTTACAGTTTTAGGAAAATTACCTGAAGAAGTAAATATAGTTACTCCAACATTCAAAGATTATAAGAATGGTAAATATAAAATCATTAGCTTCTATGCAAAAAAAGCAAGAGGTTTAATGGCAAGATGGATTATTCAAAACAAAGTAACTGATTTTGAAGCACTATCTAGTTTTAATTTAGACGGTTATAAATATTCTAAAGCTGAATCCACAGCGACCGTGCCTGTCTTCTTAAGAAAACCCTAAGAATCTGATTCGTTAAATTTCTTTACATCAACTAATTTATCAAATGATGCTTCTCTTTTTTCCATATTAGCTGTCATGGCTTCAGTCATATCTTTTTGACTTAGCATCGCTCCACTCCACAATGCGTTATATTCCAAACTATCATTTACATTATGATCTCTTGAATAGTTCATAACTGCTTTGAGTCCATATATTGCAACTGGAGACTTTGAAGCAATTTCATTTGCTATTTTATTTGCTCCCTCAAGAAGTTTTTCTTGTGATTCAAAGACATCACTTACTAAACCAGCATCCTTAGCTTCTTCTGCATACATCCTTCTGCCTGTATATGCCATCTCACGCATTTTAGAATCTGGAATAAGTTTAGGTAGTCTTTGAAGAGTTCCCACATCAGCTGCCATACCAATATTTATTTCTTGAATACAGAAAAATGCATCATTAGAGGCCATTCTAATATCGCATGCAGTAACTAAATCCACAGCTCCACCAACGCATCCACCTTGAATTGCCGCAATGACAGGCACTCTAATTTTTTCTAAAGAACTTATATATCCCTGAAGTTCTTTTGCCACTCTATAAACAGCCTCACCAATTCTTGAATTATCTGGCTTTTTATCATCTGGGATATTATCTACACCATTAGAGAAAGCGCTTAAATCCATTCCTGCACAAAAATGTTTACCAGTTGAAGACATAACAACTACTCTAATCTCTGAATTTCTATTTATTTCTTCACAAACATCTCCGAGCTCAACCCAAAAGTCTCTAGACATTGTATTTAATTCATCTGGTCGAGATAAAACTAAATTTGCTACATGATCTGAAACACTTATATCAAAACATTTATATTTTTTGTCAGCCATTATTCCCTCGCTATATCTATTGATTCATTGACGATTGATCTCATTTTTTCAACATGTTCAAACGTTTTATGGTGAGATAATACTACTTTTCTATCTTCACTCAGAAGAACCAACATTTTTTTTAATTTTTCTAAATTCTCTATAATTTTGTTATCCATAAATATGCTTTTGTAACTTAATTTAATTAAGCATTATAATGCTCTTGAACCATGAAATCACTAAGACACATTTTTTTATACTGCATAATTTTTTTCAATCATGCACCTTTTGCAAGTGAAATTGATAACTCTTATCAAAAACAATCACTTCTTGCAGTCTTATTTAAAAGAACATCTGCTGAATACAAGGCGAATACTTTTCAAGCCTATGCATCTGCTCAAAGGAATATTGATAAGGCATTAGCAGACAAATCTTGGACTGCTCTATTAAATCAAAAGAATGGTTATCAAAGTTTACCACCTGCAGTCATTTTAGATATTGATGAAACTGTTCTTGATAATTCAGAGCACCAAGTAAGAAGTATTAAAAATGGAACAAATTATCCAGTTGGTTGGAAAGAATGGGTTTATGAAGAATCTGCAGGCGCACTTCCTGGCGTAAAAGAATATCTTAGTTATGCAGATTCTAAAGGCGTCAAAATTTTCTATGTTACAAACAGAACTCATGATTTAGAAGAATATACTAGGAATAATATTAAAGCTTTAGGACTACCTTTAGATAATGATAGAGATGTACTGCTTATGAAGAATGAAAAAGGTTGGGCTTCTGATAAAACAAGTCGCAGAGATTTAATAAAGAAAGATTTTCGAGTTATTCAAATTTTTGGAGACCAACTAGATGACTTTATACCTATGGAGGAGACTGCAACAAGTATAGATAGTAGAAAGGCACTCATAGATATATATGCAAGCATGTGGGGAGAAAAATGGTATATGCTAATTAATCCTATGTATGGTGAGTGGGAAGAAGCTTTATATGAGCATTGCTGGAGTTGTTTTCCTGAGCAGAGCGATAGAGTAAATCAAAGATTAAAAGCACTCGATTAAAATTTAATGAAATATATTTTTCTTATAGTAATCTTAGTAATCTCATCATGTGATACATCTAAGAAGACTGAATCGATTTCAATTGGCAAAAAAGAAACAGAAGTTATTGAAATAAAGAATTTTTCTGATAATTTAAAAGCTAAAAATATAATTCTTGCTATTGGAGATGGAGTTGGACCTAATCAAATAACTTTATCTAGAATTGCTATTGGTGGCTTAGACCATAGACTTTTCATTGATCAAATGCCATATCATGGCACCTCTTTAACCCATTCTCATAATAATGCATATACAGACTCAGCTGCTGCAGCAACAAGTTGGTCAACCGGACATAAAACAAAAAATAGATATTTGTCATTAGATCCAGATAAGGAAGTATTAGAGACCATTGTAGAAATGCTTCATAAAAAGGGTTATGCCTCAGGCATAGTTGCCACATCTTCAGTAACTCATGCAACGCCGGCAGCTTTATATGCTCATACTGACAGCAGGTATGAATATAAGAATATTGCCAATCAACTTATTAATTCTCCAATCGATATTGCGCTGGGAGGAGGTAAAGAATTATTTGATTTGAATAAAATTAATGATACTCATCATTTGCTAACAGCAAAAGAATCTTTGCAATTAAATTTTGATTATTCTAAAAAGCTTATTGGCCTTTTTGATGATGATGGTATTGAACGATCAAATCAAAAACCAACTCAGAGACAAATGACAAGCTTTGCATTACAGCATTTGAACAACCAGTGTAATGGCTTTTTTTTGATGACTGAGGGAAGTCAAATAGATTGGGCTGGACACGATAATGACGCAAATAAAATGGTAGAAGAGTTTAGAGATTTTGATTTAACAATTAAAGATTTGATTAAATTTGTAAATAAAAATAGCAATACATTATTGATAGTAACATCAGATCACGAAACTGGAGGCTTGCAAATTCTTAAGCAAGACGGTGATAAAGTTATTATTCAATGGGGCACAGGTAGACATACTTCTATTCCTGTAGGAGTGCAAGCCTATGGGCCCGGAGCAGAATTATTTCAAGGGCTGATGGATAACACAGATATTCATTATAAAATGCTAGAAGCAATCGATTATATAAATCTTGAGAACCAAACTTGTGATATTTGAAAAAATGATAAATAAAACTTTTTTTGATAATCATTTAGACACTCTAGAAGAATGTATCAATTCTGCTTCAAACGAAATTATGCAGATTTATAATTCTGATAGCTTTGGTCAAGAAGAAAAATCAGATGGTTCACCCTTAACAAAAGCGGATAAAAAATCTAATGAAATAATTTTGGACTCATTAAAAAAAATATCAAATGATATTTCAATTATCTCAGAGGAAACCTTCAATGAAGATCAAATAAAAAGTTTAGACGAAACATACTGGCTAATTGATCCTTTAGATGGAACAAAAGAATTTATAAATAAAACAGATGAATTTACAGTGAATATCGCATTGATTAACGACAAGAAAGCGGTATTTGGAATTGTCGGTGAACCAGTGACTGGAAAAATTTGGCATGGCTCTATTTTTGATAATAATGAATATGATTCTAAATCTGTTGAAAAACCCAGAATAGTTACGAGCAAAAGTCATAAAAGTGATAATGATAAAGCGTTTCTTGAATATCTAAGTGGTAATAATATTGACTATGAGATTATTGAAAAGGGTAGTTCATTGAAATTATGTAGTCTGGCTGATAATGAGGCTGATATTTATCCAAGATTTGGCCCAACTTCTGAATGGGATATAGCAGCAGCACAAGCAGTTCTATCAAGTTATGGCGGAAGTGTTATTAAGATTGAGGATTACAGTGAATTAGATTATGCAAAACAGACATCCATACTTAATCCATACTTCATTGCATTTAGAAATAATTCAATAAAAGATGATTTTTTACCACTTTTAGGAGATTTTTTTAAAAAATTGGTATAATTTCTAATTAATCATAATAAATTGATATAATGTATTATAATTAAATTTTATATTATGGGCACACAGTTACAACCTTCACAACTTAATAGTCCAGGTAAGGATATAGAATCGTATCTTTCATCTGTTCATTCAATACCTATTCTTACAAAAGAAGAGGAGCAAGAGCTTGCATTAAAGCTTTATGAAGAAGATGACCTTGATGCTGCAAGACAATTAGTTATTCATCATCTGAGATTTGTTGTTCATATTGCAAGATCTTATCAAGGCTATGGATTACCACTAGGCGATATTGTTCAAGAGGGAAATGTTGGGCTCATGAAAGCTGTAGACAAATATGATCCTCATAGAGGCGTAAAATTAGTTTCATTTGCTGTTCATTGGATTAAAGCAGAGATTCATGAATATATTCTT
Organism: uncultured SAR86 cluster bacterium; assembly: GCA_902517505.1. Taxonomy (GTDB): domain Bacteria; phylum Pseudomonadota; class Gammaproteobacteria; order Magnimaribacterales; family D2472; genus SAR86A. The sequence goes on along the minus strand of CABYCL010000001.1, from coordinate 33,407 downwards.
AGAAATTGGAGACAAGTAAAGATAGCGACCACTAAAGCTCAAAGAAAACTCTTTTTTAATTTGAGAAGTAAAAAGAAATCTTTAGATTGGCTTACAAAGGAAGAAGCTGAAAAAATTGCAAAAGATTTAAATGTAGAAGTTAAAGATGTTCTTCATATGGAGAACAGACTGTCTTCAAATGATTCTTCTTTTGATGCTCCAACTTCAACTGGAGATGATGATGAAATTATGGCACCAGCTCAGTACTTGGAAGATAAAAGATATGACCCAGAAGTTATTGTTGCTTCCGAACAAGCTGATCAAGTAAATAAACAGGAGCTTATTGCTGCATTAAAAATGCTTGATGACAGAAGCAAAGACATCCTGCAAAGAAGATATTTATCTGATAAGAAAGCAACGCTTCACGATCTAGCAGACGAATATGAAGTTTCTGCTGAGAGAATAAGACAAATAGAAAATAGTGCTCTTAAAAAATTAAAATCATTAATGGTAGATTTTGCATAAATCTATCGTTAAAAAATGCGGTTAAAATTTCTTCCATCTTTTGTAAAAAGAAGAGGCAGAATCACTAAGAAACAAGAACAAAGCTTAAAATACTTACCTGACTTTTCAGTACACACAATCAATGAAGTCCAATACGAGTTAAAAAATTTCAATGAATGTTGCTTAGAAATAGGATTTGGAAACGCTGGACACTTGGTTCAACAAGCCATAAAAAATCCTGAAATTTTATTTATAGGTTCTGAGGTTTATAAGTCAGGCATAGGAATGCTTGTTTCAAAGATTAAGGAAAATGATATAAAAAATATAAGAATATTTTCAGATGATATTCGATTGCTTCTTGATGCAGATCCTACAAAGACATTTGATTCAGTAAAGATTATTTGTCCAGATCCTTGGCCAAAAGACAGACATCACAAAAGAAGACTAATTAATAAAGATTTTTTAAATATGATTCATGGCTTCATTAAAGAGAGTGGAAATTTATACATTTCAACCGATTGGGAAAATTATGCTGAAAGTATTAAGAATTTATTAGAATCAGAGGGCTTATTTATCAAGTCTGAAAAAATATATTTAGAAAAGAATAACCTTACAAAATTTGAACAAAGAGGGGAGTTTGAAGGAAGAAGAGTTTTTAAATTTAACTATGAGAGATCTTCATAGTTGATTATTAAATATCTCTATAAACTTTGAAGTAGCAATGGCTCTATGGCTTATTTTATTTTTTACATCTTGTTCTATTGATGCCATAGAACATGAATAATCGTTCGGATAAAAGATCTTGTCATATCCAAACCCACCTTCGCCCGAGCTTTCCACAGAAATTTTCCCATGAATTTTACCTTGAGCGATTATGGGAATAGAATCATTCTCATCTCTCACTCCAACTAGAACACAAATATAGTAAGCATCAAGGTTTTTTACATTTTTTTCATTTAGTTTCTTTATTACTTTATCTCTATTTTCTTTATCAGTCGCATTCTCACCGGCATATCTTGCTGAAAAGATACCAGGTTCAAAATCAAGACCAGGAACAACAAGTCCAGAATCATCTGCTATGGAATATTTTTTTGATTCTTTAGCACCATGCTTAGCTTTTATGAGCGCATTCTCAAGAAAAGAACTGCCATCCTCTATAGCGTCAGTGATATTTAGATCAGTTAATGAAAATATATTATGATTTTGAAATAATTTCTTAAACTCTTTTACTTTACCCTTATTAGATGTAGCAATAAGAATTTCATCATTACTTTTCAAGCAAATATACTCCTTCAACCGCCAATAAATTTGGTTTAATTGAAGCAAGCCCTCCACGACTACCATCTTTGTTTAAGAAGACTTTATCTTTAATTTCGATATTTTCTTTTTTACAAAGATCTTCAAAATCTTTGATCGTACATAGATGAATATTCTCTGTTTCATACCAACTTGATGGAAGTTCAGGCGTTACAGGCATCTTTCCAGATGCAAGATTAATTCTGCATCTCCAATAACCAAGATTGGGAAGAGTTACAACGCATCTTCTTGAAAGTTCAAGCATTCTGTTTAATGCTAAGTTTGGATTTTTCAGACATTGAATTGACCTTGCCATAATAGATAAATCAAAATTTGAAGATTTAAATTCATTCATGCCTTCATCGATATCTTGTTTTATAACAGGCACACCTTTTTCAATGCATTTTTCGATCTTTAGATTATTTATTTCTATACCATACCCAAGAATATTTTTGGTCTCGATTAATTCTTTTAGCAAAGAGCCATCCCCACAACCAAAGTCAATAACTTTGCTATTTTCAGGTACCCAATGATTAATAATTTTTGAAAGTTTTGTAGCCATTATGATTCAATAAATTTTTTAATTACATTTGAATATTCTGTGGAGTGAAACAAGAAACTATCATGACCATGCTCGCCATCAAAGACAACAAAGGATGATTTGATATTATTATTCATGCCTGCAATTTGTATTTCTTTGCCTCTTTCTGCTGGATAAAGCCAATCAGAATAAAATCCAACTATTAGCAATTCAGCTTTTATATTTTCCATCGCTTCTTCTAAATTTCTATCTTTGCCAGCATCGTATCCATCCATAGCTTTTGTCATAAGGATATAGGAATTGGCATCAAAAAATTCTGAAAATTTCTCGCCTTTATATTGCAAGTAATTCTCAACTTCAAAATCAACATCCTGATCAACTTTTGAAGCTTCATCTTGAAATTTTCTTCCAAACCTTGAATCCATTAGTTCTTCTGATAAATAAGTTATATGTCCAAGCATACGAGCAGTTTTTATCCCATTTTTTGGTGTAACATTATGATCATAATAATCTCCATTATGAAAATTTTTATCTTTCCTTATTGATTCTCGAGCAACTTCATTCATAGCAATATTTTGTGTGCTAGATTTTGCCGCTGCAGCAAAAATTCCAGCTTTTTTTATGTTATCTGGATAAGCAATAGACCATTGCAAGGCTTGCATTCCTCCCAAGCTGCCCCCAGCAACTAAATGCCAGTAAGGTATATCTAATTTATCCATAAGCATTTTTTGAGAATTTACCCAATCATCAACAGTAACCAAAGGAAAATCTTTACCAAAGACTTTATTTGTTGCTGCGTTTATTGTTGTGGGGCCAGAGGAACCAGCACATCCACCTAAATTATTGCAGCAAACCACATAATATTTTTCTGTATCTATTGCTTTATTTGGACCAACTATTTGATCCCACCATCCAATACCTAATTCTTCATCTTCTCCAGCTGCATGATGATTTCCTGAAAACGCATGACATAAGAGAATTGCATTTGATTTTGATTCATTAAGTTCACCATAGGACTCAATTATTAAATCAAATGAATCTAACTTTTCACCAGATTCTAAAGACAATCCTTCAGAAAAATGTATTTGTTCAGTTTTTATCTTCATACTATTGATTTAAGAATATCTGATAAGAAGGATTCAAGTAGATTTAATAATATTAAAACAAATAAAGGAGAAAAATCTAATCCACCAGCTGAGGGTATATATTTTCTTATTGGCGCTAAACATTTATGAGAAATTTCTTCTACTAACTCTAGAAACGCGTTAGATTTCTCAGGCGATACCCAACTTAAAATTACACCACCAATAACGGCAAAGAAAATAATTCTTAATGTAACCATCAAAGTTTGTATTATGGCAACACCAAAAAGATTTAAAGTCTCATACTGACTCCCGAAGTATATGATTAATGATAAAAGCTTTAGAACGATGGCAATAACAAGAATATTGATAGCTTGTATTGGAAAAATTCCAAAAACCTTTGATATTGGTTTATATACTTTAACAAATGTAGATACTATTGGATTGAAGTAATTAACCTTTAGAAGGTTAAAGATTAACAAAAATACAAATGCATAATTTAGTATATTGAATATTAAGCCTAGTATCTCTATATTAGAACTCATTTGAAATTTCCTTTGATCTTTTAATAGCAGTATTTAGACCTTTCTCAAAAATATTACCTAGCTTATTTGATTTAAAGTATTTTAAACCCGCTTCAGTTGTTCCTTTTTTTGATGCAACAGCTGTAATTAAATTATCTAGATTGGTATTCTTTTCAATAGACATTCCAACCCCTTTCATTAAATTAGACATGACTTCATTTACCATTTTTTTATCACCATTAGATATGGTTAAAAGTTTTCTTTCATATGATTTAAGAAGGTGAAAGAAGTAGGCAGGACCACTGCCAATTATTCCTGTAAAAGTATCTATATTTGATTCTTTATCAACTGTTATGACGATACCTACTTTATTCAAAAAAATAAGTACTTTTTTAAGATTATTTTTTGTAAAACTTGAATTGAATACAGCAGTAATTCCAAGGCCATGTTTTGAAGATGTATTAGGCATTGCCCTAAGAAACTGAATTTTTTTATTAAAATTAATATATTTCTTTGATCTTATTCCAGCTACTAAACTTATCACCTTTGGGTTTTTATATTTATCTAGGATTTCTTTATAGGCATCGATTGCATCTTTTGGCTTTACAGCAAGAATAAATAAATCAACTTTAGCATTATTATTTTTTTTAAAGCTTCGAATTTTTAACTTTTTTAACTTCTTAATGTTCGTTGTGTTCCTATCCACATAAAAGATATTTTCTTTATTAAATCCTGAGCCTAAAAGACCCTCTATAATCGCTTGAGAAATATTTCCACCACCATAAAAAACGACATTCTTCATAGTCTTTTGCCAAAGATTGATTCACCAATTCTTACCATATTGGCTCCATTAATAATTGCATCATGAAAGTCAGAAGTAGTGCCTAATGATACATGTGTTGCTCCAGAATAGACTGACTGAAGTTCTATGCTTAGCTTTTTAACTGATTGCATCATACGATCCCGTTCATTTTTATCATTTGTTAGTTTGGGGAGAGCCATTATGCCTTTTAAATTAATATTTTCCATAGATTCTATTAATTTTGCTAGATTTAATAGATCTTCTGGATTACAGCCACTTTTTGATTTTTCATTAGAAATATTTACCTGAATACATGCATTAATTACTTTGTTTTCCTTTTTGCACTCGTTGTTTAATTTCACAATTACCTTTTTTCTATCCAAGGTATGTACCCAATCAGCACACCTGGCAATAACTTTTACTTTATTTGATTGAATTGGACCAATGAAGTGCCAAATGATTTCGCTTGAATTAATCAAAGATGATTTTTCTTCAAGCTCTTGAGCATAGTTCTCTCCAAAATTATTAACTCCATTTTGAAAAGCAATCTCTATTAATTCATGACTCTTTTTCTTTGAAACAGCAATTAAAGTTATATCATTCCTTGATTTATTAATTAAGGATGATGCTTCAGATATTTCATCATTAATCTGCTTAATTTTTTCAATTAATTCTCTTTGCATAAAGTTCTTAGGCGCGGATCAAATCCACTTTTAGTAATTTTTTCTTTTGCGTTATTTGCTGCCGACCTATTTAGATATGGGCCTGATATTACACTATTTAAAAGCTTGCCAGGAAGGTTAGTGCTGTATACTTCATTTATTGTTAGGTCACTGATATTACCATCTAATATATTTACTGCCTCAACTGCATATTTTTTATTTCCATAAGCACCTACTTGAACAAAATACTCACACTCCATCAAAACATTTTCTTTATTAAATTCAATTAAAACAGAGTTTTCCATCAGTGAAGTTGGGAAATCAATGGTGACAGAATTTGTTACATTACTTGACTTGATTGAAGAAACATCAGTTTTAAAATAAAAAATAGAAGTGGCAGCGAGGCCTAGACTTATTAAAAGTAAAACCATTAAAGTGTTTGATGATACAGTTCTAGTGGAGGACTTTCTTGAACTAAAAACAGTCTTTTTCTTTGTTGGTTTTCTTCTCTTCTGTTTTATGTTTGCAAAATCTTTCATAAATCACATTTTTTCAATAGGAGATATTCCAAGAAGGTCTAGACCATTTGAAATGACTTGTTTCACAGACAATAAACATACAAGAATTGATTCAATATTTTGGTCAGTTTCTGAAAGAACATGATTGTCGTTGTAATAGCTATGAAATAATTGAGCAAGGTCTCTCAAATAGTAGATTACCAAATGAGGTTGAAGTGCATTTGCGGACTTGTTAACAACATCAGGATATTTTGATATTTCATGAATCAGCTTATCGCATTCTTTATAGCTATTATTTTCTATGTTATTAATATTTGTTTTTATTTTAGAATTCTTTTTTAAAGCCTTTTCTTCTAAAGAAACAATTCTGGCATGAGCATATTGAATATAATAAAAAATATTCTCTTTACTGTCTGATTTTGCTAAATCTATATCAAAATCTAAATGTTGGTCTGCTTGTTTTGATAAGTAGTAAAATCTTGCCGCATCAGTACCTATATCATCAATCAGATCTTTTAGAGTAAAAAATTCACCTGATCTTGTGGACATCTTTACCTTTTTGCCTTCCTTAAAAAGATTCGCAAATTGGACAAGTTTAACAATAAGTTTTTCTTTGCTTGACCCTAATGTTTCAATAGATGCCTCAATTCTTTTGATATAACCATGATGATCTGCACCCCAAATATTTATTAATTTATCAAAACCTCTATCAACTTTATTTTTATGATAAGCAACATCTGATGCAAAATAAGTTGCTCTTCCATCTTCTCTTATTAGAACTCGATGTTTGTCGTCACCGCTTATATCTGTATTAAGCCATATCGCACCGTCTTTTTCATAAGCACTACCGTCGCTTTTTAATTTGTTTATTGAATTTGATATTTCTGATGAGGAATCACTAACATCTCCTAATGATGATTCATTAAACCAATGATCAAAATCAACATTGAATGTTTTAAGATCATTTTTAATAGATTTAACCATTTCAGCCAATGAAAATTCTTTCGCTTGATTCCATGAGGGTTCATCCTGATCTTTTATATTTCCAATAATTTGATCAATTTCCTCTTCAGGATCTTTAGGCATATCCTTAGTCAATGATTCATAATCACAATTTAAATTTATATCTTTTTTCAGTTTATTGGCGATATCTTCAATATATTTCCCTTTATATGCATTTTGTGGAAAATAATTATTTATATCTTTCTTAATCATTCTCAATAAAACGCTTGCAGTAAGAATATCGATCTGCCTTCCTGCATCATTAATGTAATATTCTTTTTCAACCAATGATCCTGTTGCTTCAAGGATTCTGCCTATTGCATCTCCAAAAGCAGCACCTCTTCCATGACCAACATGAAGTGGTCCAGTTGGATTAGCAGACACAAATTCAATTTGAACTTTTTTTCCATCTCCAACTTTTGATTTGCCGAATGAGTCCTTCATTTTATTGATAATATTTATGGTTGATACGAAGTCATTTCTTTTAAGAAAGATATTTATAAAACCAGGTCCTGCAGATTGAACGTCTTCAAAAAACCTCAGCTTTATTAATTTTTCTTTTAAATTGTTAGCCAATTCATTTGGTTTATATTTAAGAGTACTTGCAGCAACCATACATACATTTGTAGTTAAATGCCCCTTGTTTAAATCATCTGTTATAGAAGTTGTACTCTTTTCAAGAATGGTTTGTATATTTTTCTTGTCGTTATTAACCGATAATAAAAATTCTTCTATTTCTTTGTTTATAATATCTATCAAGATTTTGCTCTCCCCACATAAGTCATATCTCTTGTATCGACCTTAATAGATTCATTTTCATTTACAAATAATGGAACCTGAACTTCAACATTTGTTTCAAGTGTTGCATTCTTTGTAGCTCCTGAAATAGTATCTCCTTTTACTCCTGGCTCAGCTTTAATAATTTTAAGTTCTACAATTGTTGGTGGATTTACCAAAATAGGTTCACCATTCCATAAGACTACTTCACATACCTCTTGCCCAACCAGCCATTTTGAAGCACCCCCCATTTTTGATGAACTTACCTCAATTTGATCATATGTATTAGTATCCATAAAATGCCAAGATTCATTATCTTGGTATAAAAACTCCATTTCATTGTGACTCACATCAGCAGATTCAACACTTTCTCCTGATTTAAATGTTTTATCATTTGTATTGCCAGTTAATAGATTTTTATATTTTATCCTCATTACTGCTTGCCCTTTGCCAGGCTTGTGAAACTCATGTTCTATAATTGAGCAAGGGGCATTATCTATAATTAATTTTGTTCCGTTTTTAAACTGGTTTGTAGAAATCTTCATATTAATTTTATTTTTATGTTATTTTAATAGCGAGGTGCCTCAAATGAGAAATTTTTTAAGCTTAATATTAATCATTATTGTAACTTCTTGCGCACCTACTAGCGAACAAACAAATGAAATCCAAGATCTTGAAGATTTTTTATCATCTGTGGAAGAAGAAAATAAAAAAGATGGCCCAGTTATATATTCTGCGTCATGGATAAGTTCAAACTTTATAACTTATGATTCACAAAAGGTCATTGCTGATTATGGAACTAGATATACATTAAAGTCTTTAGAAAGATCCAGACAGGCAGCTAGTTTTGATGGTATAAAAACATCTCCAGAGAACAGAAGGATGCTAGATATTCTTAAAAGCTCTTTTGTAATGCCACCACCTTTAGACAATGCATTAGCGTCAGAACTTTCTCAAATTACTACAAACCTTGAGGCAATGTATGGAAGTGGAGAGTATTGTTTTGAAGATGGAAGTTGTTATGACTTAGAGGGGTTCGAATCTATCATTGATAGTTCTAGAAATCCTTCAGAATTATTAAGGGCATGGCAAGGCTGGCATGAGATCGGCAAACCAATGAAGCCAATGTATATGCGCATGGTAGAAATTGGTAACCAAGGTTCGATTGACCTTGGATATGAAGGTTTAAGTGACTTGTGGTTCAGTAAATATGATATGCCCGCAGAAGATTTTTTAGATGATACTGATAGAGTTTGGGATGAAGTTAAGCCTTTATATGATGCTCTGCATTGTCATGTTAGAGCGAAATTAAATGAACATTATGGTGATGAAATTGTTCCTAAGTCAGGTCCATTGCCAGTTCATATGCTGGGCAATATGTGGGGGCAATCATGGTCAAATGTTTACGATTTAATTTATGAAGAGCAAACAGAGTCTAACTATATTGATGTCACTAAAATAATAAATGAGAAATCTATCGATGAAATCGAGATGGTTGAATATGCTGAAAATTTTTTCATATCTATGGGGTTCAAACCTCTTCCAGAAACTTTTTGGGAGAGATCGTTATTTATCAAGCCAAGGGATAGATCTGTTGTTTGTCATGCATCAGCATGGAATCTAGATCCTGTAAACAATGATTTAAGAATAAAAATGTGTATTGAAAAAAATGAAGAAGACTTCATTACAATTCATCATGAACTTGGACATATTTTTTATTATCAAGCTTATAATCATATACCAACGGTATTGCAAGCAGGGGCAAATGATGGTTTCCATGAAGCATTTGGAGACCTGCTTACACTATCTATAACCCCTGATTACCTAGTTGACATTGGTTTTATCTCAAAAGACGAAGCTGAAAAAGCAAAACAAGACCCAATTGGTTTATTAATGAAGCAAGCATTGGATGGAATTGTGATTGTTCCATGGGCTTTAATGTTAGACAAATGGAGGTCTGGAGTATTTAATGGCAAAATTGATGAAAAAAATCTAAATTCTTCATGGTGGAATTTAAGAGAAGAATATCAAGGAATAACTACTAGCTATCCGAGGTCAGAGGACTATTTTGATCCAGGTGCAAAATACCATATTCCAGGCAATACTCCTTACACAAGATATTATTTGGCTAGTATTATGCAATATCAGTTTCATGAATCACTTTGCAATCTTATTAATTATGATGGATATCTGCATGAATGTTCGATTTATGGAAATAAACAAGCTGGTGATAAAATTATTTCGACAATGGCAATGGGCCAAAGCTTGCCATGGCAAGAAGCTTTTGAAAATTTAACTGGTTCAAGGCAACTTAGCGGTAAGTCAATATTAAATTATTATGCGCCATTAAAAGAATGGCTTGATGAACAAAATAAAAATAGAATTTGTGGATGGGAGTAAATATGAAGTCTTTTTTAAATATTTTATTTGCAACGATAGCCTTTTCTTTATGTGTACTGATTGCATACCTTACAAATAGCGACATTGTTTTAAATGCTATTATTTTAGCTTTTTTAATACAATGGGTTGCCTATATACCAGCTTATTTATTTCAAACTGAAAAATTTTATGATTTAACAGGATCTTTAACTTATTTAACTGTTATCTGGTTTGTTTACTTTTCTTCAGGTCAAACAAATGAATTTAATACCCAAAGCCTCCTAGTAACAGTTCTTATATCTTTATGGGCTGTAAGATTGGGATCTTTTTTATTTGCTCGAATTCACAAAGATGGCGAAGACAAGAGGTTTAGAACAATAAAGACTTCTGCGTCTCAATTTTTCATGACATGGACGCTTCAGGGTATGTGGGTTTCAATATGTTCAATGTGTGCAATTACTGGAATATCAAGCATAGACGGAATAATACCAAATAATTTATTTTATATTGGCTTTGCTCTTTTCATCATAGGCTTTTCAATTGAGATAATAGCTGATCGTCAGAAGACAATATTTAGATCTATTGAAGAGAACAAAGATAAATTTATCACGACAGGCTTATGGTCAAAATCTCAACATCCTAATTATTTTGGTGAAATTCTTTTATGGTCAGCAGTAGCAATAATGTCATTTTCTTCTCTTTCGGGTACACAATACTTAACCATGATATCTCCTGTGTTTACATACGTTCTGCTTGTTTACATTAGCGGAGTTAGGATGCTTGATGATATGGGTAATAAAAAATGGGGTCACTTAGAAGAATATAGGGCATATAAGAAAAACACGCCTATGTTATTCCTAAAGTTATAAATTATATAAAACTACTCCTTCTGAGGAAGTTTTTGATAGAATAATCGTTTAAACAAAATAAAGATAAACTAATTTATTTATTAGTCTATGGCTGTTAACATGTTCAGACTTAGGGAGTAACACAATGTTTAACTATATAAAGAATACATCTTTACCAATATTTTTTTGCTTTAGTGTATTAATTTCAGCTAATGAAGTTAATGTTGAAGTAAATATGGAAAGTATTTTAGAAGTTGGTAGAGAAAACCAAACTCTTTCTGCAAATTCGCAAGATAAAATTGATCAGACAGAAAGACAAACTGACAAAATTGTAAATGAATACAAAGTTGTTTCTAAACAAGTCGAAGGACTTAAATTATATAACGCTCAAAAAAGAATTCAGATTCAAGCTCAGCTTGATTTAATGGATAAACTTGATGAGCAGCTAGTTCAAGTGGTTGTCATGCAGAGACAAATTCCACCTTTAGCTCAAAAGATGCTTGATACTTTAGAAACTTTCATAAAACTAGACACTCCCTTTAGAAGCGAAGAAAGAAGATCAAGAGTTGATATGGTTAGATCTTCTTTATCTAAGCCAAAAGTAACAGCATCAGAACAAGTCAGACAAGTGCTTGAAGCATACAATATAGAAGCTGAATATGGTCGTAAAATTGATACATATGAAGATAAGTTAGCAGATGGAACGGTTGTTAATATTCTTGTGATTGGAAGAATCGGAATGTTTTATCAAACAATAGATGAAAGAACTAGCGGAAGATGGGATAACGAAACAGGTAACTGGGAAGAATTATCAGGAAGTTATAGAAAACCAATAAGAGATGCTATAAGAATTGCTAAAAAATTAGCTCCAACAGATATGATGCTAATGCCAGTAGTTAAAGGAGAAGCATAATGAAGAAATATGTATCAATATTATTTGTATTATCCTTAACGATTAATACTTTTGTATTAGCTCAAGAATCTGAAAGTGAGGAAACAGAAGTTTCATCGGTAGAAGCTCTTCTAATGCTAGTTAAAGAAGGTAAAACTAAAGAACAATCTGAAAATGCAGATCGTGAAGCTAAGTTTATGGCTAATAAAAATAAACAAGCTGAAATTTTAGCTGCTGAAAAAAGAGAATTAGCTAGACAAGAAAGAATTGCTGATCAACTTGAGGCAGAGTACAAAAAGAACGAAGAAATTCTCAGAGTAAAAGAAGAGGCTTATCAAAAAGAGCTTGGCTCATTGGTTGAGTTATTTGGACATCTTCAAAGTTCTGCTGGAGAAGCAGCTGTTCAATTTTCTGGATCGCTTACAAGCGCTCAGTATGGTGGAGAAAGGGTAGATTTCTTAAATGATTTAACATCAAAAATGTCAGAAACAACTGAACTACCTACTATTAGGGAAATTGAAGGTCTATGGTATGAACTTCAAAGAGAAATGGTTGCTAGTGGTCAGGTTGTATCTTTCGATACTAATGTAACTAATTTAGATGGCGAGTCTGAATCTTGTAATGTTACAAGAGTTGGCTTATTCAATGCAGTATGTGATGGCAAGTATTTAAAATATGTTGCTGCAACAGGCCAATATGCTTTCTTACCAAGACAACCATCTGGAAGATTTACAAAGACTGCTAAAAAAGTAGGAAATGCTGATGTAGGCGAACAAGTAAGGTTTGGAATTGATCCAACAGGCCCTACTGGCGGAAGTTTATTAGCTAACTTAATACAAACACCATCTCTTGCTGAGAGAGCTGCACAAGGTAGAGAAGTTGGGTATGCAATCATATTTGTTGGTTTAATTGGTATTGGTATAGCTTTCTGGAAGTTATGGACTTTATATGTCCTTGGTAAAGCTGTCAGGGCACAATCAGGATCAAAAACTCTTGATGTAAGAAATCCTCTTGGAAGAGTTCTTAAAGTTGGTGAAGATAACTTTAAGAAAGATATAGATACCTTAGAGTTAAAACTTGCTGAAGCAATTATGTCTGAAAGACCATCTATTGAAAGAGGAATTGGAGCGGTAAGAATAATATCTGTTGTTGCTCCTCTAGCTGGTTTGCTTGGTACTGTTACAGGTATGATCGTTACTTTCCAAATGATTACTTTATATGGAACAGGCGACCCTAAACTAATGGCTGGAGGTATTTCACAAGCACTTGTGACAACTGTATTAGGTCTATTAGTTGCAATACCAACAACGCTTTTACATTCTTTTACAGCATCTTCTGCTAAAGGAATCATTAGCGTTCTTGAAGAGCAAAGCACCGGCATACTTGCTGAAAGAGCAGAAGGAAGTTAATAACTAATTATGTTTTTTGCTATCACTGAAGCTTTTTCTTCCATAAGAGATTTTATGGAAGCAGGAGGTAGTGTTCTATGGTTAATTGCTATCTTAGTTTTCTTTATGTGGGCAATGATTTTTGAAAGAATTTGGTATTTTTCTCATGGTCATGAGTTTTATGTCCAAGACCTAGCAAGCAAATGGAATAATAGAAATGATAAGACATCATGGCATGCATTGCAGATTCGTGAAAAGATGCTTTCTCAGGCGAGGGTAGAGATTAATAGAAATTTAACAATAATCCAAACTTGTGTAGTTTTGGCTCCATTATTCGGTCTATTAGGAACAGTAACTGGGATGATAGAAGTTTTCCAAGTTATGGCTTTTAACGGCGGTGGGGATGCGAGATCTATGGCTGGTGGAGTTTCAAAAGCAACTCTTCCAACAATGGCAGGAATGGTGGTTGCTCTTTCAGGTGTTTTTGCGACCATATATTTAACTAGCGCATCTGACAGACATACTAATGATTTAAGAGAATTAATAAAAAGAGATTTATAGGAGAAAGTAAATGAGAAGAAATGCAATAAGCAGTGCTGTAAAGGATGATGAAAGTGAAATAAATTTAACTCCAATGCTTGATGTTGTTTTCATCATGCTTATCTTTTTTATTGTAACTGCTAACTTTATAAAAGAGCCTGGTCTTGAGATAAATAGACCTGACTCTGATACAGCAGAAACACAAGAGAATGCAGCAATTTTGATTGCTGTTGGTCCTACAGGCGAAGTATGGATGGATGGAAGAAGAATTGATGTTAGGCAAGTAAAAGCGAATGTTGTAAAGTTGCTAGCAGATAATCCTAAAGGATCTGTTGTAATACAAGCAGATGAAAAAGCTGTAGCTGATACCATAATAAAAGTCATGGATGGGGCGAGAGAAGCAGGTGTTAATGCTATTTCACTTGCATCAGAACCAAAATAAATTATGAATCAAGTTCTTGCAGCTATAAATACTGTTACAAAACCAATGCATGATCTTTATGTTAAAGCTTTTAATGCGAATAAATATGCTGCAGGAATTGGTTTTTCTTCAGCTATTACTTTAGCTTTATTTTTTGTAATGGTGATCCTAATATCTTTAGGAGATAGCGGCTTAAAAGAAGACACATCTGTAAAGCTTGCTGACGTAGTGATGCCAGAAAGACAAATCGATACTTTTATGACTGAAGTTGATAAACCTGACAAGCCGGAAGAGCAACCAGAAGATATTGCTCAGCCAGAACTTGATCTTCAACCATTAACTGGAATGGATGTAACAGTTGCAAAACCTAAAGCAAACTTTAAAGCTGGAGGATCATTTTTTAGAGATGGTGAATACATACCTTTATTTAAAGTTGTTCCAATTTATCCAAGAAGAGCTCAAGAAAGAGGTACGATGGGTTATGCATTAGTTGAGTTTACAATAACCGAAACAGGAAGCGTTGAAGATGCAAGTGCCCTTGAAGGATATTGTTCAAATTCTAATCCTAGCGATCCTGCAACAGAATTTAGACCTTGCACAATGTTTAATAGTGCTTCTGCAAGAGCCGCTCTAAAATTAAAATATAAACCTAAAATTGTTGATGGAAGAGCAGTGCCAGTTAGCGGTGTATTACATAGGTTTACATATATACTAGATGAAGAATAGAATTTAAGTTATGAAGAAAAAATTTACAATATATTTATTTTCAACTTTGGCATTATTGTTTGCATTTTCCTCAATCAATCTTGAAGCACAATCACAATCTGATACAAAAAAACCTATCAAGTATAAAAAAGCTAGAGCACTTCAAACATCTACTGCTAAGAAGATGGCAAAAGTTTATGAAGCTTTGGAAGAAGTTGATGATGCTGGTGAACCCAAACCAGATATGGAAACTGTTTTAAGCGTTCTTACAGAACTTCGAAATAATAAAGATGAATTAAAAAGTTATGATCGTTCTGTGATGTGGAATGCTTGGGCTTATGTATATATGACTGATGGGAAATATCCTCAAGCTATGGATGCTTACACAAAACTAATGAATGAACCAGAGGTAACAATTGGCCTTAGAAATGGAGCAATACTTGCTTTAGCTCAATTAAATTTAGCTCAAGAAAATTATCAAAAGGGTATTCAATTAATTCTTCAATGGATGGATGAAGTTGAAACAGTGACTGCTCAGTCATGGTCACTTCTTGGCCAAGCATATTTTGCTATTAACAATTTCAGAAAATCTATGTCTTCTCTTGAAACAGCAATTTCTTTAGCGGAAGAAGAGGGTTATAAACCAAGAGAAAGCTGGTATCAACTTTTAGCAGGTTGTATCAGTGAGCTTAAAGAGGAAATTGGAGAAAAAGAATCTTTATTAAGACAGCGCGATATATTCGAAATTTTAGTAAATCTTTACCCAAAAAAATTATATTTTATTCAATTAGGTGGAGTATACGGACAGCTTGGCAGAGAAAGAGATTACATGATTACTTTAAAAGCAGCCTATCAGAAAGACTTTTTAGATAAAGAGTCAGAATATCTAGCTTTAGCCCAACTTCTTTTATTAAATAAGAATCCTTATTGGGCGGCTGAAGTTCTTGTTTCTGGACAACAAAAAATAGTTACAACTGTAGAAACAGTCGTAGATGAGGTAACTAAAGAAGAAACTAAAATTGAGAAAACAGGCCCAGTAGTAAGAGATACGGAGAAAAATTTAAAAACATTAGCAGATGCATGGAGAATGGCTCAGGAGATTGATAAGGCGATACCAATACTTGAGAGAGCTGCAAAGATGTCAAAAGATGGCAAATCTTATGTACTACTTGGTAACTTATACTTGTCAGAAGATAAAGTACAAGATGCTGTAGGCGCAATTAAGAAAGGCTTAGAAAAAGGAAAAATTAAAGATCTTTCTCAAGTTTATTTAACACTAGGCCAAGCACATTTTGAACTTGAAGAATTTGATGAAGCTAAAAAGAATTTTAGAATAGCTGCAAGAGATAAAAAGAAAAAGATAAAGACTCAGGCAAATAACTGGATTAAATACACTGAAAATGAAGAAATTAGAGTTAAGAATCTTGCTTTAAGAAGAGACTACATTCAAATGAATTCTTCTTCATCCTAGAGTCTTTCATAAACCTTAACAACGAAATTAAAATCATTATCTGAATCCTTAATAAATTTTTTTGAGCTTACTTCATTCCACTCTTCTAAATGAATTTTTGGATAAAACACATCGCCATCTATTTCGCAGTCAACTTCACTTAATACTAATTTATTTGTTATTTTAAGCGTATCTCTAAAAAGATAGCCCCCACCAATAATTACAATTTCATTATATATTTCATTATTAATACACATCTCTTTTGCATTTTTTATTGCTTCCTCAGTACTTTTATAAATATATGCACCATTAATCTCATTTAATGTATTTGAGACAATAAGGTTTTTTCTATTTGGAAGTGGCCTACCAATTGATTCAAATGTCTTTCTCCCCATAACAATAATTTTGTTTGTTGTGTAATCTTTAAAATGAGCAAGGTCAGTTTTCAAGTTCCAAGGAAGATTATTATCTACACCAATAACATTATTATTAGATAGAGCTACAACATGAGAAATCGTAATCATTTATATTGCCATTTTTGCTTTAATAGGGGGATGAGGATCATAATTTTCTAGAATAAAATCATTAACAGTAAGTTTGTTAATATCTTCTAAATTATCAATACTTGGAATAATAAGTTTAGGAAGTGGTTTTGGATCCCTAGATAATTGTTCCTTTACTTGATCGATTGAGTTTATATAAATATGCGCATCTCCAAATGAATGAATAAATCTTTTTGGTTTAAGACTCAATATTTCTGCCAAGATTGATAGCAGCAAGGCATAACTAGCAATATTAAAAGGGACACCTAGAAACATATCAGCACTTCTTTGATACATATGACAGCTTATTGTTTCTCTATGCACATAGAATTGAGACATAACATGGCATGGCGGTAGAGCCATTTTATCTATTTGGCCGACATTCCATGCAGAAAGAATATGTCTCCTCCCATCAGGATTATTTTTGAGGCCTTCTAATAAATCTCGTATTTGATCTATACCACTCCAATTTCTCCACTGAACACCATATACTGGACCTAGAAGTTTCTTTGTATCGGAATTTTCATATCCTAATTCTTTTCCTTGATTTTCAGCATTATCGGTCCAAATTGTTGAATATTTTTCCAAGTCCGTTAACTCAGATCTATCTTTATTAAATCTTATTTCTGCCAATCTTCTTTCGTCATCAGAACCCTCAAGAAACCATAGAAGTTCAGAAACAACACCTTTCCATGCTAATGATTTAGTAGTCACAGCAGGAAATCCATCTTCTAAATCAAATTCAAGTTGATGTCCAAAAGATGATATTGTTCCTGTGTTAGTTCTATCGTTTTTTTCTTCACCATTATCGATGATATATTTAAGAAGATCTAAATATGCTTTCATATATTTTTCCTAGAATACATCAAAATAAAAAATCCCATAATTATCATTGGTATACATAACACTTGACCCATACTAATAAAATCAAAAGCAATATAACCTAGATGAGCATCGGGTTGCCTAAAGAACTCAATTATAAATCTTATTGACCCATAAAAAATAAGAAATGATGAACAAACTATACCTTTATTATTAGTTTTTTTACTTATGTAAAATAATAACAAAAATAAAACTAACCCTTCACCAAAACTCTCATAGATTTGAGAAGGATGACGTAAGGCTCCAAATGGATCTGTTGGAAATATAAAACCCCAATCACCATTAGTTTCTTTGCCATATAACTCCCCATTTAAAAAATTTCCAATTCTTACTAGTCCAAGTCCTATAGGCATAGCCAGGGCAACACCATCCATTAATCTTAAAAATTCAATCCCTTTTTTTCTACAAAAAATAATTAAGCTAATAATCACGCCTATAAGACCTCCATGAAAGCTTAATCCACCTTGCCAAATATAGAATAATGATAAAGGATCATTCATTAATTGATCTATTCCATAGAAGAGCATGTAACCAATTCGGCCTCCACACATTGCTCCAAAAAATAGCCCATATAAAAAAACCATATCATTTACTTCATCTTTAGACAGACCAACCTCTAGAATCACTTTATTCTTTTTTAAGAAGATATATATAAGTAATGCAGACAGTAACCACGTGACAGCATAGTATTGTATTTTTAGAGGTCCTAATTCAATTAGACTAGGATTATTAAAAAAATCTGATAATTCGATAATCATACTATGAACATATATATTGAAATTATAAAGAACCAAGATGCCATAAGCCTTCTTAGAGTATCCTTTGATAAATAATGAGCAAGATCTGCTCCATACTTAGCAGAAAATATACTAGTAATTGAAACTCCAATTAATGCAGGCATATAAATATAACCAAGACTCATATTAGGAAGCAGATCGACATTCAGACCTGCAACAATATAACCAAGTGTTCCAAAAATTGCTATAGGTACACCACACGCAGCAGAAGTGCCTATTGATGAGGTAAGGCTCAAACCAGAGCCCTTAAAATAGGGAACAGAAAATGTGCCACCTCCTATACCTAAAATAGAAGACAAAAAACCTATTCCAGATCCTACAAAAATAGATTTTGGCTTGAATTGAAATATTTTCTGAATAATATTTTTATCTAATAAAATATCTAAGCCTACAATCAATATGAAAGAAGCTATAGTTAGTTTAAGTATTAGGCCATCAATTTGAACAGCAAATAATGCTCCAGCAAAAGCCCCAAAAATTATTCCAGCTGCAACAGGTTTAAAATGATTTATGTTAACTGACCCTTTAATTCTATGAGCATTAGCCGAAGAAAGGCTTGTGAAAATAATACATCCTATTGATGTTCCAATAGCAAGCTGGACTATTATCTCATTATTAAAATCTAAACTTAAAAAAGTACCAATAAGGACCGGTACCATAATTAATCCACCACCAATACCAAACATACCTGCTAATAAACCTGCAAGGATTCCGAGGGCTCCAAAGATTAAGATTTCATCAAACATTAAATTCTCTACAGAAAGAATATTTTAATTTATTTAATGCTTCTCTATAGACCTTTTCTTTAAATGAAATAATCACATTTAAAGGATACCAGTAAGAGACCCATTTAAAATCATCAAACTCATTGTCTGGATCATTATCAAAAGTAATGTTTACATCCTCTTTTAGTATAAAAAGAAACCACTTTTGTTTTTGACCTTTGAAATTATTGTTAATAAGTTTACTTCTTCGACTTTTTTTTGGAATGTCATATTTCAACCACTCATCTAAAGACTGAATTAACTTTATTGAGTTTGATTTTATTCCAACTTCTTCATGGAGCTCTCTTTTAGCTGCTTTTAATGAGTTTTCTGTGTAATCAATACCTCCTTGAGGAAATTGCCAGCTGTTCATACCTCTTCTTTTGCATAATAGTAACTTGCCTTCTTTGTTTGCAACAATAAGCCCGACATTTGATCTGTAACCTGTATCCTTCATAAATTTATATATTTTTGTTTAAGTCTATATTCTTATTTATTAAATACACAAAGATAAGACTTAACATCACCAACAATAAACTTGGACTTGCTGCCATTTCCCATTGTCCTTCGCTTGTGAAGTTATAAATTTTCGTTGAGAGCGTATCAAAGCCAACAGGACGCAATAACAATGTTGCAGGCTGTTCTTTTATGCACTCAATAAAGACAATCATAGCGCTCAGAAGCAATGCTGGTTTAATTTGGGGTAGATAAAATAAATTAAATGCTTTTATAGAATTTGTTGGTTTCAAAGACAATGCATTCTCAGACGACTTAGAAATATTAGCAAGAGATGATGAAATATAATTAAATGCCGGCGTCATAAATCTTAAAGCAAGACATAATATAAGACCATAAATTCCAAAAACAGTAATTGATTTATTAAAAATTACGTCAAAACCAATTAATAATCCTGCTGCTATTACTGAACCTGGTATTGCATAGCCTGAAGTTGAAATAGAAATAAACAATCTCAATTTCTTTGATGATCTGTAGCTTAAAGATAATGCAGTAGCAAAGAATATTGTAATAATTGCAGCCAATATGCCTATTACTAGGGAATTAGCAAATAAATGAATATTATTTAAAAGACTCACGCTTGCATCAGATATTTGCCAGATTATTAGTTGTATAAGAGGTAAACAAAATACAAGAGCAAATATGGATGAGCAAATTAATAAGAATATAGCCTGTTTAATTTTACTTAACTCGATTTTGTTATATTTCTCTGCCGTTTTAGATGCTATTTGCCGATAATCTCCACCAAAATATTTAGAAATTAAGATAATAATGAACACAAATATTAATAAATAACCTGCCAATCGAGCGCCAGAATTGTAACTTTGATAACCGAACCATGCATCATATATTCCAACAGTAAAGGTATTCACTCTTAAAGTTGAAACGCCACCAAAATCTGCAATTGTTTCAAACATAACAAGAGCCATACCACCTATAATTGCAGGTCGCAATGACGGAAGAATTATCTTCCTGATAGCGTCTAGATCATTATCACCTAAAGACTTTGCTGCTTTAAAAACCTTTACTCCAACTGAAGAAAGTTGAGCTTTAGTAATAAGAAATATATATGGGAATAGAGCCATAGACATAATGATGGAGGCACCATATATATTTTTAATTGAGGGCAAAGAGATACCATATATTCTTAGATATTCTGAAATAGGACTGGAGTATTCAAATATACCTACAAAAATAAAAGCATATACATATGCAGGAAATGCAATAGAAAGGCTAAGAGCCCAACTAAAAAAATTACTACCAGGAAATTTATAGAAGGTAACTAAAATTGCTAAGGGAACTGCAATAAGGGCAGAAATTATTGCCGAACTAAATGACATGAGTATAGTATTTAAAAAAAGGCTAGCCAAATAATCATTAGATAAAAAGTTAATATCAACTTCATTAAAAAATGCTAAAAAAAAGAAAATCACAAAGAAGGTGATCGCAAACACTAACCAGGGCAATGAAAGATATTTCCATATTTTTAAGTTTTGCATTATTTTTCTTCTTCTAGACTATCTGCACCTTTCTCAAGTTTACTTCCAAGAACATTAACTCTAGTTTGAAGTTTTTGAACATCCTTTAATGCTCCGTCGAGTCTTTTAATAACAGAATCTGTACTTGAATCAAAATTTGAAAACTCTATCTGGATTTCTCTTACAACTTTTGCAACTGTTGCAGCTGTCTCATTTAATTTAAGGTAATGATGTCCAACTCTTATAGTATCTAAAAAAGCTGCAAGGGTATTCGGACCAAGTATTAAAGTTCTCTTTTCTGTTAAACACTCTTGCCTTAAGTTATCTATTTTATCTACTAGGTCAATAAGTTTTTCAGAAGCTATGTATAGAATTACATAATTTGATGTAATATTTTGATAGATATATTTTTTAGAAATATCATCCGCATCTCTTAATACAGCAGTCCTCAAATCTCTTAATACTTTTTTTCTATCAGAATCATTATCAGCAGATTGGTAACTCTGATATTGACCCGCATAGAACTTTGAATCTATTGGCACACTAAAACCTTCAGCAGTAGTAATTGAACAATCAACCCTATCAGATGATTCAGGATTAATTTGTGCTTGAAAATCATAACTTTCATTTGGCATAATATCTTGAACAATTGACTCCAAGCTCCATTCTCCAAGTCTTCCAGTTGTAACATTTCCTCCAAGAAACCTATTTAATTCATTAATTGGAGTAGTTACTGAGGCTAAATCAATCTCAATCTTATTAATATCATTAGAAACCTCATTAAGTTTATTTTGAAGGTTTTGGGCTCCACCTTGATCTGTGGCTTCTTTATTTTTTATGCTAAATAACATATAAACTAGAATTCCAATAATAAGGATTAAAGATATAAATATTAGATAATTAATCATGATGTTAGTATAAAATGACATTTATATTATGCACCAAGAAATTATAGCAAGGTTTGATTCTCTTAAAGAGAAGCAATTATCAATAGATATTACAAGAGGTAAACCAGATAAAGAACAATTAGACCTATCAAATGACTTAATAGATCTTTCAATACCAATATCATCTGAAGATGGAATAGATTTAAGGAATTATGGAGAACCTTTTGGAATTATAGAGGCAAGAAGATTAGGGTCCGAATTACTTAATGCTCCTATTGAAAATATCTTAGCAGGAGAGCAGTCCAGTTTATTGCTTGCCTATCAAACAGTTCTTTCAAATTATCTTTTTGCAGACCCAATACCCTGGAAAGATATAAAAAATCCTAAATTTGTTTGTCCAGTTCCTGGGTTCGATAGGCATTTTATGATGCTTGATGACTTTGGCATAGAAGCAGTACCAATTCCTCTTAAAGAAGATGGAATAGATTTACTCGCCTTTGAAGAAGCCCTAAAAGATGACGAAGACTTTGTTGGAATTTTATGTGTTCCAAAACACTCTAATCCATCGGGAGAAATATATTCTGATGACAATCTTCAAAGAATGTTCGAAATAGGGTCTAATTATTCTAATAAATTCTTATTCCTTTTTGATCATGCCTATCTAATTCATGATTTTTTGCCTACTCCTGAACAAAAACCCTTATGGCAAGTTGTTGAGGAGTCTAATGTGCAAGATCAAACTGTAGTAACAACTTCTTTTTCAAAAGTAACATTTGGTGGAGGTAGTATTTCATTTATGGCGACATCAGGACATTCAATGGATTTAATTAAAAAAGTAAGAACAACAATGATTATATGTCCTGATAAATTAAATCAAAAAAGACATGTAGAGTTTTTTAAAGATGCCGCAACAGTTAAATCACATATGCAAAAACATGCTAAATTAATTAGACCTAAATTTGAATTAGCATATGAATATTTAGAAAAATTACCTGAGGAGTGTGGAACTTTTTCAAGACCTACTGGTGGATACTTTATTACTTATTCAACCTCAAAGCCTATAGCCACAAAAGTTGTTGAGTTGTGTAAAGAAATGGGGGTTTTAATAACACCTGCTGGATCAACATTTCCTAAAAATTATGATCCTAATGATAGCGT
Source organism: uncultured SAR86 cluster bacterium (assembly GCA_902517505.1). Classification (GTDB taxonomy): domain Bacteria; phylum Pseudomonadota; class Gammaproteobacteria; order Magnimaribacterales; family D2472; genus SAR86A. The sequence continues at coordinate 10,073 of CABYCL010000001.1, read as the reverse complement.
TATTAGAATTGCTCCGACATATGTAACAAAAGATGAGTTAGCTGATGCTATGAATGTATTTACAACTTCTGTTGAGATGGCCCATTTTGGAATAGAAATCTAATTTGTTGCGACATTATGGGGAATATAGCACTTTCCATCAAAGTGAGAAAAAATCTTTTTAATATCTGGATGATTTGCTGGACCACCTTCCAAGTCATCAAGTAGATTTTGTTCAGAAACGTAAGCTATATAAAAAATTTCTTTATTTTCAGCAAAGACATGATAGAAAGGTTGATCCTTTCGTGGTCTAAAATCTTCTGGGATTGCGTTATACCATTCTTCGGTATTGTTAAACGATGGATCTAAATCAAATACAACACCGCGAAAATCTAGAAATTTGTGTTTTACAATATTTCCAATTGAGAACTTTGCTTCTACTAATTCTTGCATTATATTTATAACTTAAACCATTATTAGGAAAATGTCATGAATGAAGATATTAAAGTTGTTACGACATACGATATAGCAAATGTTGAGATACTAGAACATATAGGTCTTGTGCAGGGCAGTACTGTAAGGTCAAGAAATGTTGGATCCGATATGTTTGCCTTTCTTAAAAATATTATAGGTGGAGAATTGGTTGGATATTCTAAGCTCTTAAAAACTTCAAGAGATCAAGCATATGTTAGGATGCTAGAAGATGCTCAATCAAAAGGGGCAAACGCAATCTTAGGATTTCGATTTCAAACCTCAACCGTTGCTCAAGGAGCAGCAGAGATTTTGGCATATGGAACTGCTGTAAAAATTAAATAGGAAATAATATGAATAAAACAGAAAAAGTTGCTTTAAGAGAAGCAGTAATTGTGGTTTTAATGGGGGCTGTAATTAACTTTCCATTACAAACTTATCTTTTATGGTTAACAATTAATAATTGGCAGTGGTCTGACCCACTTAAAATATCAGTTTTCATTCAGCTTATTATTACTGTAGTGGCTTTAATAAGGGTCTATGCAATTAGAATGAGGTTCCAAAGAGGCAAATTTTAATTATCTTTTTTTGTTTTACCATTCTTTTTTTCAGACATTCTTCTCATTTTCATTCTATGATTTATCATATCTTTACACCAAACGTTATAAACTGTCGAATAGTTTGCAGCCATATCTGCTAAAACACTAACCTCAAGCCATTTTTCTTCATTCTCAGGATTCAGTTCAATTTCTTTCCAAACTGAGTCGCCTAAAGAGAGCATTCCAAAGATTCCATCTTTAATTTCTTTGCATGTTTTAAAATCCATAAGATAGTTTGGATTGTTCATGAACTCATCCTTCATAGTTTTTTTCTTGTCTATATGATCGTCTGCGACAAGGGTAAAGCAAAGAAAAAAACTTAATATCATTGTAAAATTTTTCATAATTATCTCGTTATATTTGTTGATATATATTAGGTTACATTTTTTTTATAAAAGTTCCAAAAATATCTTTACTTTTAATTTTAAGTATTCATAATACGCGCCAATATTCATACTAATGAGCATATTCTGAGTGTTTATTAGTATGGGTATGCTAGATTTAATTCAATTATTAAGTGTTATTTTCGGTACTCTGATAGCCGCGCCTCTTGTTGTTTCAAAGAAAGCAAAAAAAAGAATGATTGGGCTGTCTGCAGTTATTGCCGGCAGTTCTTTTGCAATAATTGTCCAACTATATTTAGGCTTATACTATTTTGTTTTTGCAAATGCGTTTTGGCTTCTTAATGCTGGTAATGGAATAAAAAAAATAATAAAAGCTAAAAAAAAGGAAGCTAGGAATTTTTAAAATCTTTGTATTCATATGTATGTATTCCTGGTTTGGAATCCATTGATTTATTTACAACTGATTTAGAAAGTTTTTTTACAGAAATACTTCTAAATTTTTCAAAAGATCTATGCAAAAAAGGGTCTATAGTTATAGATACCATATCAGCTAAAACTATGTCGAGCCTATTTTTGTTTCCCATAAGATGCCCAGGCCGAAATATATTTGTGCTATCAAATTCTAGATTAATTATTTCTTCTTCAAGTATTCCTTTAGTTTTTAGATAATAGTTCCAAGAATTTGAATCAGCGCCTACTGCTGAAATAAGTGAGATGCTTTTGGCACCTATCTCTTTAGCTTTCTTTGCTATTTCCATCTGATATATAAAATCTACTTCAAAAAATTTTTTTTTAAGAGCGGAACTCATAAAACCCATTACATTTTGGTAGTACAAAGGATAGCCAAGTGAGAGATATACATCATCTATGCTTGGAAGATTGATACTTCTTATATCATTAAAGTCAATAATTAGCTCTTTAGCATTATGAGGCAAATTAGGTATAGTTCTTCTTGCAAGGGCAATAGTAGATATATCTTTTTTGCCAAGGATTTTGAGAATCTCATTGCCTAAAAATCCAGTTGATCCAGCTAATAAATACATCTTTTACTTATCAAAATATATTTTTGCAACTTCAATCACAAGCTGTTGAATTGATTTTGATCCGTCTAATGTGAATTGAAAGAATTTTTCATAAAGCGGCTTCCTTTCAAGGTATACATCTGAAACTGATATACCATCAGGCACAGCAAGACCTCTTTCTTGTCCAACATCAATTCTTTCAATTATTGTTTCAAGAGGAGTATCAATATAAATTATTTTTGAAAAAGACTTAAGATGATTCATTGCAATTTCTGAATATATGGCACTTCCACCTGTTGATATTATTTTAGTTGATTCATTTAGGCTAAGAATTACTTCTTCTTCAGCTGACCTTACAAATTCGTATCCAAATTTGTTTTTAATATCCTCTAGTGACATATTAAATTTTTCTTCAATGAGATGATCTGTATCTTGAAAACTTAAATTCATTTCTTTTGAAATAGCATTGCCTAGTGTTGATTTACCACATCCGGCCATGCCAATAAAACTAATATTATTCATTTTTAGCAAACTCCTCTGTAGCCTTGATAAGTTCATGGGTAATTTCTTTTTCAAAAGCACTATGTCCTGAAGAGGGCGCAATTATTAATTGTGCTTCTGGCAAATTTTTTGATAATTCCCATGCAGTTTCCATAGGGCAAACAATATCATATCTACCTTGTATTATTTTAGCTGGTATATGACGAATTTTATCAATAGAAGATGATGAAATGAGCTGGTCTTCATTATCAAGAAAACCTTTATTAACAAAGTAATGATTTTCAATAAGTGCAAAAGCTAGAGCAAATTTAGATTCAGAGTAAGATGAAACCATATCAGGCTTATGACTTAGTGTACTTACAGAGCCTTCCCATTTAGACCAAGCTACTGCAGCTTCCATTTTCTTTTTATCATCATCTCCCGTAAAAATTTTATAGTATGCATCCATTAAATTATTTCTATCTTCTTCTTTAATAGGTTTTAAAAATCCCTCCCAAGCTTCTGGAAATATTCTGCTAGCTCCATCTTGGTAAAACCACTTTAGTTCTTTATCTCTCAACATAAAGATACCCCTAAGAACTAGTTCTGAAACCGAGTTAGGATATGTTTGAGCGTAAGCCAGTGAAAGTGTACTTCCCCAAGATCCACCAAAAACAAGCCATTTTTTGATTCCTAGTTTTTCTTTAAGCCTCTCAATATCATCTACTAAATCCCAAGTTGTATTATTTTCTATACATGCATGAGGCTTACTTCTGCCACAACCACGTTGATCAAATATAATAATTCTATATAGCTCAGGATTGAAAAAGCCTCTTACTCTAGTACTACCACCACCACCGGGACCACCATGAAGAAATACTGCTGGTTTGCCATTTGGATTACCGCATTCCTCGTAATAAATTTTATGCTTATCTATTTCTAAATAACCTGAGGAGTAGGGCTCAATATTTTCATATAAAATAAAAAAATTTTTCACGATGAAAGCATTGTTTCAGTGACTTCCCATAATTTTGAGGCCTCATCTGAGTCAACTGCCCAATCTGCTACGCCAAAATATCTTTGAAGAGATTCGTCAACATCATTCTTTCTTTTAGCTATATCACAGTCTTCACAAAATACTCCACCAATATCATTTAATTTTGGACTGGTTGCACACCATAGAGTTGTTGCAGCACCTTGGCTTGTAGTTTTAAAAAAATTCTTTGCAAGATCTGAAGGACTTCCATCCTCTTTTAACCATCCCAATGCAACCATTTCTTGATTTTCAAGATGACGTTGAAGAGGTGTCATAATCCCACCGGGATGAACTGAAAATCCTTTTACTCCTTTATCTTTCATTCTATTGTTAAATTCTATAGCAATAAGGGAAGAAGCTGTTTTTGATTGTCCATACGCCATCCATTTATCATAAGCATTATTTTCAAAATGAATATCATCCCAAAGAATTGGCGTTAGAGAGTGTGCAGAAGATGATAAGCTAATAAATCTTGCTCCCTCAACATTCGACATCAAATGCATTAATTCTTTAGTTAATAAAAAATGACCAACATGATTTACCGCAAATTGACTCTCCCAGTTTTTCCCAATTCTTGTCTCAGGACAAGCCATAATACCTGCGTTATTAATGAGTAAATCAAGTTTATTATTTGATTCTTTAAAAGAATCTGCAAAAGACTTAACTGAATTAAGATCACTTAAATCCATTTTAATAATATGATCTTTTGGAACAATTCCCTCAAGATTTGAAGATGCTTCATCTGTTCTTTTTGCTGGAATAAAAACCTCAGCTCCTACATCAACCAAACTTTTCGTTGTCTCCAAACCAATTCCAGAATAACCTCCAGTTATAATTGCTTTTTTTCCAACTAGATCAATGTTTTGAACTATATCGTTTGAGTTTGATTTAGCATGAAATCCAGAATCAATTGGTTTTTGAAAATTTGAAATCATGAATATATTGTAACTTTTTTTAAGTAGCTTCTTAGCAATCAGACTTTGTAAGGAGAGTTTCTAAAAATTTATTCACTTTTCCTTCAGAATCATAAATATCAGTAAATCTCATTGGAACATCAGCATCTTCTAACTGGATTAAAAAGCTTCGAGAGCCTTTTAATTCATCAAGAACTGTGAATATTATTTCCTCAGAATATGTATAAGCAAATGAGGAATCTGTATCAAAATTTAATTGATATTCAAATGGCTGATTTTTATCAAACCTAAACTTCACTTTAATGTAATCTTCGAAATGCCAAGAATCTGTATCTTCAATTCCCAGCAATAAAGAACCTTCATTACAAACTATTTGACCCCATTTTCGGAAAACTTCAAAATCCTCATCTGCAGTAAAGGTTAATGCAACAGATTCTTCATCAGTAAATTCATCCACTAATATTTCATTTAATAATACACCAGCATATATATTTGCTGAAATGAGAAAGTTTAATAGGTATATTAATTTCATAATTATCTAATATACAATATTTTAAAAATCTAATAAATGATTATAGTACTCTATTGATAATTAGTTTTAGATTAAATGATTATTAATGGTGCCCAGAGGTGGGATCGAACCACCGACACAAGGATTTTCAGTGGCATTATCGACTAATCAATAATTTTGTATATTAATTGATTATTTTGTATTTCTATAAATTCAATCTTTTGATCAAAAGATGTAAAGATTTTCTCATCATTAATATTGATCTTTCTGGGAGCATCTATGTAATCTTTTAAATCTTCATCATAATAGGATTCAACAACTTCAATTAAGTCATTTTCAATTTTTGAGACAATCACCATTCTTTTTGGAGATTGTATGTTGTAGACAAAACCTTGAGAATCTTCAAAATCTATATCTAATTTTGCCTTATCTTTACATGCTATTTTTTGTGAAACCTTTACACAAATTTTGTACAGGTCTTTCTTTTTTTTGTAGTCAAATGTAACTGGATGAATGGAGTTATATGATGGTTGTTCTTCATTAGAATAAAACGGATAAAAATATTTTAAATTTTCTCCAGGTATATTACATACAGGTTGATTGCTTAAAATAAACCATTTACCACTTTTGTATGGATAGTTTGTTTCAAATTTTGGTATGTAACAATCTTGGATACTTCCTTCTGTAATAAAAACTATTACTTCACCAATACCAACTGATAGTTTGGTATTTCTTTTCGTAAGCAACTTAAAAAAATCTTCACCCATTTTGTTCTTATTGTTTTCATTTATAGTGGAAAATCTAAATTTATTTATAATTTGATTTTTATTTAGACTATCGATAATTCTTTTTTGTCGAAGAACTTCTCCTATAGCAACAACTGCTTGTTGAGCACTATTGCCAACTTCTACGATTGAATCAATTTTTTTTAATTTTTGAGAATACTCATCTTTATTTGAACCAGCAGGGCATCTACCTTCACCAAAAGTATGAGTCCAACCAATTCCTTCTGTAAATACCTCGACACAAAGAGCATCTTTTTTATAGTCTTGCTCAACATTGCCCGTTATGTATAAAGGCAAAACTAAAAGGACTGATGATAGGATGTATTGGATTTTCATATATGATTTATAAGTATGCCAAAATTATGATGTGTTAAAAAGTGTGTTAAATCTAACACACTAAATCTCAAAGAAAGCAGTGTGTTAATGTGTGTTAAAACTTAAATCTTGAAAAACCCTGTAAGAATGGTGCCCAGAGGTGGGATCGAACCACCGACACAAGGATTTTCAGTCCTTTGCTCTACCAACTGAGCTATCTGGGCTTAAATTGAACTTTGGATTATAGGCAAGTTTACAACTGTTGTCATTAAGTCTAATTAGTTAAGCACGAACTCTTTCATTGGTAGGATCATAAAGAGATCCTTTGCCAACTATTTGAACAGTCATAGGATACAAACCATCACCATCTTCATTAAAGTATTCGATTAGAAGTGACTTTCCTTGAACAGCAATGTCTTTAGGTAGATAGCCCATAACTACAAATTTCTTAAGAGATGGGCAATAAGACATACCCGTTGTGTATGATCTTCTACCTTTACTATCTATTGGTACTTCACCTGTTACAGGATCAATAATTGGTGAAATGCCAACAGGGTATCTTGTCTTTCCAGATACATTTAGATCATCTAATGTCATTGTACATAGAATTGCGCACGGATCTTCATCTCTTTGAGAAAGATGAGCTGCTTTCCCATGGAAATCTGCTTCTTTTACAAGAGGTCTTTGAATAGCTGCTTCAATGGCAGTATATTCTGTTTCAAGATCTGCGCCTTGAAGTCTGAAACTTTTTTCTAGCCTTCTACTATTAGCATATGTTTCAATGCCAACTGGAACTACTCCAACTTCAAGCAACGAATCGTATAAGGCTAAACCATCTTCTTTATTGTTATCGAAGTATATTTCCCATCCACTTTCACCAACATATGAGATTCTAGCCGCCCAAACATTAACTTTCTTACCGCCTGATAAATTCAGAGTTAAGTTTTTTGCAGTCACAAATGGAAAATTACTAATATCAACTTCACCAGGATCTATAAAATTGCCTAGAGCATTTACAGCTTTTGGCCCCCATAAACCTAAAGTCGCAATATCATGCGTTCTAATATTTATATCAGCATTTAAGCCATTGTCATCTCTATAGTTTCGCAATGTCACCCAATCACGATTACCGTCAGCACCACCAGTTACAACTCTATAACTATCAGAACCTAAGCGTGAAATAGTTAGGTCAGCATGAACACCACCATCTTCATCTAAGAAGTTTGTGTAAATAACTTTTCCTTCTGGAGTATTGCCGCCAACTTTTGCAACCGATAAGTATTCCAACATACGTTCGGCATCTGGACCTTTAATGTCCATGATAGGAAAATGAGATAAGTTAATCATGCCAACTGAATCACTCATTGCAAGATGCTCAGCATTGGCAACGTCGTAAGGTATATGACGAGTATCCCATTCATTTTCTCTTAAAGGCACCTCTTTTAGATAGTTATCAAGTTTTTCTCTATTACTAATATAAGCAAGGGCTCTTTCCCATCCAGCAACTTCGTTTTCAAAATGCCCGCCAAGTTCCTTTTCTCTTTCATAAAATGGACTAACAAACATTTCTCTTTGAGTAATATAAGGTTCTCTAGGATGAACGGCAGGGGTATAAATAGTTTGAGAATTTTCAAAAGCTCTTGTCTTTACATAATCCCTTTCTTTTTGATGTGGATAGAATCTTGATATATCAAATGAATGCATATCCACTTGAGTTTTACCATTGACCATCGCTTCTGCGCAAAGTCTGGCACAGCCTGGTCCATCTTTCACCCAAACAGCTTCACACAACCAAAATCCTCTAACCTCTGGACTTTCACCAATCAAAGAGCCAGCATCTGCTGTTACAGATAAAAGTCCGTTAAATGAACTTTTTTCATCCCAACCCAGTTCACTAAGTATAGGTGTTGTTTCAAAAGCTTTTTCAAGAGGTTCAGCAATCTCTTCAAGCTCTAAATATCTCATAGAATCAGACAACATAGTCTTATCAGGATTTCCTATGTCTTCAGGATCAACTAATCTAGGATTTTTATCTTCATAATATCCCCATTCGAGCATACCACCATGAAACTTACCTGTATCTCTAACATAGGCTGAGTTACCTTGATCTCTGAGAAGAGGGTAGACTAGCATTTCTTCAGTATCTTGGATTTCTTCGTATGGTCCAAAAAATAATAGTGGGTGTTCAACTGGCATCAAAGGAACACCAACACCTGCCTTCTTACCCATTAAAGGTCCCCAAATTCCAGAAGAAATAACAACTTTCTTAGTTTTAATCGTTCCTTTGTCAGTTTTAACACCAACAATTTTGCCGTCTTCTATTTCAAAATCATTTGCTGGAGTATTTGTAAAAGTTTTCAACGCTCCTTTTTCTTTAGCACTTTCTACAGCAAAGTTAACAACTTCTTGTGATCGCGGAACAACAAGACCTGCATCAGGGTCCCACATAGCACCTCGCATAGATTCTTCCTCAAGTAGGGGAAATTTTTCAACTGCCTCAGCTGCTGATATCAATCTAACGTTTGTACCAAATGCTTTTCCTGATGCAACTTTTCTTTTAAGTTCTTCCCAACGTTCATCATCATCTTTACGACAGATTTCTAAACCTCCTTTTTTTAAAAAAAATCCATTATCTTCATAAAACTTTCTGCTGAATGCTGTAGTCCAGCAACCTAATTTGTCATGAGTAGTGTTATATACAAAATCAGATGCATGAGCGGTTGAGGCAATATCAGAAGGAATAATTGTAGATTTTTCTAACCCTACAATATTTTTTTGACCAAGTTCTGCAAGCCAGTAGGCAAGCATTGAGCCTACAATTCCACCAACACCGACAATGACAATTTCAGCTTCAGTTGGAAATTTAGAGTTTGGATTATTAGCCATACTTTGCCCCTATTAAGAATATAAAACTTCTTAAATTAAACGCCATTTCTTTTATTTTGTAAATCAAAATATATCATGATTTTTCGACTATTTAAGATTGAAAAATTTTTAGTCTAGAGCCTTAAATCCCGACGCTGTTTCGTAATCTTGATTATTAAAAAATTTGTCCATTTGATCTTGGAGCCATTTTCGATTTTCTGGATTTGACATATCCAAGTGCTTTTCATTTATTAAAGTTGTCTGATGTGACTTCCACATTTCCCATGCCTCTTCAGATATAGATTCCATAATTTCTTGGCCTTTTGGTCCAGGCATTGGTGGCACCAATAAAGCTGGAAGTTCTTTATTAAGCTTTTTACAAAGTATCTTCTTAGACATAATTTTCTATTATAGTCTTTATGGGTTTTGGAAGACCAAATTTATCAATTTGATTTTTATTTACCCATCTATGCTCTAAATTTGTTTTAATCTTAAATGGTGTTTTATAGTCAAAGATTTCGATAGTAATATCAAGATCCATATGAGATAAAGCATGATTAAAATTTTTAGTTTCACTTTTTAATGGCTCTTTAAAAAAATTTGATTTTATCTGATCTTGATTGTCATATGGAACCCAAAGGCTTTCCCAAAAAGTTTTTTCATTTTTTTTGAACAATAAAAAAGATTCGTTTGAATGTGCCAAAGTAAAGAAGATTTTTTTCCTTGATTTTTCTTTTTTACTCTTATTATTA